>NHDG01000012.1 GCA_002167285.1 Planctomycetia bacterium TMED53
GGCAAGCCGATAAAGATCAGCCCCAGCGCAAGCGCAAGGCGACGGTGTGGCGAGTCTGGTATCAGCAACAGGAGATTCTTCGTCAAAAGCTTGAGAGCCGTCCCGAAGGCTCTGACAACGCTCCTGAAGGCCGAAAAAACTAGATAGAATCGCGCTCTCGCTGATCTGAAAAAGTTACTCTGCTCTACCTTGTTTGTGGGAGATGACTTTGCTAACTTCGCCCGTTGCCTGTCAGGGTGAACCGAGGTGAATTTCGATTAAACGTCAGGTCTTTTCCTGATCGATTTCGTCGATTTTGCTAGGTGGGGAATCTGTGAACGATCGCTACCTTTCTCGAAGAATTTCCCCTGTTGGCTGGTTTTCATGAGGTGAATGCCTCGTGGGGTTTGTTGGGCAATGGACGTACCGTTCGAGGCCTCCCGGGGGGGAAGTTAAGAGCTGGTCCTGAATCACGACGGGCAGTTTTGTCCTCGGGTTCCCCTCTCTCTTCACAGGTAATCCGTGATCCGAATCGCGAACCGATTGCGAAGATTTGCGGTGTGTCACGATTTTAACTGCGGCTTGGGCTGTAGTTTGATTCGTGTGATACATCGGTGAACTCAACGATTCGATTCGTGGTGGAGCCCTGGAGGCTGCATCTGTCTTGGCGAGCGCTGCTTGCCATTAACAGGAGTGGGTTTCCTTTGCAGGGCTATCGATCTCTCTTCCTTCATGAGCTCTTGCCAGGGCAATAAGCGTGTCACTCCATATCTCGGACCTTTCGACGGCCCCAGTTTTTGGGACCTCTGAAAAGGTGGGGATCATATCGACCGGATCGAGAGATCTGGAGCATCGAGCGATCTGGAGCAGCGAGAGATCTGGGGTATCTCGAACGAGACCTTGTGAATCGTTCGACTTGGGAAGCAGGGGAATTCGTGAGTTCAATTCATGCCACAGAAGAGCAAATGGGTTCATACCCAGAAATGCCTTCGCTGGAGGACCGGGTTGAAGCCGAGGCTCAATCTCGGGACTCCCAATCGAATGCAGCATCGACTGACGCCTTATGGCAAGAAATCTTGAACTCCTTTCAGCAACTCGAAGAGGGCCGCTCTGGGCGCAATTGGTTACGAACCGTCACCCCCATATCTTTTTCGAAGGAAGTCTCTCTTCTTGGGGTCACCTCTGCCTTTTCGCGGGACTACATCGACAGGCACTGCGGTGCTCAACTCTCCCAGGTAATTAATCAGTTAAGCTTGGGGCCCATCTCCTGGAGGCTTATCGATGAGAAGGCCAGCTCTAGCAAGCTGGGAGATGCCGAAAACACTCCACAGGATTCAGGTTTATCCGAGTCACATGTTGGGACCGGTTCAGGGAGATCATCTGACCAGCGGGTCAGCACTTCTTCGGTGTCTCCGAGCATTTCAGCAAAGACGCTGATCCCCGAGGGTTTAAGACAGAATCTGACGCTGGACCGCTTCGTTGTCGGGAAAGCGAATCAAGTGGCCTACTCTGCGGCTCGCGAAGTTTTGAGAAAACCCGGTTCCGCATTCAATCCGGTATTTTTACACGGTGGCAGTGGGCTTGGGAAAACTCACCTTTTACAGGCGATCACCAGGGAGTTTTTCATCAATGGTGAGCGCAGAATCCGCTATGTGCAGTGTGAGAAATTCGTACAGCTCTTCGTCCGTGCGTTACAGAATAGAACTATTGAGCAGTTCCGAAGTGAGTTCCGTAATCTCAAGGTGCTCGCCATCGATGATGTTCAGATGATTGCTGGCAAGAAAAGTAGCCAAGAAGAGCTTCTAGAAACCATCGATGCGATTGCCCAAGCCGGTGGCCAGGTACTTCTTGCTTGTGATTTACCTCCTCGGAAGTGTCAGTTTTTGCATCAGCAGTTACAGAATCGATTTTCGGCGGGACTGGTGGTTCGTATCGATCCGCCTGATTTGGAAACGCGATTGTCGATTCTTGAACGAGAATCAATTCGTAGTGGCATCATGGTCCCAGCAGATGTTTTGCACTACATCGCCGACAACGTCAGAACCAATGTTCGCGAATTGTTGGGATCTCTTGTGCGCTTGTGTGCCGAGGTCGATCTGGGTGGCAAAACGATCGATATCTCCTTGGCCAGAACTTGCCTCGAACCGGTGGTCAGGGATGGCAAAAGAATCATCACCATCGAGTTGATCGTCGAGGCGGTTGGACGACGCTGGTCGATTCCCCCTGAAGAGATCTATTCCCGCTCCAGAACAAGAAATACTTCGATGGCAAGAAACATAGCGACCTACCTTGCAAGAATTTTGACGACCCGCTCCTTGGCAGAAATCGGCTCAGCTTTGGGTCAGAGGACCCATGCCTCCGCCAGCAACTCCTCGCGTAAGATTCGCGAGTTGATGCAAAAGGATGAGGATTTACGATCAGAGATTGATCGTTTGGTCAGGGAGTTGAGCGGCTGATTCAGAGCTGAAGTCGGGTTGCTTGAGCAGAAAGCTGAAGCGCTTGGGTAAGTCCTCCTCACAGATGACCTTATCGGCAGAAAGCGGATTCGATGCATTCTGAGGCTCCATCTGAACTCACGCGGGATCCACTCTTGGAAGCTGTCACCACTTTGCGTGGGGTGGGACCGGTGATCGCGGGCCACCTTGAGCGTCTCGGTTTAACCACCTTGGGAGACCTTCTCCACCACGTTCCTGTTCGCTATGAGGACCTCGAATTGCGGGGTGATCTCAGAGATGTTCCTGATGGAACTCGAAAGAGCCTCTTCGGAGTCGTCGCCCAAGATCCGGTGTGGATTCCGAGCGGCCAAGGTCGCTGGGAGGCGGAACTGGTCTGCGAAGATCCAGCGGCGACGAAGGTGAGCCTTCAGTGGTTTATGCCGAGTCGCTTTCGCCCTGCAATCAAAGCGGGTTTCAGGGGGTGGGTGACAGGTGCGGTTCGATTCTTTAGGCGTCCGACATTGGCACATCCTACGATCAGCGTCGCCTCCGATCAGGAAGAGCCACCCCCTGGTCATGGCGGGATCGTTGCGATCTATCGAGCCACCTCCGGAGTCTCACAGGATTTACTGCACAGATGCATCGAGCAAGTTCTCGACAAGGATTTGCAACTAACAACGGAACTTCCGGAGATCCTATCCGTGGGACGGCAATTGGGGTCTCTTTACCAGGGATTGCATCGACCGCGAACATTTGCCGAGTTGGAAGCATGCCGGCATCAGTTAGCGCAGTTGGAATTGTATTTTCACGCTGAGGGGCAAGCACGGGCACGATGCTTGCGTCAAAGTAAGAAGATCGCAGCGCTGGAGATCAACGAGTTTCTCGAAAATCGGATCCAATCACGATTCCCATTTAAATTTACCGACGCCCAAAGCAAGGTGATCGGCGACATTCGAGAGGATCTGCAAGCAGGATTCCCGATGGCGAGGCTCGTCCAGGGGGATGTCGGTAGTGGAAAGACGGCTGTCGCTATCTGGGCGATGTTGGCAGTTGTCGCTCATAAAAAACAGGTCGCCCTCGTTGCTCCCACGGTGACTTTGGCAAATCAGCATTTCAACACCCTCACTGATTTACTTCGGGACTCTAGTTTGCGTATCGCATTAGTGACTTCTGGGACCAGCTCTAAGGAGAAGGATCGAATTGCTCGTGGTGAGATCGACATCGTAGTCGGAACTCATGCCGTCATCTCTGAATCAGTTCAATTTTCAGATTTAGCGCTCGTCGTCGTCGATGAAGAGCAAAAATTCGGCGTCGAGCAAAGACAAAAACTGGCGGAAAAAGGAGCGGACGTTCATCGATTGCATCTTTCAGCAACTCCGATTCCAAGGAGTTTAGCATTGGCTCTTCGTGGAGAGTTCGATCTCAGTAGGGTCGCTGAGAAACCTCCAGGTAGACTGCCAGTTCAGACTCGCAGGGTTCCCGCTGATCGCTTTCCTGCAGCGATCGATTTTCTGTGCCGAGAGATTTCTGCAGGTCAGAGAATCCTCTTCGTCGTTCCCCGGATCGAGGACGGTGATGGGGATGACCCCCAGGGAGTGGAGCAGGTGGTCGCAAGACTTCGTGAAACTTCTTTGAGGGATGAAGGGATCACCCTGTTACATGGACGACTCTCAGCGGAAGAGAAGCTTCAAAATATGCAAGACTTCCGCGCCGGTGTGGCCTCCGTGCTCGTCGCTACCAGCATCGTTGAGGTTGGCCTCGATGTCCCTGAATTATCAGTGTTGTGGATCGAAAATGCCGACAGGTTTGGCCTTTCTCAGCTTCACCAGCTCAGGGGACGGGTCGGTAGGGGAGATCGGGCTTCATGGTGCTTTTTTACCGTCGATGGGGATCCCGAAGAGCTCGATGAGAGGCTTCAGGTCTTCATCGACGAAGATGACGGCTTTAGGATCGCTGAACGAGATCTCGATATCCGCGGAGGGGGAGAGATCCAGGGAGTTCGTCAGAGTGGCCAGGGGCGCTTTTTACTGGCCCGTCCCCTCTCCGACCTGGAGAGTTTTCATCGCCTCTCCGAGCAGGCGATGAGGCGTCTAGAGCAAGGGGTGGAGCCGAAGGAAAAGAAGCTTCTGGAACGGATAGGAGCCTTTTTGGGGCCAGACCGACCTCGCTTGGGATCTCCGCCAGGAACCCTCGATGGACCCCTTGCCGCAACGTGAGAGCGGGCTACAATCCGTGACTGAGCCTTGGCTGCCATGGGCAGGCCAGAAGGCTTGAGGAAATCCCGCTGAGATGATCTCGCTGACGACTTCTCTATGCTGGTTGTCCCACTGGTTTTTTGAGAAGATTTGAATTTGAGCAAGAATAACCATTCGGGTGATTCGTCATCCCCGGAGGACAGATTTGGCTTTGGCTCATCCCTTTGAGGTGATGGAATCCAAGGACAGTGAAGAAGTCTTTCGGGACCTGTGGGGACAGGTCGGAGTTTGTCGGGCCCGATTCCTTAAGGAATCCCGGCAGAGAGCTTTGGATTCCATGTTGAATGGGATTCATAAAATTGAGTCCGTGCTGACGAAGTTCAGGACTCGTGAAAGGAATGAGCGTCATGCCTCAAACGACAGCCGAAAATCCGGGACGTCAAAAGACCTTCTGGTTAGCACTTCTGTTGGGCATCTCCATCGGTGCCAATTTCATCTTGTGGATCGGTTCGGATTCGACCTCTCCACAGGTGGCATTCGGAGATACAGGCTCTGGCAGTAACGGGTTCATCATGACTTCATTTGTCATGCAGGGCAAAGGTCAAGCTGAGGGCCTTGCGATCTTCGACACCAACACAAAAAAGCTTTGGACCGGGTATGAGACCGGTAATGGCTTCAGTGTCAACAGTGTCCGTGACTTGAACTACGACTTCGTTTTCCAAGAGTATTCCCAGAAGGGCAAGCAAAAGCCCAGTGTAAAAGCCATGAAAGATGCAGGCCGCAAGTAAGCGCGCCCCCAGGAAAGGTTTCGATTCATGTCAGATCGATTGAACTTTGACCAGGCAGCGCAGCACTTGGGAATCTCTACTGAAGAGCTCCAGGGCCTCGTGAGTAATCAGGAGATCCGCGCAGAGCACGACGGTGGCGAAGTCTACTTCAGCCAGCAAGACCTGGATAACTATGCTGAGGGTCGTTCTACCGAGCCCACCGTTGTCCTCTCAGAGGATGGCGGAGGAATGCTGGAGGATGACGGACTCGAGCTAGAGGATTTCTCCACGGATGAAACGGTTCTCAATATCGAGGGGCTCCTTGAAGACGAGGGCGGCTCATCGCTTTTGGAGGGCGAATCCGAGCTGGATTTAGGAGGGGTGGGAGACGAAACGGTGATCGATACCGATGAACTCTCGCTCGATTCCTTCGATTTCGAAGAGGAGCCGATGGAAGCAGCCGGGGATGAAATGCTGCTCGGAGGCAATACTGAAATGCAGTTGGTGCGTAAAAAGCCTGCTACTGCAATGACGGTCCTTTTGGTCCTTACGCTCCTGCTTCTGTTGGTCCCAGCGGCTTTGCTGATGAACTTGATGAATCCGGATGGCACTTTCCCTGAATGGGGAAATCACGGAGCGGTCAACTTCATGAACGGCCTCGTGGAAAGCATTGTTAACAGTCTGTAACGAGTATTTTGTCCTTCTGAATTTGGGTCTTCACGGGTGATCCGTGGAGACCCTAATTTTGTTTCTGAGGGGTCTTTGCTCGAGTGCCGATCCGAGTTGCGAATCTGACTGAAGGCCCCTTTCTTAAAGCAGACCTCCATGGCACACTGCCCTTTCCAGGGGGATGTCGCACCCTGGCCATGTGCTGGATCTCGTCGCTGGGCGAGACCGATGGGGGGACAGGCAAATCGGCCCAAATCCATCTGAAGAATTCTGATCGGCAAAACGGATCAGTTGATTTTTTGGTGGTGGATGGAAAACGATCCAATGCCGACCTCAGCGATCTTGATTCCTGTTTAGCGAGACCGTGAAAGGAACTATTGATGAACGACTGCTCCAGTCTATCGGTGAAGAAGGCTACCAGAGGGGTTCGAATCTTTTCCCTTTGGCTGATTCCGATTTTGCTCTGTTCGTGTGTTCCATACGTGAAATATGAAGATGCTGTCAGCAAGTTACAGCGTGCCAATCGCGTGAACTCAGATATGGAAAAGAGACTTCGGGATACTCAGATTGCTGGCTTCGATGGAGAGGCTCAATTGCAGAGAAGCTCCGCACGCATTTCCGATCTTGAAACGAATCTCGCAGCGATCACCAAGGAGCGTGATTCGCTGATGGAGATTAATGCAGCATTGCAGCAGAGTTTGAACGATATTCCCAAAGTTGTGATTTCGACGGAGCAGATTGCACCAGGAGTCTCCACCAATCCGGAAACCGGTGGAATCATGCTTAGGGATGACGTCCTTTTCGACAAGGGAAGAAGTACCCTTAAGAAACAAGGTAAGGCGATCATCCAGGAGTTGGTGAATAACATTCAGCGTGATTATCCGAGCTACATCATTTTCATCGATGGTCATACCGACAATACTCCGATTAAAAAATCTAAGAATGCGGACAACTGGGAGTTGGGAGCTAAGAGAGCTCACGCAGTCTTCAAGGAGTTTGTCGTACTCGGATTCGACAAGTCCCTATTGCGCTTGTCTTCATCGGGCTGGGCAATGCCGGTTCCGGGAGTAAACCCGGATACTGAAGCTGGCCGCCGTCAGTGTCGTCGAGTCGAGATTCGACTGGGAGAGCCGATCGAGTGAGCATGTTTCCCGAGGAGGATTCCTCCGAAGAGGGAATGCTCGGGGCTGATTTTGAAAACGGGAGTTCCTCCGCTGGGGAACTCCCGTTTTCCATTTCTCGCTCAGAGATTCTCGATGATTTAAAGAGTCGAGGTTTTCGCTTCGATTCGCGTAAAGGGCAGAATTTCCTCTTCGACGGTAATCTGCTGCGCGCATTGGTCAGGGATGCGGCGATTCCAGAGGGGGTTCCAGTCCTGGAAGTGGGGCCTGGTGCCGGGACTCTGACGCGGGTTCTTCTGCAAAGGAAGGCTCCAGTCCTCGCCATGGAAATCGACCCGATATTGGTGGACTACCTGCGAACCTCACTTCCTTCAAAGGATTTCAGGGTGGTGGAGGGGGACGCCCTCGAAACAAAAAACAAGTTGTCTGAGAAGCTGCTGGCGGAGCTTCCCGCAGGAGAATTCCATTTGGTGGCCAATTTGCCCTATTCGATTGCTAGCCCGCTGGTGTGCCTACTCATTGAAGAGTGTCCAAGGATGACAGGAATCGGGGTCCTCGTTCAGAGAGAGGTGGCGGATCGGTGGGTCGCCGGGCCAGGGAACAGGGAGTATGGAACGAGTAGTGTTCTGCTATCAAAGCTGGGAAGCGGGCAGATTATGCGCAAGGTCCCGCCCCACGCCTTTATTCCCGCACCCAGAGTCGATTCCGCTTTCTACCGTTGGACTCGGAAGCTCCCAGTGCCGGAGCTTCCTCGGGATTGGATGAAGTTGGTTCGAGCCTGTTTTCAAGGCAGAAGAAAGTCGCTGTCTCGCCTTCTTGGACAATTGGGATTGAATGATTGGAAAGTCTCCGGAGTGGACGGAGGAACCCGTCCAGATCAAGTCTCCCCGGATCAGTGGGTCGAAATCGCGCGCCAGGCACAAGGGGAAATCGGGCTAATGAATGGGGATGATTGACTAGCGGGTGTCCTCTGGCGGGTGTAATCTTCACCCTCAGTCCGGCTCCCCTGAATTCCCCTGCACCGCGTGCTGAGAGGGAAACAGCGGGAAGAACCGCGCTACTGTTCTGCCGAAGACGGCTTCTCACATGATCGTTGATATCGAATCACTTTAGGACCCTGTCATGACTGGGATCCAGAGTGGTGGTGGCTCTTTTGTTGGCCATCGGTGTGAACTTACGTTCAGTAGCATTGAGTCAAATGGGCATTCACCTTTTGACTGCGGAAGAATCGAAGAGATCTGAGAGGCCGGACTTGTCCCTGTCGCAGAATGATGATCGAGAGAAAATCAGAGATGCCAATCCCATCGAGGAAGTCATCCGCGGTGAGGGTATCGATTTGCAGCAGAGGGGCCGAGTATTCAAAGGTTTGTGTCCTTTCCACGCCGACAAAAATCCATCCATGGATGTCGATCCCGATCGCGGGACTTTTCGTTGCTGGGCCTGCAATGAAGGTGGAGATGTTTTTTCATTTGTACAAAAACGTTTGGGCCTCGATTTTCCTGGGGCGCTGGAATTTTTGGCGGAACGAGCGGGCATCGAAATTCAGAGGCGTAAGGTAGATCCCGCGGTCAAAGAACAGAGGAATCTTGATCTGGAGATGTTGGATTGGGCCGCAGGTTGGTTTACTCGGCAACTCGAGTCTCCAGCGGGAAAGCTGGCACGGGACTACCTGAAGAAACGTGGTTTCCATTCTGGAATGATTCGCAAGTTCCGAATCGGTTTTGCTCCACCCGGATTTAGTTCTCTCACCGATGCATTGAAGGCATCGAGTCAGCCCGACAGTGCCATGAAACGTGCGTTCGATTTGGGATTGCTCAAAGAGGGTCGTGAGGGAACTTGGTACGACACCTTTAGAGACCGCATCATCTTCCCCATCATTCGTCCTGGAAGAGGATCCACCCGAGAGTGTGGCGAAGTGGTCGCTTTCGGCGGACGTCACCTCGGATCTGTTGCTGAGGTATCCCAGGGGCCAGCAAGACCTGCCCCTCCCAAGTACATCAACTCGCCTGAAACCCGGGTCTACAGCAAGAGCAAAATTCTGTATGGCTACCACCAGGGATTGGATCAAATCCGACGTGCTCGCAGCTTGATCCTTTCTGAGGGGTACACCGACGTCATCATGGCCCATCAAATGGGCTTTGGAACTTCGGTCGCGGTGTTGGGAACCGCTTTGACGGAGCAAGGTGCCCAGCTGATTGCAAGGAAAGTTGATCGAGTCGATCTTCTGTTCGATGGCGATAGCGCCGGAAAAAAGGCTGCAGCCCGTTGTTGTGAGCTTTTTTTGGGAACGGAACTGCAGGTCAGGGTCGTTATTCTGGAGTCGGGAATAGATCCATGTGATCTGCTCATATCTGAGGGGGGGAAGGAAGCTTTTGAAGGCGTGTTAGCTTCCGGGATCTCGTCTTTGGAGTTTTTGATTGCAAGCATATTACAAGAGCACGGATTTCAAGCAGGAGAGAGTTCCCCGCAAATCGCTTCCAAAGCTCGTCGCGATCTCTCGAAAAGGGTTCTGCAACCCTTGGCTGGGTTGGGCCAAATCGTTCTCGATGAAGGGGTTCGCCAGGTGGCATTGCAAACTGGCTGGACTGAGCCTTCCATACACCTCGATTACCAGGGAGATCTGCAACGCAGACCAAGAGGTCGCCAAAATCGGCACTCCGGAGGTCAGCAGAGCGGATTTGTTGCACCAAAATCGATCTCCGATTCTCACCGCCGTGATGGGGTTACCACCATCTCGGCGGATGCTGAGTCCGTCGAAGAGAGTTTCCAGGATATGGAGAGGGTGGGGCAACCCTTCCAGGAGGGCCCCGATCAAGAATTTGACGTCGCATTGGAGCAGGGCTCAGCAGCGGATGAATTTCAACCAGAGGTTATTCCGGAAGAAGAATACGTCATGTTAAAGATGGTGATCCGGGATTCTGGATACTTCCGCCCTCTTTTTCGGGTTTTCCCGCCAGAGCGCTGGCGGGCTCCGGTGCACAGAGGCCTCGCATTAATGGTGATCGAAAACCGGGGTGTTCCAGAAGTGGGCGCATTAACAGACGTGGACCAAAAGTCGCTACTTCTCGATATTCAGGCGCGAATCGCCGGTGAAGATCGGTGGCAAGACGTCGACGAACGTAACCTCATGGTGCCTCAGTACATGGCAGAGATTTTGGTCGCTGAATTGGAGAGAAAACGCACCCATCTCATCCAAAATAGCGGATCCCGGGAAGTGGTGCAGAGCATCAATGACCACATACAACTATTAACAAGCAGTAAATTTCTTTTCGACAATTCGTCGCAAGCAGACGAGATCATCAATAGGTTTGAATTAGAGCCTAAGTGGTCTTCTTCGAACCAAGAGAAGAGAAGAGTAGGAGATTACAGTCCATGAGTAAATCACTGACCCTCAATGACGGCACCTTGGACCAATCCGTAAACTCGGAAGAGGAAAAGTTCGTGGGAGATGACGCCGAGATCGGTGTCGCCGAACTAGACGAGGGGGACGAAGAAGATCAGGAGAACGAGGAGGACGACCTGCCAACTCTGGGTACCTCTGATCCAGAGGTGGACTTGGGCCCCATCGATGACGATGAGAATCGTATGCCCCTCGAGGAGATTCCTAAAATCGCTTCAGGGCGCCCAGCTTCCCGAGATTTCAGCAAACAGAAGCGGACGATGGCTGAGGGCTTGGAGCGCATCCTCGAAATTGGCAAGTCCCAGGGACACGTCACCTTCGAACAGTTCAACCAGTGCTTCCCAGAGGAGTGTAATACTCCTGAAAGAATTGATGCGGTCTACGATCTTTTAGAAGAGCATGACATCGAGATTACGGACGATCCTGTCAAGATCGACGATCTCCCCGATGAAGCCGAGTTCACCGGCGAAAAGATCGATGATCCGGTTCGCATGTACCTCACCCAGATGGGGGAGATTCCACTGCTGACTCGGGCAGAGGAACTGCTCCTTGCTAAAACCATCGAGACTTGCAGGGATCGCTATCGCACAGCCATCTATTCTTCCGGCTTCTGCCAGAATCAGATGATTCGTTTGTGCCAAGAAGTGCTTTGCGGTGACCAGGCGATCGACAAGGTGATCAAGTTGACACCTTCTTCTGGTGAGCCGAGTCGTGAAGATATGCTTCAGCGGATGGGGCAGAACCTTGCGACGATCGAGAGACTCTATCAGTTGAACCAAGCGGATAAAAAGAAGCTCGACTCAAGTAAGTTGACCGATCGCTACAAGGAAAAAATCCGCGAGAAGGTGCAGGATCGAGCCCACAAAATCGGGCTGCTCCTCGGAGAGCTAGTGTTCCGCCGTGAGATTCTCGACAATCTTCGCGATAACATGCGAGGCCATTGGCGTAAAATCCGTAAGTCTCGAAATCGAATTCAAGACATCAAGTCTCGTCGTAGTCGTCGTAAGACCGACAAGGAATCGATGGATCTTGAGTTGGCCAGCATTGATGAGATTGCAGTCATCGTGATGGAAGCCACAGATCCCTTTGGTGAGCGTGTCGTGACGATGAATCGACAGTTTAATCGCTATGAAATCGCAAAGCGTAAGTTGTCAGCTGGTAACTTGCGACTTGTCGTTTCCATCGCCAAGAGATATCGCAATCGGGGTCTCTCTTTCCTGGATTTGATTCAGGAGGGGAATACCGGACTCATGAAAGCGGTAGAGAAGTACGAATACCGTCGTGGATATAAGTTTTCGACTTATGCAACATGGTGGATTCGTCAGGCGATCACTCGATCCATCGCAGATCAGGCCAGGACGATTCGTATTCCAGTGCATATGATCGAGACGATGAGCAAGGTGCGCAACGCGACCAAGAAACTGATGCAAAAGCTCGGCTATGAGCCGAGTATGAAGGAAATCGCAACAGAGCTGGAACTTCCTGAAGAGGAAGTCAGAAAAGTGCTCAAGATTTCGAAGCATCCGATTTCTCTCGACCGTCCTATCGGGGACAGCGACGACGGTTTCTTCGGCGATTTCATCGAGGATCAGAATGTCGAATCACCGATTCACACTGCTACCCATGAAATGCTGAAGGATCGCCTCAAGGATGTTTTGAAAACGCTGACGTATAGGGAGCGCGAAATCATCAAGCTGCGTTACGGGCTCGAAGACGGATACACCTACACTTTGGAAGAGGTCGGGAAAATCTTTAAGGTGACCCGTGAGCGTGTACGTCAGATTGAGGCTAAAGCGGTCAAGAAGCTGCAGCATCCGATTAGGTCACGCCATCTCGAGGGTTTCCTCGACGAGTAATCGAAATCTTGGAATCAATCAGGGCCCACTCCTTCTGGAAAGGAGTGGGCCTTTTCTTAATTTGAGTTCTGATGACCATTGTTTATGATGCAGATCGCTGGGGGATCGTCACCGATCAAAGATTCTTCTCCAATCATTGGCCAAAGCAGGGAAGCGAGTTTAGGCGTTGGAAATTCTAGACCAACTTCGTCAGTACCAAGATTTGTTTGCCAAAATCGAGCTCTACCATGCGGAGATGGGTAAGAGAAACGACAAGGTCGAGGACTTCGAGAAGAAGATCTCCGAAATGTTGACAGAGCGAGCTCCTCATGAAGAGCGGATGACGCAAGGGCGTGCTTTGGCGCGAAAGTTTGAATCGGACGTCGCCGACCTTGAGAGCAAGATCACCAAAAGTCGCGATCAACTCGCCAGTGCGACCCAGGCAAGTGAGTATTCCGGGCTGAAATCTCAAATCGAAAAGCATGAGAGCGAGAAAGTCGCTCTGGAAGAAAACCTATTGGCGATCTTTTCAAAAATTGAGGAGATCGAATTGGGGATTTCTGATTTGGATCAGCGCTTAGCCAATGCCAAGGAAGAGTATCTCGAGCTTAAATCAAGAGTGAGTAAAGAGAACCAAGAATTCGAATCCGAGATCAGTCAGCTATCGACTCCTTTAGAGGAAGCCCGATCAAAGGTCGATGCTGAAGTTTTGGAAGTTTTTGATCGACTTCAACCGGGTCTTGGGTCGAACATTCTTGTGAATGTCGATGGGAGTAACTGCGGCGGCTGTCACGTGTCCTTGGCTCCACAGATTTTAGAGAGAATTCGGCAAAAGAAAGAAGTGGTTTTCTGTAACTTTTGCGGCAGGATTCTCGAATGTCGTTGATCCCTCGTTGGATGGGAAAGAAGGGCTTCGTCGCTCTCCTTTCCTTTACCGTGATTTTTTTGCTGCTGGTATTGTTATTGGCAGTTGAGTTTCGCCAACGAAACGACCGCACCATGCGGGAAATCGCAAAATTAGTGGGCTATGAAGATTACACTACATTCTCGGTATCGAGAATTAGTAGTCGGGATCCAAAGTTGTTCCCGCTGAAGTCGCGTAAGCAAGTAGATCAATTTTTGCTGGATAACCGGGGTCGCTTAGATATCACCGGTAGTGAAGATCCTGATCCAAGTTCAAGCCTGCAAGCAGTACTCGATTACGACAAAGATTTCTGTGAAGTTGTGGAGACTTCTCCAGGTAGAGAGCCACAAGGAGCAGAGGAATCTTTTTCAGGCGCGTATGATGTAACGGGTGTCCGTTCTCGTCTTGTCTCTCTCCTCGTCACTGCTCGCATTTCAAATGGGGGAACTCAGATTCCTTTCTACTCGGTTGCCTTGTCTGCAAATGAGAGCCTGAACGGCGCTGGCAACATGTTGCAGGAGTTGTTGCGGCAATCTGTTCTAAGGGAGTTTCTGAAAGAGTTTCGATTTAGTTACCCCTACGATGAATCGAAGCTGTCTACCGATGATCTCGAAACTTTGCTCGAGGTGCTTGAGCGAGTGGAATCTCCGTTGGCCGCGATCAAAGGAGCCATTCGGAACGAAATATTGACGAGTATCGAGTTGGTTTTTGTCGATCGCTCAGAATATTTTCCAGCCGGACCCATCGGTTACCTCTTCGAGCCTGATATTCACTTCTACTTAAGCTATCAGAAGCAGCTTTTGAATGACTTGGAGAGCATCGAGACTACAGGGGCATTTACGCCATTGGGTGAAGTCCCATGGTATGCCATATACACCAAAGTGCTCGCTCTGGGTGAGGGAGCCATGGCCAATGCCGTCAATCATTCCCGATACACCGAATCGGCGTTGGATTTTCTCAAAGACTTTCTCAAAGTTCAGATCCATCAGCGGAAGTTCGGTACTCCCTTTGAAGGGACCTTATCAGCCTCTTCAAAGCTGACGACAGAAGTGAAAGATGGGGTTGAAGTTCCGCTGCTCAAGTATGTTGGAACAAAGCCTGATAGATCATCAGAGGCCCACTTGACCGCTGATTTTATACTTCCCTGAGGTTTCGCCTGAGAATTATGATTGGGATCATCGGATTGCAGCTTCTCGGAAGGATTCTCGAATGTCGCTGATCCCCCGTTGGCTGGGAAAGAAGGGCTTTGTCGCTCTCCTTTCCTTTATCGTGATTTTTCTGCTGCTCGTAATTTTACTGGCGATGGAGTATCGCAATCGTAATCTGCGATTGATGGCTGAAATCGCCAAAATCAGCGGCCACAAAGATTTCACCGCCTTTTCGCAATGGAAGATCGAAAACCGTGATTCAAACCTGTTCCCTCTGAGGTCTCGTGAAGAGATCGATGCTTTCTTGATGAAAAATGCAGGGCGAATCGCTCTCGGCGATGATGAAGAGGTTCTTTCCGAGGACTCATTGAAAATCATTACTGATTACGATCAAGAGTTTCTCGAAGTCGTGAGAACGGCATCTGGCAGAGAGCCGATCGATGCGGATAAGTTGTTATCCAACATCTACAACATCGCTGGAGTACGTTCCCGTCTTGTTTCGCTGATAGATTCTGCGCGTCTCCGCGACCAGGCCAACACCTCCGGCAAGTTGCTCTCTTCTGCTCTTGAAGCCAATGAAAATCTCAATGGGGGAGGCTTCCTGATTGGAGAGCTGGTGCGCATGTCGATCATCTCCGAGTTCATGAAGCAAATCAGATTTCAACACCCTTACACGGATGACCAGCTTTCCACAGAGGACCTTGAGTTGTTGCTAAGAACCTTGAATCGATTGGAATCTCCCAAGATTGCGATCAAGAGAGCGATCCAAGCTGAGGTTTTGGCAAGCATCGAGTTGATCTATGGCGACAAGTCAAAATTTTTTCCTCAGGGTGTATGGGGTTACTTGTATGAACCGGATGTCCATTTTTACCTGAGTTACCAGAAGCAATTATTGACTGATCTTGAAGAAGTGGGAACTTTGGAAGAGTTGACTCGAATGGGAAAGGTCCCATGGTACGCGATCTATACCAGCGCCCTCGGAATGGGGGATCCTGGAAACGACCGCGCATTCACGACTGCGCGATACACAGAATCTATGCTGGAGTATCACACCGATTTTCTGAAGATTCTCCTTCACTACCGAAAGACGGGACAACCATACGACGGTGACCTTTCCAATTCTTCAAAAGTGACCGTTGGGGAAATTGGGGACGATCAGATTCTTCGCCTTGAGTATGCCGGTACAGCGCCACCCTCAGGTACGGATGATCCAATGTCTCGAGAATTTGTGCTTCCCTGAGCCTCTGATATTGGCCAAGTCTCGGCTTCCTTATTGGGAAATTAGTGGAGCAGTTTTAAGTAATCACCAATCGGATATTGAGAAAAAGTGTGAGCGAGCGGTAAGCCGAGTCCTGTTCACCCCCTAAAGGGGGTGTGCGGTCATTCCTCTGGGCCCAGTGTTGCCGCTGGGCTCTAACGACCTACCCGGACCTATTCCCGCAAGCGGGAGCGGAGGGGGCACTCCTTCGTCTCTGTTTGGTCTTTCTCCGGGTGGGGTTTACCTTGCCAGGGACGTCACCGCCCCCGCGGTGAGCTCTTACCTCACCATTTCACCCTTACCGGTATCAAAGACACCGGCGGTATCTTTTCTGTGGCACTTTCCCTGGGATCACTCCCGGTGGGCGTTACCCACCACCCTGCCCTGTGGAGCTCGGACTTTCCTCGCGATGACTCTCGTCACCTCGCGACCGCTACGCTCGCTCACGAATCCAATGCTACCCGTTTCGGTTCTTTACTGAAAGGCCAGCGAGAGCCACTGAATGACTCCGCTGATCAATAAAATCAGTAAGGTCAGGTGTGTGAAGTGCTTGAGAACTTCTTTGGGGACTGATCGACCTGGCCTTTGTTTCAAAGTCACAAGGACATGAACCGTCGATAAGCAGGCACAGAGGGCAAAGAATAAAAAAGCCTGAATCATTGGGAGACCTTATACGACTGCGGATCGAAGATTCGATCCTCAACGTCGAGGAGTGCCAGAAGATTCAGCAAGCCAGCGAAGCAGGTCATATGGACACCGATGTCATTAAACTCGGAAACGTCTTTGTAGTTATTGACGCTCATCGCTCCCTGCAAAACGTTATCCGCGGCGGGAGCGAAGAGGAGTTCTACAAAGGGGGTCGCTCCACATCCGGAGCTGATCCAAAAGAGATAAGGATTGAATGCTCTGGAGATGGCCTCGAAATCAGAGAGAAGGACTCCTGCGATCCATAAGCCATTGATCAAGATGAGAATAAAAGCCCCGCGAATTTTTTCGCCCATGGCGATGTGAGCGCTACCAGGGATTAACCATGCAGGAAGCAGGAGGAGTAAACTGGGAGGGGTTGCTTTCATCGAGCGAGCCTCACATCGAAAACTGTTCGCCGAGGTAATAACGGCGAGCGTCTGCATTTTTTAGGATTTCTTGCTGATCACCCTGGGCGATAATTCTGCCGTCATAGATGATGTAAGAGCGATCGCAGACCTTCAAAGTTTCGCGAACATTGTGGTCTGTCAGCAAGACGCCAATCCCTCTTTCCTCTGAGAGGTAGCTAATCACCTGTTGAAGGTCGGCTACAGCGATGGGATCGACTCCGCTGAAGGGTTCATCGAGCAGGATGAGGGAAGGGTCTGAAACCAGGGCTCTGGCGACCTCGAGTCGTCTTCTTTCTCCTCCGGAGAGCACTTCCCCGCGACTATCGACGACTCGTTGGAGGCCGAACTCTTCGATGAGTTCCTCCAAGCGATCTGCTTGTTCCGGTTCGCTAAGTGGGCGCGTCTCCAGGATGGCCATGAGATTCTGGCGAACCGTCAAACCTCGAAAGACGGACGATTCTTGAGGAAGGTAGCCCATTCCTTTTCGGGCCCGCTGGTACATAGGTAAGGCGGAGATCTCTTCACCATTAAAGAAAACCTGTCCTTGGTCTGAGCGAATCATCCCCATCGTCATACGAAAGGTGGTGGTTTTTCCGGCGCCGTTTTTCCCCAACAAACCGATGACGGATCCGGGTGGTACGTCGAAGGAGACGCGGTCCGCGACTCTTCTGTTGCCGTAGGATTTGCACAGGTTTCTGACCGTCAAAATCATCGAATAAATCCACTTTCATTTCGGCCGGGCAAGGCAGGCCAAAAGATGACGAAGCCCCTGCCCAGCAGATTTGAGCGCGCAAATGAGCCCCAGTATCTTGAATCGAGGCTTGAGGGGCTATTGTCTCCAAGGACAAAGTATCTTCCCTGATCGATGTCGAAGGGTCCAGTCACGGCATAATTGCCATTTCCAGTCCAATGTAAATCCCGATAGATCTGAACCTGCTTCAGATATCCACCGCAGTGGCTCACATGAACTCGGACATGCTGTTTGGCGTTGCGACCAGTTCCTGCGGTAATCTCAGATTCAGGTAAGGGAAGTTCACCGATCAGCTCACCGTCGGCGAAAAACCTCACAGTGCGATCCACAACTTCCATACTCAAATTCGTCTCTACATCAGAGCGCAATGAGAAGTCGAATTCCCAATCAGGGTTTCCATCAGGGTTCGTTGCTGATTTCTCAGCCTTTGAAACGATATTGAAAGCGGATTTTTTACCGTTGAAAGGAATGCGCCATTGATAGCGGGAAGGGGTATTTTCGATTTCCAGGGTGATCGCTGAATTGTCGCCTCCTCGGGGCATCGCTCTCACCTGGGTGCTGACTTTTAAATCTCTGATTGGGGCTGGTGGACTACCTCGATAGTTGCCATTGTATCCGTAGTAATTTCGCACTGGTCGTGAGTAGACCAGTTTCCCTTCGCTATCGGAAAAGTTGAAACCCCAGCCACCGATCACTTTGTCATCTGAATCTGCAGCTGCCGCATCGTATCGGGTCCAGTTGGTATCTTTGCTCCAAGAGCTCAGCAGTCGCTCTCCATCTTCGATGGACCAAGCCTCAGCGATCAAACCAGCTTCCAAAATTGAAGAGTCGTGGACCGGAATCCACATGTGTTTTTGAACATGGGGGGGTTTAACTTCGATTTCGCCGTCGATCCAGATATCACCATTGATGATCTGTAACTGTTCCCCTGGAAGGCCGACCAATCTCTTGATGTAATTCCTTTGAGAATTAAAGCGAAAAACGACGACGTCCCACCGATCGGGTTCAAAAGCGTCATAGCGAAGCTTGTCGACGAGAATTTTGTTGCCACCCAGTACATCGGCAGCCTCGATCAAAGTTTCATGCTTGAAGGTGCATTCACGACATTCAACCTTGAGAGGTTTTGCGACGGCGGTTCGGAGGGAGACTTCAGAGACGGCTCGAGTTTCTTTGCAGCCCGGGCAGATAAAGTTTGGGCCATCCGCCTGTATTTTGAATCGAACACCCGTTTTATTGCAGGTGCCCTCGAGGATTCTATATTTGTCAGACAGCAAGACCCGGTTGGTTAAGGGGTCGCTGGCAATGCCAACGGGAGTGTCGACTCCACAGTTTGGGCATTCAACTCTGGCATTGAGTCCATGAAGGTATGGTGCCATCGAGCCGGTGGGAATTTCGTAAGATTCTAGGACGAAGTGGCGGATCAATAACGCCAATAGCAAAGCTACGATAATCGCTTCGGCATTTTCCCGAAAATCTTTCCACTTCACTTCTTGTCCTCTTCGTCCAGGCGCAGTACTGCCATGAATGCATCTTGCGGAATCGCCACACTCCCGATCTGTTTCAGGCGCTTCTTACCCTCTTTTTGCTTTTCGAGGAGTTTACGTTTTCGACTGATATCACCACCATAGCACTTTGCGGTCACGTTTTTCATCAGCGCTTTAATCGTTTCGCGGGCGACGATTTTTCCACCGATGGAGGCCTGCAACGGAACTTGGAACATGTGGCGGGGGATCACGTTTTTCAGTTTCTTCAGTAGGACTCGCCCCCGGCGCTCAGCGACCTCCTTGTGGACGATGATACTGAGTGCATCGACCGATTCGCTATTGACGAGGATGTTGAGCTTTACCAGTTGATCCGCCCGATATTCATGGAACTGGTAATCGAGGGTGCCGTAACCGCGAGTGTTCGATTTCAGTTTGTCGTAGAAATCAGCGATGATTTCAGCGAGAGGAACCATGTAGGTCATCTGGACGCGGGTTTGAGACAGGTAATCAGTTTTTCGCCACTCACCACGCTTTTCATCCATCAGTTTCATGACCGCACCGATGTACTCCACTGGAATGATGATATGGGCTTCGACGATGGGTTCCCTTACCTCGTCGATTAGCATCACATCCGGAAGTTGGCTAGGACTATCAATGTGGGTGATCTCACCGGTCTTGTGCAGGATCTCGTAGGTCACAGTGGGGGCGGTCTGAACCACCTCGATTCCCGATTCCCTCTCGAGACGTTCTTGTACGATTTCCATGTGGAGTAATCCAAGGAACCCACATCTGAATCCAAAACCCAATGCGTCAGAGGACTCGGGTTGGAAGGAGAAGGAGGGGTCGTTCAGCCACAATTTCTCTAAGGCGGTTCGTAGGTTTTCGTAATCTCCGCTGTCGGTGGGGTAAGTTCCGCAGAAGACCATCGGATTTGGATTCATGAACCCAGCCAAAGATTCCGTGGTACCGCCGACCCTCGTCGTTACCGTATCCCCGATCTTGACGTCGTGGATCGTTTTGATGCTGGCGTAGAAGTATCCCACTTCTCCCGCTTCCAAAGTATCCATCGGTTCCATTCCTGGTTTGAACACGCCGACTTCATCTACGGAGTACCAGCGGCCTGTAGACATCAAAAGGATGTCGTCATTTTTGGAGAGCCGACCTTCTTTGACACAAATGTAGACGATCACACCTCGGTATTCGTCATAGTGAGAGTCAAAGATCAGGGCTCTTAGTGGGCAATCACGTGAGGCTTCTGGTGGGGGGACGAAGGTCACGATCGCTTCAAGGAGCTCATCGATGCCTTCTCCTGACTTCGCGGAGCAGCGAATCGTCTCACCAGATTTGAAACCAAAGGTCTGGTTCAACTCTTCATCGATTTCATCAGGGCGTGCCATCTGCAAGTCGATCTTGTTCATCACTGGGATGATTTCAAGCCCACCTTCCAGAGCCAAGAATGCATTGGCGACCGTTTGGGCTTCAACACCTTGAGCGGCATCGACAACAAGGAGTGCTCCCTGGCATGCGGCAAGGCTTCTGGAAACCTCATATCCGAAATCGACGTGTCCTGGTGTGTCGATCAGGTTGAGTTGGTAGGTCTCGCCATCATCCGCGGTATATTCCATACGAACAGTCTTCGCCTTGATGGTAATGCCGCGCTCTTGCTCCAAATCCATGTCATCCAGAAGTTGATTGCGGAAATCCCGTTCGGTGATGGTGCCGGTTTTGAGAAGCAGCCGGTCTGCCAAAGTGGACTTTCCGTGGTCGATGTGAGCGACGATGGAAAAGTTTCGGATTTTGTCGGTAGGAAAACTCAAGATTTTTCCCCCTCCGAAATGGCCGCTCCGTAGAGTTGAGAAAACTGCTGAACTGCCAGCCCTCTATGACTGATTCGATTCTTCTCTTCGGGGGCCATCTGGCTGAAGGTCAGCTCCGCACCCTGTGGGAGAAAGATAGGATCGTAACCGAATCCACCTTCTCCACGCGGAGATTCGGTGATGATTCCCTGGCAACGTCCTTCGACACTCAGAATCACCTCATCCCCATCGCAGAGGGCAAGTACGCAGGAGAAGTGGGCAGCTCTGGACGCTCCCTCTTTCTCTGCAAGTTGCTCGAGCAATTTTTCGATGTTGTCTGCGAAGGTCGCGTTTTCGCCGGCATATCTGGCGGAGTATATCCCTGGATCTCCGTCGAGAGCATCGACAAATAGGCCGGTATCATCGGCTAACGACATGAGGCCGCTCCAGCGGGAAAATTCACTCGCTTTGATGATGGCGTTTTCGAGAAGAGTGGCACCATTCTCTTGCGGATCTGGGGCTGGGCCGCGATCTGCTTCCAGATCGCGAGGTGTCAGTAATCGACTCCCGGACAGATTCAGTGCCTGACTGATTTCCCGGTGTTTGTTGGTGTTTCCTGAAGCGATCAGGAGTGGGCGATCCGGTTGGGAATTCAAATTTACTCCGATTTGGACGCGGCGACGGGGATCCTGAGAGCTTGCCGAATCCGTGGGTAGCTCATTGAAGATGGTACGAAACCACCCCGTGTGAAGCAAGACGACCCGAGCTGGAAGCAGGAATGTTCGGAACTCTATTTGAGGCCTCGAGGTTCCGATGATTTTGGCGTTTTGAGAGCACTGGCTAGCGTCAGCTGAAGCATGGGGATCGGACGTGGCTCAATCGGCCACTGCGCTTAGGTGAGGGGCCAGCTCTGCCCCCAGTTGCTCCAAGCCTTCCCTGGCGGCCTCGAGGACCTGATTCAAGTTCTCCATGGGGATCGCCAATCCTTCACAACCCCCGGCGATCTCGATCAGATCTCCTTTGAGCGTTCCGACCAGATTGAGATCCACATCCGCCTTGCTGTCCTCAGAGTACTCCAGGTCCACCAGAATCTTGCCGTCAACGATTCCTGCGCTGATCGCCAAGACCTGATCCCGGCGAGGATCTGCAGCCAATACTCCACTGGCAAGTTCCGATTCGATCACCATACCCATGGCCACGGTTGCAGCGTTGATGGCAGCGGTTCTGGTTCCTCCGTCTGCATGAAGGACATCACAATCAATCCTCAGTGAATAGCCCGGCATGAGACCAAGATCGAGACCCCCGCGAATCGCCCTGCTGATCAAGCGGCGGATTTCGAGACTGCGTCCATCGGGGGTTCCCGATGAGCGCTCTAGCCGAGGTGTGACAGAATAAGGGGCCATCTGGTATTCCGCTGTCGCCCAGCCGCTGGGTCCACTGATCCAGCGGGGAGTTCCCTCTTCCAGCTTGGCCACGCATAGAATCGTGGTGTTGCCCGCATGGTAGAGAACGCTCGCATCGATTCCGGGAATGATGCCGGTTTCGATGCTAACTGAACGGGGGGCTCGATCATCGCGATTCTGTCTCATAGTCTCTCTCCAAATCCATTGGATGAGTGGCACACCTCAAACCGATATCGATCTTACAACATGTCGATCCATAAGGGCGACATACCACAGATTTGACCATAGAATCATGTTTGAGGGGCCCAGTGTGGGATCGGAGAAACATGAAAATCCTCATCGTCGGTGGTGCCGGATATATCGGCAGTCATTGTGTTCTAGAGAGTTTACGGGCCGGTCACGAAGTGGTCGTCCTCGATGATTTGCGGACGGGACATCGGGAGTCCATCGCAGACGTTGAATTGATCGAAGGCAGCCTTCATCAGAACAATGTTCTCCGCTCAGTGTTCGAGAATCATAGTTTTGACGCAGTCTTCAATCTCGCAGCATCTTGCAGTGTTCCTGAATCGGTGCAGAATCCTGCGCTCTATTACCACAACAATTTATCGGGAACCCTCAATCTCATTTCGGCGATGGTCGAAGGGGGAGTGACTCGATTAGTGCACTCTTCAACCGCAGCGGTCTATGGCGACCCGGAAGTGGTTCCGATTCCAGAGCATTATCCGATGCAGCCGGTGAACCCCTATGGCGATTCAAAAAAGCTGATCGAAGAGACTCTGATCGAGATGGCAAAGGTTCACGATTTGAATCATGTTTGCCTCAGGTACTTCAATGCGGCCGGCGCCGATGCTTCTGGCTTGATCGGGGAAGACCATCGTGATGAAAGCCATCTGATACCGCTGCTTTTACAATGCGCATTGGGGCATCGCAGTCACTTCACCATCTTTGGATCCGATTGGAACACCCGTGATGGAAGTTGCGTTCGCGACTTTGTGCATGTCACCGATATCGCCCGTGCTCATCTGATGGCTCTCGACAAGATCGAAGACTTGGCAGGTGAATCGATTAATCTGGGTTCAGCGACAGGTGCGAGTGTTCGTGAAGTGGTAGACATCGCTAAAAAAGTGACGGGTTGTGA
>NHDG01000013.1 GCA_002167285.1 Planctomycetia bacterium TMED53
GAGCCCGAGCACTGGTAGCAGGGTACGGAAAATTTGATCACCGATATGCAACTCAAGGCTGGAAACGTATATCTCGACCCCTCTCCATTGGGGTGTCGCTGAGGTCGCCCCACAGCATCTGGCTGACGGTAGTGGATGTGTTGCTGAGGACGGGGACTGTTCCCTGAGCCTGTGGAGCAAAGAGAGCATCGCCAGCGATAGGTCGGAACGGGTGAAGAGCCTGCTTGCCGTGCGCTGCGATGGCACACCGGGCAGATTTGCAATTCATATGTATTGCAGAAATGAAACCAAAGGGTGAGGGACGTAAATCGATACGCCCTGAATTCTCTTACACTTTCTATCAAACCAGACTCCTTCCAAGGTCGGGTTGAATGAGGTCAAGCGCTGAGTTCGCTTGATTCGCATCGGGGTATACAGCAATGGACGTGCCAATCGAATATTCCCGTCAGCGCCACTGATTTCGTTTCATATGCCATAAAGTAGGAGCCAGCGGCCCACTCGCAGTGACCCAAAATCATGCAAGCTGATCAAAGGTCAGATGCGGACGCCCGAGAAATTCAAAAGTGGTTTTTTTAGAGCATGGCAATGAACTTGTTCCCTCATAGGAGTACGGAGGGTTCGAGATGAGTGATGGGGATCCTGGGGTGTTCGAAGCGAGGCTGTGGAAGCGTGGATCCGAGGATTGGCCCAGCGGCTTTGCAGATCTTGGAGATCGAGAACCTGAGCAATTGTGGAGAGCGGGTCCCCTTGCCACCGGTCAAAGAAGGATCGTGGCAATCGTCGGATCTAGAAAAGCAACGGTCTCAGGGTTGGTCAGAGCGAGGGAGCTGGGGGAGCACCTTTCCGCGATGGGCATCTGCGTCATCAGTGGATTGGCGCGAGGAATCGATGGGGCAGCGCTCGCGGGAGCGATCCAGGCAGGGACACCAGCGATTGCCGTCCTCGGTAATGGATTGCCGCGTATTTATCCCGATGAAAATAAATCATTAGCAGAGCAAATGGTTCTCAAAGGTGGTGGCATCGTGACAGAGCACGATCGTTTCGCACCGCCCAGGGCTGCCCACTTTCCCCAGCGAAACAGATTGATTAGTGCCTGGGCAGAGGTGGTGGTCGTCGTTGAGGCGACGCGTAAATCTGGCTCTTTAGGCACTGCCCATCGAGCTTTCGAGATGGGACGGTCGGTATTGGCATTCCCGGGGTCCGTCGATTCTTCAGCTTACGGAGGGTGCCATTCCCTGATCAGGGACGGGGCTCATCTGGTTGAATCGGTTTCGGAGGTTAGCGCATGGCTCACAGAGCATCGGGAGCCCTACGAACTAAAGCGGGAAAATCGCAGATTGGAGAGATTGTGGCAAATATCTGGAATCAGTGCGAGTTCGGAGCTCACGAGGCCAGGAGCTTTAGCAGAAATGCAGCAACGGACCGGTTGGTCCGCCGCTTACCTTCTGCGTGTTTGGCGTCATTGGCAATCTCGCCAACAGGAGGACGAATCCTTCAAAGAAGATCTTTGAGAGGATTTCTATACTTTCCGTTTCCCTTTATGGGCACGGATAACTTGGGCAGTCAAGCGTGTCGTCAGTGGGATCCGAACCGCATTGGTTGGGTGGAGGCAGTGGTCCGTCTGCACCAAAGAGGTATGAGAGGATTCGTATTCCATCAGCGATGTCGACGAGGCCGTCGTCATTCGCATCGAGGGCGTCATCGCAATCGATGGCAGTCTCTCCACCGAAGAGGACTCCGAGAAGGGTGATGGGATCACCGATATCGATGGTGCCATCGGCGTTCGTATCACCACGAATGAATTGTTCTGCGATGACGACGACGACAGAAGGTCCTTCTGTTTCTGGTTGGACAGACGATCCCGCAGTGGTTGCCAGCACATTTTGCACGACCGGTTGACCGAGGGTGTCGATGAAATCCAAGTACGGAGTCGATCCAGGAAGAGATCCTGTATAGTTGATCGTTGCTACCGGAACCGGATTATCAAATGCGAGATTCTCCTGCAGAGTGAAATCGAAGAGGCAAGCGATGGTGATACCGTTATTGAAGATTGCGGTTTCAAAAAAGTCCGGGCCCGAATTGTTGTCCAGTGAAACGAGCGGGTCGCTGATGTCGATGGTCGTTGCCGTCAATGCAGCAGGGTCATGGCCGATCCCCATGGAGAAACCAGCGCATGGAATTGGTGCCGAAGATGTTTGGACAATTTCCGGAGTCGCTGAAAACTCACTGCCGCCATCACTGATCAGTTGAGTGATTCTGAAGGTAAAGAGGGACGGTGTGGGAGGGGTGACCTCCAGGGAGGTGTTGGTAGATTCCATCAAAGTTCCGAAATCTGGCCCTTCGATATCAGCCAGGGGCAAACCGATTCCATCCGTCTGCCAGCCTTTGTCTGCTACGAGCTGCCTGGGGGCTCTTCTGTAGATCAATCGAGCTTCGACAGCGACGGGGCTGACGACTCCGACGAGATCAAAATTGATTTGTGTCAGATCTGTCGCCAATGGTTCGATTCTGTTGTCGAGGACGATAGCTTCCGCTTCAGTGAAGAGAACGCTTTCATTGCCATTGGCATCTCGGTTGATTTTGGCGAAGAGTTTTCCCGGGAGTCCTGCGAAGAATCCCTGCGCGGGATCCCCAACTCCACCGAGAGCATTGATGGTGTCACCGGATGCCTGGGTGAGCTCGATTCCATTGGCATCGGTCGCGGTGATCTTCAGGATCATATTTCTCAATGTCACTCCACTCGGCACTGAATGCCCCGTTTGGTCATTGAGAATCTCGGCTGCGACTTGTAGCTCATCACCCACCTGTTCAGCTTGAAGTGTCAATGTCACTGCATTCTCGAGGAAGACAGGGGTCGTTCCTTGAATGTCATGACCATGAACCATAGAGGGGTCCCTGAGCAACGGTGGGAAGAGCGCAGAGCACGCATCGACGGGTTGAGTGGCAAAGGGTGTCATGTGGCAATCGACACATGTTTGAAAGAGGGGCGATGCGGGATCTCCATAAGGAGAGTTTTTCCACTCCGAATAAGTTTCCTGTGCTGGAATGCTCGATGGTTCATTGAAGTCATTGTCGTGATCAGGGTCGTTGTTGTACTCATGGCACACTGCGCAGGCTTCAGCAGCTAGCTGGGGTTGGAAACTGCCACGCATCTGGTTTTGCACAACGAAATCAACATCACCAAGAAGTCCGTACATCACTTGATCGACGAGCCCACTAGAATCGGGACGCTGAACCGTCACCGCTCCAGGAATAAATCCGGTTGCGTCTAATTGGGATTCATCTACATCGGCGATTTTGTGGCAGGTTTCGCAGGAAACTCCGCGTTCTTGAGCCTCGGTGGGCGGCCCAGAGAGGGGAGCGAGCGCAGTAAACGGTTGCTCGATCCAGCCTTCAGGTTGGTGGCAGGAAGCGCAGCTACCGTCTGGCGCGACCCCTGCATGGACCGAGTCTCGAAGGTAAACGAAACCACCATTTCCACCTGGGGTACCAGTTCCATCGAAGAGGTCGTAGACCCAAGTATTCAATCCGGTATGTGACATTCGAGAATCAGCCCATTGTTCAAATTGAACCGGGTGGCAAACAGCGCATTGGAATGGGGTGACAAAATTGTAATTAGGATCGTCTGCAGCAGCCACAGGGTCGAGGGCTATCACCACAGAGCTTTGTGGAGTGTCGACCGTCACGGCAGAATTGAAATAACCTTTATTCGCACCAACGACCTTGAGTCCTATCCCCGAAACATTGGGTAGGGAGAAGCTTCCATCGAGGGCTGCTTCTGTATGAATCGAGGTGGCTTGGAGGGTGACTCGTGCGCCTGGAATTGGAGCTCCGGTCGCCGAATCGACGACGGTTCCACTGACTTGTGCGAATGCTTTTTGAGGCGCAGCACCGATTCCAAGAAGCAGGAGAAACACCAAGGAGGCTGGCAAAATCATCCGAAGATGGTTCAGCACACGAGCCGGTCTTTGATTCGTGAGTGCATTTTTTCGGAACACGTTTACTCCTGCTGCTGAAAGACCCGATTTATCGGGCCTGGGATGGTTGAACATCAGATGGTAACGGTTTTGTGGGTTCTGGAAGGGGGATGAAGCCCACACGGTAAATATAGCCGGGTAGAGGGACTCCTCGAAAGCTGCACCGGCCGGAATTTACAGAAAATCGTAGAATTGAGGGGAACAGGAGTGGTTTCGGTTCCCCGGCAGGAGAATTTTGTCAGCGATCCAGGGTGATTCCGGCACAGTTGGCCTGAGTAATCGATTTGAGCCGATCCGACTCCTTGGTCGGGGGGGAATGGGTGAAGTATGGCTCGTGAAAGACCTTGTCACAGCCGAAGAGGTCGCCCTGAAACAGATTTCTGCGGCGCAGGCGAAGACTCCTATCGGTCAACGGCTACGCAGAGAATTCCTTTATCTGACTCAGCTGCGTCATCCTTCCATCCTGCGAGTCAAAAATTATGGGCAAGATCAAGGGAGTGGTTCGACGTGGTTTTCAAGTGAGGTTCTTCGAGGTCCCACTTCCACGGAGCTCTCTGGGAGATTGAATTTGTTCAACTGGTGCCGCTTGGCGACCGGTTTTCTGCGAGCTCTCGCTTTTCTACATCGAAACGGCTGGGTTCACGGTGATATCAAGCCTGACAATATCCGCCTCCGAAACAAAATGGATGTTGGATCCCTGGATCCCGTGTTGCTCGATTTTGGATTGACCCGACAGGGCCATCTTCCAGCAGAAGAAAAAATTCTTGGCACTCCGCAATCGATGGCGCCTGAGCAATGGCTAGGGCAGCCCCCAGATTTGCTGAGCGATATCTATTCAGCAGGAGTTCTTCTGTATCAGTGGTGGACTGGGCGATTTCCTTTTGAAGAGGTATCAAAGCCACTTCTCAGTAGTGCACATCTTCATGAAGACTTTCCAGAACCCACATCTCTGAGAGCAGGCATGCCGCCGGGGGTTTCAGAGGTTTTGATGAAGATGATGTCGAAGCGTCCAGATGATCGACCCGCGAATGCAGGAGAAGTGCTCTCGGCTTTTTCTTCTGCTTTAGGGTCTGACGAATTTGGTGCCATTGAATCGATTCCTTCGCTACAGGCCCAAATCGAATATGCGGGTGTTGGTGAAGAGGTCGTGACCGATTTTCAGGAATCTGTTCTGAGGTGGTTGAGCTACTCAAGCGAAGAGAGCGCTCTCATTCAGATCCATCGGGATGACTCGGATCGAAAAATCATCGTTGATCGAACGGTGAGCTTTCTCCAGTGCAGAGGTTACGAGGTCGTTTACTTGGACCCCAATTCACAGAATCCCATCTCTGACCTGGCGCATTCTACTGCAACGAATTCAAAAGATATTGTCGCTCTCGTCAGGGATCCCGATCTCGGAAATCCGGTTTGGCAACAAGCATTGAAGCTCCGGAATTGGAGATATTCACGTTTGAATTGGTGGATAAGTAGCAAGGAGAGGCCTGCTGGGTTTTTTGGACAGGCGCTATCTACGATTCCCACCTGTGAAGTGGTCACGGATCAAAATACGTTTCCAGTGCTGGATGATTTTATTGAAAAGGCATTACCGGGGTGTCACTTACCATCGAAGGTTCGTGGGCGTTTGCAATCATGGGGTGATGGCCAACCGGGGATGTGGCGAAAAATACTTTGTGCGCGCATTCGAAGCGGTGAGTTGAATCACGACGGTCAGAAATGGATTTGGAATGAAAGCCCGATCCCCGCAGAGGACCGCTGGAGAAAACGGGCTCAACAGTCAGCGATCTCGCTTCCAGTTGCCAGTCGCCAAATTCTTGAAGCTTTGGCGGTTTTGGGGAAGCCTGCCAGGGCCATGGAGTTGTCGGTCTTGGTCGATTTGCCCTCCGGTGAAATTCCTCTAAGGGTTTCAGAGCTGGCTGCGAAGAAGTGGCTTAAAGTTGGAAGACGTATCGAGTTTATTCATGGATTTCAAAAAGACGCGGTGCTCGCAACGATCGCTCATGAGGAGCGTAAAAATCTGCACGCCCGAGTGGTTCGTTTGAATCCCGACGATCCACTGACTTTAGCGCACCATCAAATGAGTTCCGGAGATATTGCGGCGGCGGAGGAAACTTTGACTCCATTCTTGCAGGAGATGGAAGATCCGAAACCTTTGGAGGAGGCACTGCGTTGGGTTCCCTTACTGTCTTCGCTCATTCAGCTATTGCCTGAAGAGTCTCGAGGAGTTTGGTTGGAGTTTCTCGGACAGGTTGAGGATCGCCTGGGGCACAGCGCTCTGCGTGATCATGCGTGGAGACAAGCGGAGAGACTTTACTCCCCGGGGTCAAAGCAAGTGCTTCGGTTGGCTCGTTGGAGAGCATCCGTATTGCGTAGGGACGGTGAAATCCGCAAGGCTCATAGCTGTATCGAAGAGATTTCACGTCAAAAGATAGATTTGGCGACTCCTCAGATATTGGAGGAGGCGACCCTTGTCGCTCTGGAGTATTCGAGAATCCAACGGGGGCTTGCAAGGCAAGGTTTAGGTCTACTCCCTAAAAGGGATCCGTTGGCTGAGTGGATTCCTCGTTGCCGAGGGGAGCTGAGAGTCACGCTGATCCTCGAGCAGTGCCGCCGGTACTTATTGCAGGGGAGTCGCCTACGAGCTCGTGATCACGCCCGCTCCGCCTTGGTTGGAACTCGAAATCCTCGTTTGATCAGTGAGGCGATGGGGTTGCTTGCCCGTGCCAATGGTGATCTCCCCTCTTTGCGTCTTTGGAGCAAGCTTCATGGCTATCTTGCTCGAAAAGAGAATCGTCACGAAGCGGCAACCGCCGCGGATATCGATGCTGCCGAAGCTCTTCAAAGGGTCGAACCCCATCTCAGGGCCATTTCAGAAATTCATAGTTTGATCGACAAGGCTCGAAAGGAATGCCCGGCACAGTTGCCGAGGGCATTGATGGTTCGTGCTCGAGATGAATCCGGGAGGGGATTTATTCGATCTGCGGCACGAGATCTGGAAGAGGCTATGTCACTGGAGGGTCCTGCTGGAATTGTGGCCTGGGAAGGAAACCTTCTCGTTGCGGCTTCGGAGTGGATCGCGGGTAGAGCAAGCACCGCATTGAAAATATTGGAAGCCGCAAAGCCGAGCTGGGCTCCTCACGAGCCTGAACGCATCGATGTTCATTCCCGGCATGCCATCTTGAAGAGTCGTTGTGTCAGGTCCTTGGGGGATCTATCGGGAAGCCTGTTCCTCATCGATCACGCTCTCACAGATTTACGATTGCGGGGGACTGAGAATGATTTGGTTTCATTACGCAGAGAGCGCATCGCGATTTTGAGGATTCTCGGCAGGAACTCACTTGCCCGAATGGAAGAGAGTAAGTTGAAAGGTGCGGCTTCGATGGAACCTGGACTCGACCCCGAGCCGGTAGGTTCGCGTCGAGCGCAAGCAAAGTTTCGTAACTTGCTGAGGGGTTTTGGCCGAAGTGTTCCTGAAGAGGAGTGGGAACCCCTCTTGGAGAGTGTTGCTTTAGATGCCCTGAGATTGAGGGCGCAGCCGCTGTCGATTCGAATTCAGATGGCGAAATCTCACTCGAGTCCTCATCCGGATCCGGAAGCATTGGCTCGTCATTGTTGGCTGAAAGCAGTGCGATTGGAGACGCGAGAGGCTCGTGCGCAAGCATTGTGGTTTTGGTCCCGCGTTCGTCAAGAAAAGGGGGATCTCAAGGCTGCGATCTCACTTCAGCAAGCCTCCGAGAGGGAGCTGAATTATTGGTATCAAAAGAGTCCCTCTGAATCGGTCAGGTCTGTGGTTGCCGAATGGCTGGGGATGGAAGAGGGTTCTACCCACCTAAATTCAGGGATGGGTGGCCGAAAGAACTTGCTGGCGTAGAATCTCACTACGGGTGGGCGTGAAATAAACGTTCACATGGGAGATTACGAAGAGGGGGGGCAATAAGACCCCCTGAAGGGATACAGCTGTGTTGAGAACACACACCTGCGGTCAATTACGCAGTGAATACGTTGGGCAAGAAGTCACTCTGGTGGGTTGGATTGACGCGGTTCGCGACCACGGCGGATTGAAATTTGTCGATCTACGCGACCGTTATGGTCGAGTTCAGGTACAGATCTCTCCTGATTCCATCGCTGGCGATGCTCTCGCAACCCTTCGCTTCGACCAAGTTCTCAAGGTTACAGGTGAGGTTCAGTCGCGCCCTGATGGAATGCGCAATCCCAAGCTGGAGACTGGCGACGTCGAATTGATCGCTGGTAGCACGGAGATCATTGGCGAATGTCCACCATTGCCTTTCAGCCCAGATTCTGGAGACCAGGTCAATGACGAACTGAGGTTTAAATACCGATTCATCGATATGCGTAGGGATGAAGTGCAGCGAAGATTTCGCCTTCGAAGTGACATGCAATTCGCGATGCGTCAATATTTGCATCGAGAGCAGTTCCTTGATCTTGAAACGCCGATGTTGACGAAGAGTACCCCAGAGGGGGCTCGAGACTTCTTGGTGCCAAGTCGTTTGAATCCTGGTGAGTTCTACGCACTTCCTCAATCACCGCAAATCTTTAAGCAGATCTTTATGATTTCCGGATTCGACCGCTATATGCAGGTAGTCAGGTGTTTTCGAGATGAAGACTTGCGCGCAGATCGTCAGCCAGAATTTACCCAGCTCGACCTGGAGATGGCGTGTGTCGATGAAGGTGACATCATCGGACTGATCGAAGGTCTAATGGAACATGTGGTTAAGGAAGTTCTCGGTAAAGAGATCTCGGGGCCATTCCCTCGTCTTAGCTACGAAGAGGCGCTTCTCTCCTTCGGCAGTGATTCTCCTGATATGCGCAGTGATCTGCGTATCCAGGAGTGCTCAGACCTTGCAGAGGGACTCGGCTTTAAGGTCTTTAGCGGTGCCGTCGAGGCTGGCGGTTGTGTTCGCGGCCTCAAAGTTCCTGGTGGAGGTCAATGGAGTCGCAAGGAGATCGAATCCCTCGAACCGATCGTTACTCAGCAAGGCGCTGGAGGATTGGCGTGGTTCAAGATGACTGAAGACGGACCCGCTGGTCCAGTCTCTAGATTTCTTGAAGGAGAAGCGGGGGCGACTCTCATCTCCCGCCTGGAGATGGAGACCGGTGACTTGGCCTGCTTCATCGCCGATCCGCAGACGCGTGTGGTCGTCAATTCCCTCGGTCAGCTGCGCAAGGAGTTGGCGCAGCGCTTGGGGCATATCGATGCGGATGAACTCAAGTTTTGCTGGGTCGAGGAGTTTCCTCTCTTCGACGAAGATGAAGAAACGGGAAGACCGACACCCTGTCATCACCCATTCACATGTCCTCATCCTGAGGATTTGGAGAATTTGGAGAGCCGTCCACTGGAGGTTCGCGCTCGTGCCTACGATTTGGTCCTCAATGGATTTGAGGTCGGTGGGGGCAGCATCCGGATTCATCAGAGAGATTTGCAGGAACGGGTTTTCGCAGCGATCGGAATCTCACCGGAGGAGGCGGAATCGAAGTTCAGCTTCTTGCTGGAGGCTCTCAAGTACGGTGCACCTCCTCATGGGGGCATCGCCTTGGGGATCGACAGATTGGCGATGCTCCTCGCGGGACTCGATACGATCCGTGAGGTGATCGCATTTCCGAAGACTCAGCGGGGGACGTGTCAGTTGACGGATGCTCCCGACCCTGTCACTACCGATCAGTTGACAGAAGTCGGCCTCCAGGCGGCCCCAAGAGAAGATCCTGAAGAGAAATCAGGCTGATTCTTTGGTCACTGGAGGAGCGCGTAGAGACCGACCTCTCTAGAGAGGCCTGATCTGATCCGCCATCTTGGCGAAATTCATTGTTTTTCGGCCGTTTGGTGCGAGAATTTGCAGATCTGACTTGCCAGCAGGGGGCTTCCCGGTGTATTCATCAGGGCTTGCCGAAGGCAAATTTTTGAGTCAGCTGGATTGGGCTCCAATTTGGTGCCTCGATCCGATTTTTAGCAATTGAAGATACAGGAGTCATAAACATCAGCGAGCAAACAAAATACAGGGTCATCGATCGCCCCGGACCGGGTGAAGTGAGACTGATCGATGAAGAAGGCAATCAGGTCGGAGTATTGGGTCGCACGGAGGCCCTCGATTTGGCGGTGGACAGGGAGCTCGATCTCGTCGAGTTGAACCCGAACACGGATCCTCCCCTGTGTAAGTTGATGGACTTCGGTAAGTTCAAATACGACCAGTCAAGGAATGCCAAGCAAACCCAAAAGGTTCGCAAGGTTAAAGAGATCAAACTGCGTCCGAAGACTGAAAAGCATGATTTTGATGTCAAGCTGAAGCGGGCGCGCAAATTTATCGAGGAGGGCCATAAGGTTCTCGTGACGATGGTCTACAGGGGGCGTGAACAGCGTCATCCTGAGATTGGTCGCGAAGTCTTGATGCGATTCTTCGAGGAGATGGAAGACTTGGCCAAGATGGAGCGCGAGCCTTTGCAGGAAGCGCGCAATCGCATGGCCATGGTCCTGGCGAAAAAGAAGTAACAAGCACCCCAAGCATAGGGGGTGACCCAAGAAAAGGGGACTCGTGCCCAGAAAGACCCACAAGCCTCACAAAGGGCTTCAGAAACGCGTCAAGCTGACCGGAACTGGCAAGGTCAAGCGACACAGAGCGGGCAAAAGCCACAGAATGTCGCGTAGTACTTGGACCGCCACTCGTGTTCGTCGTGGCCGTCGCGCCGAAATCTGTCCAGAGTGTGACGCAAAAGTGATCAGAGCTCTCCTCGGCGTCGGCTGAGGAGTATTATACGCCTTCCCGGCGTAGCAACCGGCGGCTGCGGGGTTTTGAAGTGGGATTGATCCCCTCCCGACAGCGCCCATTGGAAAGGGAACAACATGCCACGCGTACGCTATGGCGTCGCTCGCCACCGCAAGCAAAAGCGGATTCTTAAAAAAGCGAAGGGCTTCTTTGGTGCTGGTAGCCGCCAGTACAAGACCGCCCGTCAATCGATCGTTCGATCTGAAGTTTTTGCGACGAGGGATCGTCGTAATCGTAAACGTATGTATCGCCGATTGTGGATCACCCGCATCTCAGCGGCTTGCCAGGGAACTGGGATTTCATACAGCCGATTCATTCACGGTTTGAAAAAAGCCAATGTGGATCTGGATCGCAAAATGATTTCCGAGCTGGCGATTCGTAATCCTGAGGCATTCACCTCCCTTGTCGGGGTCGCCAGGGGCGCCCTGTCATGAATCAAAACGGATCCTTCTCGGATCTGGATGCCATCGAGAATGAGGCCCTGGCGGCCATCGAGGCCGCTGCGGATGCTGCGGCCCTCGATCATGTCAGGATTCAGGTTCTCGGCAAAAAGGGGTCTCTCAAACAGATCTTGCGCAATCTTGGCGGCTTGACCGCCGAGGAGCGGCCGCTCTTTGGTGCACGAGCCAATGTCGTCAAAGAGAAGGTCCAGGCAGCTCTCGAAGAGGCCCGCGGAAGATTGGGCTCTGCCCCAAGTTCTTCAGCGAAGAACCCTGGTGCTGATCTGACATTACCAGGAAAGATGCCGGAGCGTGGCAGTCGTCACCCCGTGAGACTGGTCTCTGCTCGAATGATCAAAATCTTCGCTAGTTTAGGTTTTGAAGTCGCAGATGGCCCCGAAGTCGAAGATGAGTGGCACAACTTCACAGGGCTGAATATCCCCGCTGATCACATTGCCAGAGATCCTGCTGAGAACTTTTACCTGGAGGACGATCTGCTGATGCGCAGCCAAACCTCCACCGTTCAGGTTCGAGTGATGGAGAATACGCCACCGCCACTGCGGATCATCGCGCCCGGGAAGGTCTTCAGACCTGACACCGTCGATGCGACCCATTCTTACATGTTCCACCAGCTGGAAGGCCTTGTCGTCGACGAAGGCGTCACTTTTGGCCATTTGAAGTCGACTTTGCTGACCTTTTTCCAGCAGCTGTTGCAGGATGAAAATATGAAACTGCGATTGCGCCCCTCATTCTTCCCCTTCACTGAGCCGAGTGCCGAAGTCGATCTCTTCTGGCGTGGGGGTTGGATGGAGATGGGGGGCTGTGGAATGGTTGATCCGAATGTCCTTGAAGCGGTTGGAATCGATCCGGAGAAGTACACAGGCTTCGCATTTGGCTTGGGTATCGAACGGGTAACGATGGCTTCCTACAACATTCCGGATATCCGTTACTTCACTGAAAATGACGTCAGGTTCCTCAGTCAGTTTTCCTGAGGGGGAATCCTGCCCAATCGAAGCAAGGGGCTCAGATGAAGGTATCTGTAGACTGGCTCAAAGATCACGTTGATTTCGATCTCGAGATCGAAGACCTGGCCTATCGTCTGACCATGTGTGGCCTCAATTGTGAGGGCATCGAAGAGCATGGAGCAGACCATGTCCTCGAGCTAGAAGTGACTTCTAATCGTCCCGATCACCTCGGTCATCGAGGGGTCGCACGGGATCTTGCCTGTCTATTGGGAGTCGCACTGAAGCCTTTGGCGCTGGAATTTGATTCCGTAGAAACCAATGAGTCTGGCCTTCGCCTTGATGAATTGGTCTCTCTTGTCGTCGATGACGAAGAACGGTGCGGACGCTACACCGCCAGAGTTGCCGAAAAGGTCGATGTTTCTGAGAGTCCCGATTGGATTCAAAAACGACTTCTGGCCATAGGATTGCGCCCTATTAACTTGATCGTCGATCTGACGAATTACGTCTTGATGGATCTGGGCCAGCCTCTTCATGCCTTCGACCTCGACCGACTCGATGGGGCAGAGGTCCTGGTTCGTCGAGCAGCACGCTCAGAGAAGTTCGCTGCCATCGACGGGTCCGAGCACGATTTAGAGATGGATGATCTGGTCATCGCTGATCAGGGAGGTGCGGCTGCTCTCGCAGGAGTGATGGGGGGATCGCGAACCGAGGTTCACGATGGTACTTCACGAATACTCCTCGAATCCGCGTGGTTCGAGCCGGTTCCAGTGCGCGATACTTCACGCAGATTGCAGCTTACTTCCGACTCTTCGTACCGCTTTGAACGCAGGGTCGACGTCGAGGCATGCGAAACCGCCTCGAGGCGCTTCATGCATCTGCTTGCGAAAGAGACGAATTGCACAATTCTCAGCGGTTGCCTCGAAGTCGTTCGAGATGGATTGCTCGACAAACCTGAGGCGGTCGTCGTTCGTCCTGAGAGGGCTTCCAGTATTCTTGGCGACAAGATCCCTGACGGTGAGATTCGCACCATCATGGAGGCTCTGGGATTCACTTCAGAGACTGATTCTGGTGATGAAGGTCCATGGATCGCTCCGAGTTGGCGCGTGGATTGTGGTCGGGAGGCGGATCTGATCGAAGAGATCGGTCGAATTCGTGGTCTCGATCAGATGGAAGATCGACGCATGGAAGTGCGTGCGGTTCCGGAAGATTCTCGTGCGGACTGGGTCGAGCGGGTTCAGGAGTACCTCGTCGGAACTGGCCATCATGAAGCGATGACCTTCTCCTTTGGGGTCAACGATGGGGATTACAAAACTCTGGAAAACTGGTGGAACTTGGCGGACCCATGGGTGGTTCGAAATCCAGTTCGAGCGAATGAAGGAACCCTGAGAAGAAGCCTCATTCCTGGTCTTTTAAGCAGTGTTCGTGGCAACCGAATGCATGGTGTCGATGACGTCCGCCTCTTTGAGGTCGCCCGCGTCTTCCATCGTCGGGAGGGTGTCGATCGACCTGTTGAAAAACTACACGTGGCCTGGATACACAGCCAAGCTCAGCTACAGAAGGGAACAGGTCCTTATCGGGATGTTAGAGGCATCGCGGATGGGATCCTCGATCTTCTCCGAGTCGGTGAATCA
>NHDG01000014.1 GCA_002167285.1 Planctomycetia bacterium TMED53
GAAGACGCCAATCAAGCAAGCCTGACTAATTTCTGCGGTCAGCTGCAAGAGAATGGTTTCTCTCGAGACAACATGGTTCTCGCTCTGGATTCTGACACCGCGTCACTGAGATATCACGGCGTTCCTCCAGTTCCGAGTTGGCGACTTGATTTGATTCTTCGTTACGAAATCGAAGAGGTCGCAGAGAAAACTGGTGAGCAGCTGTCTGGTGGCCATATCGAATTGCAAGTTCCAGAGAGCGCTTCTGACGACACGCTGCTGCTATTAGGGATGGGTAAAGATCGACTGGTTCAACCGTTGATTGACGAGGTTGGGTCTTCGGGTGGAAGGGTAAGACATGCACTGCCAGCCGCATTAGGCGTTTATCACTCGCACTTGGTAACGGGGTCATTGAGGGATGATCAAACCGTTATTCTTGGTGATATTGGGGCGCATGAAACTCAGGTTCTTCTCGTTGCCGGTGATCGTTTACTTTTTGCCAGAAGTATTCGATTTGGGTTTGAGCAGTTTATTGATTCAGTCGTGGAGAGGTGCTCGGTTAGTCGATCTGAAGCGGTCTCGATGACCGAATCTTTTATTGATGGGGAACTGGTTCAATCTGAGGACACTGTTAGTCAGTGTCATCGAGGGTGGTTGACTCAGCTTTCGCAACTCCTCGGCTCGTCTTTGAATTTTTGCCAGGCCCAACTGAAAATTGAAGCGGTTAATTCGGAGCTTATAAGGTTGTCCGGTGCCGGTGCTCAATTGGCAGCGTGTGGAGGAGAGCTCAAGGGCTCACTCGCTACCGATGTCGACGTGATTTCAATTTCCGGATTACCCGATGCTAGTTGGAACTTGTGCGCATGCACGGGTGCAGCTGTTTTGGATACTGAGGAGCGAGTCGTTGACTTGCTTCCCGCAGAGGAAAGAAAGAGAAAAACCTTCAGGGAGAAAACAGTGTTTCTTTATGGAGCCATGGCCTGTTTCTTGTTGACTCTAGGTGTTCAATTTCTTGATGCGAGTATCGCAGGCGGAAGGTCCGAGGCGGCCAGGGATGATTTGCGATCTTGGGAGTCGAAGATACAGGGCTGGACTCAGTCTGAAGAGGTTGCTCGAAAAGAAAATGACGTATTGAGGAAGCGTGAATCCCGACTTCTCGAAGAGGTGGAAACAAGTCGATTTTATGCTCGAATTCTCGACGGTTTGAGGGCCGACTTGCCTCAAGAGATTGCAGTGGATCTTGTTCTGCTGCGTCGTCAGTCCGGAGAGGGAGCGCTTGGAATTGAGATCGAATTACAAGGACGGTCTGATAACTCTCGTCGCAGGGGAGTGGACGCCATCGACGAACTGAGAGACGTTCTAGATTCGATTTCGGGTGTAAAGCGCGTCAAGGCCGACCTTCAAGATTTAAAGGGCGGCTCTTACCCTTTCCAGATCCTTGTTTCCCCAGATGAAAAAATGCCTGAAGCAGGCTCGCGAAAAAGAAGCCGTAGTGGGAATTCCCGCTCTCCATTCTTGAGGAATTAAAATGCAGGAAATTTGGTACAAAAATAAACCGACATTGATCAAGGCGCTTGCGACTCTTGTCGTTTTCTTGGTTCTTTCGAATGTCGCCAAGAGCATGAGAAGTGATCACGAGACGGACCTTCAGCGTTATGAAGAAAAATCTGTGGTTTTAGCTCAGAAGCTTCAGGAGCTCGATGGGGTCGTGGACGTAGAGCGGCAGAGCCGATCAGCTCTTGAAGACCGCGGCCAGGATCTTTGGGAGAAGATTGCTATATCTGCTAGGCCATTGCATTCGATCCCTGAAGACCTCGATTCGATCGCTACAGAATTCAAGCGATCCAAGGATGCGGTATGGAACGACTTCAAGGAGAAGGCGAATCGATTGGGAATTATGACGCCTTCAAGTATTCCCAATTTTGAGGAGAAGTCGGGGCTGAGCCCGGAGGAATGGCAAGATCGTTATCGAATGTTGGAGGTTCTCGATAAGTTTCTTTCAGTCATTCTTCAAATTCAATTGGAGAGTGTGGCTGAGATCTCGCCAGGTGAGCGAAGTCAGGAGGAGTTTGAAGATTCTGATTTGGCAATCGCTCGTTACCCGGTGACTTTTCGCGTGACATGCTCTCCCGCTCAAATCTCTGAGTTGTTCGCGCGTTTTCAATCGGACAATTCATTTCTTTCCATCGAGCCTGAGCGCATGAAGTCGCTAGACGGATCTGCTGACCAACTGGAAGTCACCTTGAGGGCTGTGGGTTTAGATGTCGAATCACCCAGAGAAGAGAATCGAAATACACGTCGTTCTCCAAGATCGGGAAGGAGGGGGTAATGCGTTGGAATATCGAAAAAGGATTTTTTGCCATCGGTTCAGTGTTTCTCCTTCTGAGCGTATTGGGGTTTGTGCAGACCTTGATTCTTTCGGATCCATTGGCGGGAGTAGATCTCCAGGATCCAGGATCCAGTTCAGGAGGCGCTGTCGGTGGGGTCGTTCGAATCGAATGGTACGAAGCGGATGCGGGCCTGGCGCGTCGTAACCCGTTCAAGGCGATCAGTGATTGGAAAGATGTGCCGGTCGGTGATCTTGGTAGTCCTCCTTTAGGTAATCTGCGCAGGAGAGTTCCACTTCCACCGCTGTTCTCTGCGGACAATGCTGCATGGTTGGGGTCTGAAGAGGCTCCTCCTGTTGATATCGGGACGGAGGAGAATTGATGAAGACGATGTGCTCTCGTGGGGTTCTCTTGCGTCTTAGCTTCTTTGTGTGCTTCTCGCTGTCGCTCTGTGGGGCAGCCAACGCTCAGGGTGCCGCCGATGATCTTGAGGTTCGTCCGCAGGATATTTTGGAATTGACGAACGGTAATCGATTCATCGGCAAGATCATTATTGAGCGTGACGATTTCATTAAATTTGAAACTGCAGGAGGCAGTACGACCGTTCAGAAATCAGATATTTCGAGAATTCTTTACAGCAACCCACCGGAAGCGGTTTACGAAAAGCGTTTAAAACTCATCGAGGCCAATAGCTACGATGATCAAATTGAACTTTCCGACTGGTGTATGGAGCCTCGGATCGAGCTTCGTTCGAGGGCGATTTCGCACCTGGAGTCCGCCGTGAATCTGGATGCGAGCTTGTCTGCCGCATTCGAGCGATTATTGCCCCTTTATATCAATAGAGAATTCTTAACCACCGATGAGAGTGAGAGGGATAGAAATCTTCTCGCGGAGTCAGAGGTCCTGCTCAGAGGGATAAGGGCTGGGGTTGACCTTGCTGGGTTCGATTTACGAGATAGTGCTGTCCGGTCATTGATCAGAATCGGTGATTTGGATGCGGCAGTAATTCTTTTGGAGGAGATCGCCCAGGGAGATCGGAGTGATGCCGCAACAATCTCTGCCATGAGAAGGCTTGTGGTTCTCTATGACGCTTTAGGACGAATCGACGATTCAAGGAATACAGCATTGCAGTTACGTGAGGGTGGAGATGGCAGCGACTCGGAAGTTTTGCTCCGAGAGATTCGGTGGGCCGCTGAAGATCATGCTGCCAAGGTTCCAGGTAGTGGGGAAAAAGTAGAAACTTTAATGGAGGATTTGCTCGCATTTGGGGATGTCCCTGGGAGTGCTTACCTTTGCCGTGGTTCAGTGAGGCTTCTGGATGGAGATCTCGCTGGCGCTGAAACAGATTTCCGTAAGGCCTTTTCTGCAGGTGAAGTTGACGCTGTTGCTGCGACGACATATGCACTTTCCTTTGCGAGGAAAGGCGATTTTCAACGTGCACTAGACTTGTTGGCTTCGGCAGCAGAATCGGGCTTGGCCCCCGTCGATTGGCGCTTGGTCGAGGCTTATGTGCTCGAAAGTCAGGGGGATTTGGCTTCAGCTCTGCGAATGTATGAAGAGGCTCGGACGAGACCTGATTCCACATGGCAATCGAGTGTCTTGGCGATCTCTGCAAGAAGGCGGATCGAAAAGGATTGGGATCCGGTCCCTTCAATCCAAAATCTGATGCAATCTGACATTTTGAGCGCGGCAGCATTTTCTGAATGTTGCCTGATGTTGGGTGATCTGTATTTAGAGAGAGGGGAAAACGCTGCGGCTCGTCGTTGGCTTGAGTACGCATTAGCCAGTGGGCTTTCCTCTCCTGAATTGAGGCTCCGTTTAGCCATGGCTCAATCGGGGCCGGGTGGGAATCTTGAGAGGGCCAAAGACCTCTTGGCGAATGTCACTGATGAGGATCCTGAAAACCCTGATTCTTGGAATGCGTATGCGAAGTTTCTATACGCAATGAAGGATTTTTCGGGTGCTCGAGACGCATTGCAACGTTCCATCTCGTTGTTTTCGCGCGATGAGAAAGAATCACAGGCGGTCGATATGCCCGCTTCACTGTCATGGGCGATGCGTTCCTTGCGGAAGGTTGACCGTCTGCTCGGTGAGGAATATTGGGTCGATGAGTTTCGGCGAGAGTCGGACAGCGCTTTGCGGAATAATTGGATAGAAGAAGAATCCTTTGGGGTCAATGTGAGTCTGGTCGATGGCATGGCTATCTTTGATGGCGTTCAAAAATTTCAACCAGACCGACTAACGACGATTAAGAGGGATCTCTTGACGCCGAGATTCGTGGGTATTCGCACCTCCATTCGGTTGCTAAAAGCTGACGAAGGGACGCGCGTAGGTTTACGAATCGAAGATCAATCGGGTGGTGGAATCGTCTTTTTCCGAGACCCGGATGGGATGCTGGGGTTTGTTCTTCTCGGTGATAGCGATCCGCAAATGATTCGTAGCGACTCTTCCGAATTCTCTGAAGAATACGATTTAGTTCCGACACGCTGGGAACCTTCACCGGTAGGCCACTCGATGGAGATTAGTTTTTCTTCCTCTGATTCTGACGGTAAAGGGAATGCGGAGCTCTGGTTTGATGGTCGCCTCGTTGCGCGTGATCTTCCTTATCGAATTTCTCGTAAGCGTGGCCTGCAGGCGGGTGTTTCTGGTCAAGCTCCTCTTGATAGCGGCTACACCATGCAAGTGGAACTCTTCGAAGTGTTCCGTAAGAGGCCACGCCAGAGCCAGGAAAGGGAATTCTAATGCAGGATCAGCGAGGCGGATTCACTCTTGTAGAGTTGCTTGTTGTCATTGCCATCATCGGAGTTCTGGCAGGGCTCGGAAGTCAAATGATGGGTTACTCGATTCGTAAGGGAAACATCTCTGCGGCGGAATCGGAGATTCAGAGGTTAATTCTCGGGGTTGAAGCTGTTCAGTTGGATAACGGAGATTATCCACCGACCTCCATGGAAGAGGAATACGGGTTTAGCGGTAATGGGCTTAATAGTGGCAATGAAAGTATGGTGGCCCATCTCGCTAGTCGGGCAAAGGGGCGGTCGTATTTTGATTTCACTGAGGAGTATTTGGAGAATTTAGACACCGATTCCCTCGATAATGATAGCGCTGAGCAGATCAGTTGGATTTTTGGGGATAATCAGCTGAGGGAATACGTTGATCCATGGGGGAACCCCTACGTTTACATGCATAACCGTGATTACGGAAGAGAGTTCTCCGTGACCTGTGAAGGTAGTCCAGTAATGGTGAGCGCTGGACAATCAGAAAAAACTGCAACTTACTTCGAGCCGATTCGTTTTCAGATTTGGTCTGCAGGGCCTGACGGTGTTCATGAAAATGGCAAAGGAGACGACGTATCCCAATGGTAGGCCGCTTCGACGATTCTGTTAAAGGGGTGACTCTTATTGAGCTCTTGGTGGTTTTGTCGATTCTCACCATGGTGTTGGGGATGTCTGTCTCCGTGTTTCGTTCCTTCGGAGAGGGACAAACTCTAGAGGTTGCAGCGAGCCAGGTATCGACTGCGGTTAGAGCGGCTCGGAACTGGTCGATATCCACTGGAATGCCGAGCAGGGTGCTGGTTGATCCTGACGCCCGAAAAGTAACGGCTTATGGCTTCAGCACTGTTGCAGCGTGGGATTTTGAAGACCTTTCTGGCGAAACTCCTCAGCAACCACTTCCGGATAATTTGGCGGTCGAAGGAGCCTTCCGACAACAGGCTCGAGTGACCGGGCATGTCGAGGCAGGCGAAGGTAGCGTAGGAACCGGACTGTTTTGCATCAATGACGGCGCGGCTTTGCAGGCCGAATGGCTGCCGCGCTACGACGTTCATCGTGGGTTCTCGGTGGAAGCTTGGGTTCAATTTTGGCAACCTCCCTGGAATCAGGAAGATGGAATAGAACCTACCGGCGGTTTCAGTGATCCCCGACGAGACATGCGCATGGCGATCATGAGTTTGCCGGGATCCTTTGAGGTAGGATTGCTGGGGGACGGTGCTGTGTATCTTGAAGTTGGTGATCCCGATGGTGACATCGATGCTTCATTCTTCCGGGCGCAGTCTGAGTCTGGGCGGATATTCCCCGATCGTTGGACTCATGTCAGGGCAGCTTTCGATGGAGTTAGCATCGCCCTTGAAGTAGATGGGGTTGCGGTAGATTGGTTCCCAGAGGGTTTCGAATGGATCGTCGAAGAAGACTGGCCGCCTTTCCCGCAAATCATTCCTCGAGTTGACAGTGATCTCTACATTAGTCATCCCGCACGCTTTTTTATGGGCGGCATTGATCAAGTTGTTCTTAGATCTGCCACTGATCCTCAAGTGGTCGAGCTTCCCATCGACATTGAGTTGTTAGGCCCCCCGCAGTTGATCTACCTATCCGGTAACGGTTCTCTGAATCCTTTAGAGCATGATCTTCCAGTGGTAATTCACATCGCTGAAGTTGGAGATCTGGCTGAGGTTGAAATGATAGACGGCACAGCTGTCGCGAAAGAGTCGTTTCGAGATCAAATGAAACGCAAGAAAAAGGAGCGAGAGGAAGAGCAAGCTAAGGTCGAGGAGGCTTTCGGCAGCCCCATCGGTGATTTGATGTCTTATCTCGAGGATTGGCAGTCGGAATCTGAGGAAGAGGGCGAAGTGGAAGACGTTTATTTGCTCCCGCTTACTCCTGGTCAGCATTTTGGCATCGGCGAGGTGGACGAACATAAAGTACTTCGTTTGCACAATGTGGTGGTCGATTTGACGGGAGCGATTCGTGGTTAAATCAAGCTTCCAGCGAACTTCTCAATCAGGGATGGCATTGTTGATGGTTGTCCTTGTTCTCGCTGCGCTCGCTGCCATCGGGACGCCCTTTTTAGCTTCGATGCGTTTGCAAGAATCCGGTGCCGCAAAAAGCTTGGCGGATCATAAGGCTCGATTGGCTGCGCGCAGTGCCAGGGACCATGCCGTGAGTCACCTCTTTGATACTCACCATAGTCGAGAGCGAGACTATTGGAATCCTGGTGAAAATGCCGGCGACTTGGTCGACGATCTTGAGGATTTGCAGGTGGATTTTCCTGAATCGTTGGAGACGGAACCCGTGGATTCTACGGAGGCGGTTGCTCTTGCGATGAGAGGAACCGGGGATCGTATTCTCGATGCACGAGTCTTCGACGAGCAGGGCAAAGTAAATATCAATACAGCGATGCCAAACCTTGTTGGGAATCTACTCGCAGGAAGCCACCTTTCCGACAACATAACTTTCGACCAAGAGTTGGAAGTTTTGCCGTTGGACGATACCAGCATGTTTCCTGCGGACGATGATCCGGACACCATCGATGGCGTCGTCGTGATCTTGAATCCGATTTTCTTTACAACGGAAGCGGTTTCATACACCGGTAAGACTGAGCAGGGATTGACAGGCGTTTTTCGTGGGCAGTATCTCTCCGGCACATGGGAGCATCAAAAAGGCTGGCCTGTCTTCGATTTGCGTGGTTACAAAACATTCCTTCACCGATTGGCGAATCTGTCCGATGGTGAGATCGCTAGTTTTCGTACGCCTCTTGGTATTCGGCAAATAGCCGACTGGTCAGTTGTCCCATACTTTTTGCAAACTCTTGCCGTCGTCGGGCTCAGTATCGACAACATGTCTGAGTGGGGTTTGACTCCGGAGATGTTGGTACGCGCGGGGCTTGATCCCTCCATCTTGGCTCGTGAGCCAGAAGAGGTTGATGAGGGTGAATACCGAGAAGCAAGGAAACTCTTTTTGGATAACGGTATTCCTCGTGAAGTCATTGATCTTGTCGAATCGGTTCGCGGTAAAGCAGGCGTGATTGAAGCTTCTGAGGTGGTTGAGAACTTTGGAGGTTTGGATCGTGCGCGCGGGAATGCTTTTAAAGGTGTCTATCAAACCTTTATCGCTCCCCAACTGAAAAGAATACGTAGTCAAAGTAAAAAATACTTTCCGGGAGCGGTGGCAGCATACCAGGAGATTTATGACATTCCTGATATGGAGACGATTTCCGCGCGCGAGTTCGAGAAAATTCGGGAATACATTACCACCAATTCGACCTTGCCGAGGGCATGGTCACACGAACAGATGGTGGAGGGGGAGATCTCCAATAGTGCCTTGTTGGGTGTTCCGCAGATGAGATTGCCCCGTTACGACTTTTTTAATCCTGGTACAGTCGTGCGCATCAGGAGTGCAACGGATCCCAATAAGGTTGAATACGGATTGGCTGCGGGTGCATTCCCGACTCCAAGAGGAGGATTCCGAGGGGCGGGGCGCGGAGGCATTTTTCAGGGTGGAGTGATTCTGAAAGAGCCATTGAAATATGAATGGGGCGAGCGAGAAGCTCTCGTTAGCGCCTCGATGAGGCATCCCGTCAACATCAATACGGCGCCGGCGAGAGTAATTCAGGCCGTGCTTACAGGGGTCAGCACCCAACGATTCGGACGCGAATTCAATTCTGTCTCAGTCGAAGAGGCTCGCAAGCTGACGGAACGGCTAATGGAAGAGATGCCGATCGATGGATTCGAGGAGTTTCGCAATATTGTTGAAAATGCGCAGCTTTCAGGGGATTTGGACGGTACTGATAGTGACGCTCTTTTAATCAACGCGCTAAACCCCAATCACCCACGATTGTCGGTTTCGACAACGGGTTTCTGTTATCGAACCCATGATGTTTACACGATTGAGTCTACTGGAGTTGCTCGTAATAACGCCGGATTCCCGGAAGCGACAGTTCGATTGCGGGAAATCGTTGAGGTGGCACCTCCTGAGTCTCTGTTTTTACGTTTGGAAACCCAGTACGACTGGACGGCCCAGTATTCGACCCGGAATACCGGTGGCGGGCGCTTTTCTCGTTTCAACAGTTCGTTCATTCCAGGCCGTGCGTCGAATCTGATCATTACGGGCCCCATACCGATGAATGGTCGTCAGTTTACCGCGCCGTCTTTGGACGAAGGTACTTTGCGTGGTTTAACGCTTACGGTTCCAGAAATCAGGAATAACTGGGGCTTTGGTCAAGTGGGGCTTTTTGAGGTAGAGAGTTTCTCTGACACCGTTGAAGGTCGCGAGCTTGAGGATGGACCGTGGTCGCGAGGAACTTTTATCGAAACAGAAGTCCCTCGCGGTGCTCCACCAATTCCAGGTGAAGAAGTCGTCGTTCAACAAGAGGTCACCAACGCTTTATCGACGATTCCAGCCATGGTCGAATTCTGGTATCGACCCCGTTGGGGATCCCGTGGGCAAAACCACACGATTTTTGATATGGCCGGTGCCCAGGGAGACCCCTGGCGAGATCGTGTTCGACTCTTTTTTGATAGTGAGACGCAGGAGTTAGTTTTACAGGTTTTTGATGAAACTGGATCCGCTCTTGCTTGGGATTCAACTTTTGCACCGGCTGCTGAACTTCGGTACGAAATCAATCCGAATACTTTTGCGGATGATACTTGGTATCACCTTTCTGCCGGTTGGCGCTCGACGCGACCCGGTGGTTTAGTGTTGATGATTGATCGCAAGCCCGTTGGCCGTCATTCGTGGCTCACGAGATTAGCTGGCCCCCTTAATTCGACGACTGATCGACTTTCGTTGGAAGATGCTGACATCGTAGAGAGGCTGCCTAATTCAGGAACCTTGCAAATTGGTTCTGAGGCAGTTGATTACATCAAGTCAGATGGGAATCTGCTACTGAGGCCTTTGAGCGCCGTCAATTCTGTTGCAGCAGTTCCGGTGCGAGGGCTGCGCGGCACAATCCGACAAAATCATCCTGCGGGGACACCTGTGAGGTTAATGGGGTACTCGTTACCCTTGGCCAACTCTGACCCCAATTTGGGGTTGGAGGATTCTTCTAATAGAATTGTGATTGGCCCGGGCGCGGCCGAATTGGCATTCGATCTACAACCCACTCGCCGAATTCAGTCAATCACTCCGGCAGGGCAAGTGACTTTAGGTCCCTCCAGCTACGCCATCGCGGATACGACCGCAGGATTTATCGTGCCGGGCCTGACCAGCACGATGGAATTGGAACCATTTGGATCCGCTTCCAACAGTTTGTTGGTTCAGACACAGGCTTCTCATCCTTTCGAGTTGGGTTTTCCACCCCAGGGTTACATTCACATAAGAAAATGGGAAAGAAACTCTCAGGGCGTCATGGTTCATAGCCAGAGTGAATTTGCGAAGTATTCTTCGATCACTCCCGGTCCAGTGGCAGGTCTTTACCGATTTACGGCTATGGGCAGGGGCTTACTTGGATCGGCGGCGATTGATGGGGCTACAGGAACCCCAGGGGATGTGCGCCTTTCTGTAAGGGGGGTGTCAATAGAGGCTTCCGGTAGTGGGCTTGACGCAGCTTACGCCCCTAGTGGGGCGATTCAGATTAAGAGGCAGCCTGGTAGCCAAGTTCTTCCTGGAACCAATGTGGTTAACGGTAGAGCTGGCCATCTCGGTGATGCTGAATGGATTCTTTACGATAGGATCGCTGAGGGGAAATTCTTCATCGTTGATCCAGATGTCCACGAAGTCTTCCGCGGTTTTTCGGGTAATCGGTACGTTAGTATCAACGACGCTTTCCGCCGGAATCGACTCAGGCCTGATCTCGATTCGATTCAGTACGTACCAGCTGGGGCAGAGATTGTTCAAGTCGTCCGAGCTGTCGGCGCTGAATCGGCGGAGTTTGATGAAGTGGTCTTGGGTGACGGGGCGGGGAATCCCCAAAATCGACAGGTTGAAGCACTCAAGATGCGTATTGATAAAGTCAGGGAGACTGACAGCGGGATTTATCTCTCATTCCTGAGGCCTCCTGAAGGAACCTACTTACCGTCCCAGGATCCTCGTATCGGTCGATTCCCTACCGGAAAGTTGCCTTCTACTTCGTCTGGGCAGATCGTTTTCGGTCGTTCTGCGATCGACGGAGGGGGCTCGTCGGCCTCGTCGAATTCTCCAGCCACGCTCGATGAGGTTCGCTTTACGAAACTCGATTCCACCGACGTCGATACTTTTGTTTTTCCTTTGGGGTCTACGGGATTACAGAGTGGTTCATATGGGTTAGAGGCTTCACAAAATGTGCCTTCAGGCGTTCGTATGGAAGTGTTGAGAAACTTCTATCGTGATGGCGACTCAGAGCGTAGTGGTGGAGCACTCGACAAGATGCTGTTGGTGGGACGTCCTAGGCTTGTGACGACATTGAATGCTGAGGGTGGGATTAGCCGTAGTTTTAGTCCCTCGAATCCCCGAGGGTTTGGATTGGGCCAACGAGAGGGGATCTTCACCGTTGACGGGGAAGCGATGCATTACTCCTTTGATCCTGGGGATATCGAGCCCACAGTAGAGGTCTTGTTGCAGCAAAACTTAAGTCGTGACCCATTCCTAGACGAGGAAGCGATCGAGGCGGGTGAATTGCTGGCGACCGATCCTTTAAGAGATTTGCGAAGTGAGGTGGTTCCTGTTGTTCAGGTCAATACCACTGCTGAACTGCCAAGAACTGGCGGATTTCTCGAAATATTGTCGGGGACTTCGCGTGAGATCATTTACTTCGGAAGTGCGAATGGGAACCAATTGAGAGATGTTCTCAGAGGGCAACTGGGTACTCCTGTTAACGGATACGTTTACCAATGGTCTTATCTTCAAAACAATGAACCGGTTACTGTCACGAATACCATTCGAATGCGTCTTCTACCGACTCGTGAAGTGGATGTCCTGACTCGCGGAATGCTGCACTCTGAGAGACTAGCGAACAGTTTGAGTGTCAATTCTTTGGTTCCGGTTCCTGCGATTCCAGTCGCTAGATTGGCTGGTTCCAATACCGAAACGGAAATCCCTATGCTTGGGGATTTGCGGAGTTTTCCCAGTGGTGAGGGCTATTGGATCGTCGATGACGGTAATGCTGCAACACCATCTGAAATTGTCGCTCATGCGGGCAAGGTTGAATCTTCATTCCGGCTCTACCGCGATGACATCAGTGGCAGAGGGATTTTCAGGGGACGATTTGGTACGCCGATCGGTAATTTCCAGAGAGACGTCCCGGTTGTTGAACTGCTGGCGCGTCATCACGATCATTACCAACCTCGGGTCGAGTCGAAAGACCTTCAATACCTCGAGCGGTCTTGGACGATGCCCGGTACCGTATGGGATCGTATCTCTTGGGGTGTAGAGGAAAGCCGAAGTCGTCGGACTGCAGGGGCCGTGAGGGTCTTGGCTCGATTTGATGGAGAGCCTTTTTGGGATACTGATCCAACAAACCAGCCGGGTGGCTTGTATCTTTTTGACGACCCTGATGACTTGAATCAACTTGATCTCCTGTCGGATCAGCTTGAGTTGCGAATTTACTTTAGGCATCGCGAAGGGGCATACGGTCCATTGCCCGGTGGGGGCTGGAATGACGAGTGGAAGCACCTTCCTGTTCTAAAACAGTTGTCGATTGAGCATCGGAAAGAATGGCGAATCTTGCAGCATGAGGAGATCCCATTCTGATGAAAACGAAAGAAGCTGGCCTAACTCTCATTGAGATTCTCGTGGCACTGGGAGTTTTTATGCTCTTGGGCTCGAGCTTAGTGATGTTTTTGCGCGACGGTATGTCCACGTGGCAAATCGGTGAATCTCGCCGAGAGGCTTATGAAAGGGCCGAAGCGATTCTTGGGCTCGTGGGTGATGATTTGAGGTCCGCTTTTACCCAATCAGATCCTGGCCCAAGTGACGGGCTCGTCGACGTCTTGCTTTTGTGTGATCGAGATGCTTTCAATCGACCTCGGCTGCGACTCGTGAGGACTCTCTCTGATGAAACGCGTAACCCTGTTACGCGGATTGCCGGCGCCTACACAGGCGGTTTGGCAGAGGTTGATTACCGTAATGATTCGAGAGAAGCCCAACTCGGAATTTTAAGAGCTCCGGGAGGGCTAGCAGAAGTCGCATACCAAATGGGGCCTGAAGATGGTTCAGAAATTCTTTGGAGAGGTTTTAAAACTCCCATCGGCGGAGAATCGAGTCTCTTTGAAGA
>NHDG01000015.1 GCA_002167285.1 Planctomycetia bacterium TMED53
CTGAATTCCAAATGAACCAACAAAAGAGGCCGGGGGACAATCTTGTCCCCCGGCCTCTTTCTTGTAACAAAGAACCCTCAGTAAAATTACAGTGGCTGCCCCACTCTACCGGTTCTCACTTCTCCAGCGGGAGGTTTTGGCTGTTCACCGGACAACCATGAACGAATCTCTCCGACCTGAATCTTCCTCATCGCCGGTGTAGCCAGTGGATCGAAGACCATATCACGGGGAACCTTTGCTCGTCTCTGTAACCCGCCCCAAGCGGCTTGTCGTACCACTTCTTCCGAGTCCTCTAAAGCTTCCGTAAGGATTGCCAACGATTCGGGTCGCGGATCCTGAGCAAATCCGCAGACACAGAGAAAGCGAACCTCTGCATCTCTCTCGATATAGAAACGATCCTGAAGCGCATCGAATGCTACTGGAAGTTGCATCGACAACAGGATCGAAGCAGCAGATCGACGGGCGGTGACATTTCCCTCCGCGAGAACTGAGACAACCGCCAAAGCAGCATCACTGCCGTACTCCAACAGTGCTGATTCGATGAGGTTGTCGTCTACCTGATTTCCTTCGGCGAGCATCGACACCAATCGGGGCAATGCTCTCTCATCTCCTTCTCGAGCCAAAATCATGCAGATCACTCTTTTGGTTCTGGCTCCGATGAAAGGATCGTCTAATTCTGCAGCCAAGAGATTCCGGGTGATCACTGGTGCTTTTTCCAAGCTCACCAAGATTCGATCGAGGGCATGCTTCTGCACACCTTCATCGTAGGACCCAAGATTGGGAATCAGAGTTGTACTACGGATATCTTCGAGAACATCCTCACGCTGATCGGTTTTGCTGGGGGCGGAGCAACTCGCCAAAGCAAAGATCAAAAGCGGGAGAATCAGCAATCGCTGCATTGGCAAATTCGGGACATACATTTGTGAGAGCCTCATACAGCTCCACCTTTCTCGATCCATCTTTCGACGGGATCAAAGTCCCTGAACCGGCCTGCTCACGGAAGTATTCAGGTCGTCCCAGCGTTCATCCAGATCCTGGAGTCGTCCACCCAGCTGATCCAGAGTCACAGTTCTTCGTCCAAATGCTGCTAAGTCGTCCTCCAAGATTCCCAGAGGAATCTCACCGGATGCGATGCTGTCTTGCAGGCGAACCGAAAGGAAGGTTGCAATCGAAAGGAAGTCCACTCCACGCTCTGACATCTTCGTCAGTAAGTCGATGTAGCCCAGTTGAGAGAGATCCCCTGCTGATGGGTAAAGAATCAAGAACTGCTCCTCGAGGAGGTCCCTAAACTTTCCATGCTGTGTCCCATCACGGCCCAGGCCGTCGATGAAGACCGCGAAATCTTGCAGGCTGTCTTTCCCAAAGGTCCTGAAGAGCTTGAGGGTCTCATCTGAAAGATCTGTTTCACCCCTCATGACGACGAGATCGCCCTTCTCGTAGAAGGTCTTCAACTTGTCGAAGGAGAGGCTGACCGCATATGGGCTCGTCGGCACGACGATTTCCCGACGCGGGGATACGACGTCGTCGTAATCCAAATCCGGATTCAAACTCTTGATGTTCTCTACCAGAATCGCCGCAGCCTGGAAGAACAGCTGCCTCTCCTCGCGATTCCAGGTTGCCACCGACTTCTCTGGGTGACGAAGCTTTAGAAGGCTCAACTGTTCAGAGGCCTCTGGAAGGTAGTCATCGAAGATTTTTAGACGGCTGATCAGTTCCCTCTTCTTAACGATACTCAGGAGGGTCAAATCGAGTACTTCTTCTCTACTGAAGCCTTCCACGGGAGTTCGACTGATCGGATCGAGCCCGACAAGGTCTCTTCCCTTAAGAATGTAGCGATCATTGAAGAGAACACTGTTTCGGGTATCGAAGTGGCGACTCTCCTTGGGAGTAGAGATCGGATCGACCCCATCCTCAGAAAGAATATGAGGAGTCAGAACGATAATGATCTCCGAGCGTTGCTTTTGTGAACTTTTGCGACTGAAAAGCCCACCGAACCATGGAAGATCACCCAGGCCCGGAATCGCATTTCGCGAGTCGAACTCACTCTCTTTGATCAATCCACCAAGGATCAAAGGACGGTGATTCTTAACCCTCGCTTGACCACGGAAATTTCTTGTCGCGACTTGCGGGATTCCAAGAAGATCTTCCTCGAAGACCCTTTGACGCCCTTGCAAGTTGTTGACCGTGATGTCGATGAGCATCGAAACTTCATTTTCGTCGTTACCACTGATCCGTGGCTTCACCACCAACGTAGTTCCGATGTGCTCGGTCCCGACCTTGTTGGCATTTTCAACAAAGTTACCGCCGCTGACATCGCGAACCACATCCGTAGAGATGAAGGTGGGTATCTTCTCACCCAAGTGAAGTTGGCTTTGACGATCGTCAAGTGCGTAAAGTTTCGGCCTCGCCTTGATGATCGCATCACCATTTCGCACCAGGGCATGAACCCCGGCGAGGAACTGTGAAGAAAGCGCCTCTGTCGTGTCATCGAAGAGGAAAGACAATCCCGCCTGCTGAATCGGATTGAAGTTGCTGCTGATCTCTGGAATCGGCTCTCCGGGCAGAGGAGAGGCAAAATTGACCACCGAGTTGCGCTTCTCAAAGGCGAGGGTGTCAATTCCCAAGTCAGAAAGGGCATCCGCCTCAAGTTCGATGATTTGCACCTCGATCATGATCTGCCGGGCAGGGACATCGATCATGGCGATGAACTTTTCGATTCGTTCCAAATCTTCATCGGTCCCGACCATGAGGATTCTGTTTCGAGTCTCCGTTGAAGGAGATTCATCAAAGGTCAATGAAAGCGAGGCGTCTTCGATTCCGGTGCCCAACTTGACCGGTGGTAGAGAGATCGGATCTACGTGAGGGATCTCGAGGACGTAAGGATATTCGGGAAGATCCCAAGATTGGAGAATCGTTTCACTCGCGGCTTCGTACCTTGAGTAAACTGCTTTTTCGTATTTACGGGTGATCGTCCGATTACCCTGCTTCACCGCATCCGTTTTGACTTCTGCGGTTCGGTGATAAACCTGACAAACTTTGCTTGCAGCAAGTGCCTCCAGAACCAGTTGGATTCCAGCATACTTGACTGTGATCGACTCTTGCTTCAGACGATCTCTGATGCCGACCTGTTCAAAGTTACGGATGGTGCGAATCAATGATTCCGTCACATCTTTGGCGCCATTGATCATCAATGAATTGGTGCGACCGGTAACCCTGCTAATGGTTTTGTCATCGACAAACTTTTTCAGGTCAGGGATATCATTGAGAAATTGAAACACTTCATCCGTGTTCGCATGAAAAAGCTCGACGAAGGTGATGTCGGGCACCTGAGCACTGAGTTGCTGAGATACACCAGAAGGAACGAAGATCGACAACCACAGGAATAGCCCCAACAGGACTCCCCTGCCCAGTTTGCTTTCGATCAAAGTTGTCGTCCTCGAATTCTTCATCGCTATCCTTGCGCTACGACAATGTGACAACCCGTTTGCAACTCGAAGAGAATCCTCTGCGCAAGGATTGGACGCCCCCATTGGAGACTTCCTAGCGAACCCGAGGTTCGGAATCCGGAGCAGGTGTCTTCGATCAGTTGACCCACGAGTATCCTCAGCCCCACTCTTTGGGGCCGGTGAAGGGTTCGCAGTGACTTTGAGTTCGATTATCGGCACGTTATCTTCCGTTCTCAACCAGAACCCAACCACTCCATGCGGAAACTTGGTCTTTTTTCGATACGTCTCGAATTGACCTGCAAGCCGCCCTCAACGCCTCAGATGGACTCATCCTCGCTGCTGCAGACTCGATAAAATTGATCGTCATCTGCCTCGTCACCTCATCTTCAACGGGCCAAAGTGAGCCCAAAACCCCTCGGCAGCCCGCTTCCAGGGCTGCACCGGTGAAACCCGCCAGATCGTCTGCTCCGGGTCCACCCGCCAGCGCAGTCTCACATCCGGTGAGCAACAAAAGTCGGACATCGGAAAGATCCCAATCAGCCAGCTCACTGGCGTACAGCTTTCCTGAAGGGTGATCCTTCTCCGGAGTCAGATACAAAATCGAAGCGGACGGATCTCGCGGATCAAAATCACCATGGCAGCCGATGTGCAGAACCTCTCTCCCGGGAAGTCCCGACCACAACGCTGAAATTGTCGCTGAGGTTCCAGAGAGCACTGCCGAGTCGGCAATCTTCTTGCCGATGTGTAGACCCTCTTCGCGAGCTCCCGAAAGTCGCGGTTTATCCGGGACGTCTGAATCGACGACCGAGATCCAAGATTCTGCCGGTAAAAAGGAGAGTTCGCGCTCTGCGGCATTGAGATTTGGCAACAAACTGACAGCGGCCCTCTCGAGAAGCATTCGCCCTTCAATTGGAAGGACACTCCAAGGAATCCGCCTCAATGCATCCAAGGGAATCAGTAACAAACGACCATTGATCGAAGTTACATCGCCAAAGACCCGGTCTGAAATCCACTTTGCCGACTCCGTATCCTTACCCCGGCTGGCATGTAACTGCTCGATCCTGGAGTTCAGCTCTCCCGGTTGATGAGAACGAACAGCGAACTTCCATTCGCCCTCTTCAGTCCACCAGTTCAACAATTGTTGACCCGCATCCACGAGAACTTGAATGGTGTGAGAACCCTGAGCATCCTGTGCCAGCTTTTGCAAATCTTTGAGGGCAGGAATTTCATCTCCAGGCCGACGAACGCGCAATAGATCTGTCACCTGAAGCGAGCCCAAGACGTCACCAGATGTCGCCAGTAATCGGGTCAATAGCAGTGCAGGGCCTCTCCTGTGAAAGAGAACCGCAGAGTCATTCTTTTGTATCTGGCGGATTCTCTCGATGACGGCAACTGCAGAGCGAGCCTGATCAATCGCTTGATCCCACTCCCCGCGGGCCTCGTGTGCCATGGCCAGAGCAAAATCGGTCCTCCAACGGGTATCGAGATCACCGTTGTAATCTCTGGCGGATAGCGCTGCAGAACGAGTCTCACTCAACCAGCCTCGGGCCGCTGAAGTCAATGCCACTTCGACCAAAGCAGCCGCCGCCAACCGGCGATCTCCCTGGTAGTCGGCGATCGCAAAAGAAGCCCTTGCGTCCTCGAGAGATTGAATCAATTCGCGTCTACGACTGCCCGCATCTGAATCGCTGAAACTACTATTACGAGATTTACTGGCGCGATCGATCAACACCTTTGCTCTCACCTTCGATGAAGGAGGAGCCAACTCCAGCGAGTAATCCAAATCTCGACTTGCACGGGGAGCGTTGACTTGATCAATCCGCGAAAAAATATCAAGGATGGATGCATTCAGTCGGTACCACTCTGCTTCCTGTTCCTTGTCGTCAAATTTTCCAGTAACCGATTTCAAATCTCGATACGCAGATACCGGATTGCCGTCACGTATTTTTCTCGCAACCCTATCGAGGAGTTCTGACTGAGAGCTCCCTTTTGGATACCAGGGAGTCTGTCGAAGTTTGCTAATCGTCGGTATGTCTAGAACTTCGTCGGACCCGCTGTGGATTCGAGTGATCACCTGCCCCTGAGGAAGACGGCCTGGGTCAGGACCCCATAGTTCTTCTTCACCAATACTCAGGGTGGCTGCCCGCTGATCGACAAAATACCTGGCGAGCAAGATCTCTTTTCCTGAAGCTTGCAAAATGATGTCGATTTGGCGATCACTCTCTGCAGCTGGCAGGTCGATACGGAAAAGCTCTCGTCCTACAAGAGGGCGATCACAGGTGATCTCGTCATAGAATTGCGAAACCGCTTGAGCGGTTAAATCGGCACAAAAGAAGAGTTGGCAGCAAAACACCACGCACCAAGAAAACCTGGAAGATGTCGTAGTGATGACACCCATTACACGGCGGATTAGGACCCGGCGGAATTGCTGGAGGGATCCCTGGCACAACCCTGAATCAGTGAGGGCAAAAACTCCGGTTTGGAGAGTTCGTTTCAGTTGCAAGATTTCAGGACTCCGGAGTCGCTGCCGGGGCGGCAACCCGGCGCTTCAACTATGACGGATTTTCAAAAAAAGTTCAATCCCGACCGGGGACCTGTCGAGTGCCATCCCAAATCAGCGGATCCTTTCCGATCCGTCCCAAGTCAAAATCATCGATCAAATCTTCCGGCATCCGTTTGAGGCCTGGACCGACCAACCCACTCAATGACGCCAGTGTCCCAACCACCTCATCCGGAGTGACACCCTGGCTGCGATAGTGAGCCAGGCTAGTATCCCCATGACGCTTTGCTAGACGTAACCCATCCGGCCCGACGAGGAGAGGGAGATGGGCAAAAGAGGGTGGTTGCCAGCCAAAGAGGCGATAGAGCAGCAATTGCCGAGGGGTCGAAGGAATCAAATCATCCGCCCGAATCACTTCGGTGATGCCGTCAGCCGCGTCATCAGCGACCACGGCCAACTGGTATGAAGGGGTCCCATCCCTTTTGCGCAGCACAAAATCCCCCTCCAGATGCCCCGGCTCACTGCCCCTGAATCTGTCCTCAAATGGGATCGGAGAGCCCTCCAACCGCAAGCGTATCGCCGCTTCCCTGCCGCTCACCCTCCGCGCCTCCTCAACGCTCGACCAGCGATCTCGGCAAGTCCCAGGATAAACCGTCTCCGATGAGGGCAAATTCGACTCATGAGGAGCGCTGGCGGCACTTTCGATTTCGCTGCGAGTGCAGGTGCAAGGATAAGCCAATCCCCGGGAAACCAGATCTTCCAAGGCTTGGTCGTGGCGTTCTCTGAAATGGCTCTGGATCAAGACTTCCCCATCCCAATCGAGACCCAACCACTGCAGATCCTCGATCGCGGCCTCCGTAGCCCCTTTGCGCACTCGAGGGCCATCCAAGTCTTCAATCCGCAGGAGGATTCGTCCCCCTTGTTGACGGATGGAGAGCCAGGCGATGAGAAATGAGCGAGCATTGCCTAAATGAAGAACCCCGGTAGGGCTGGGGGCCAATCTCCCGATGGGAAGTGAACCCGGCAATCGTTCCCCTTTCTCTTCAGGGTCATTGGAATAGATAGGGTCTTTTTCCTGTTCCAAAGGTAAATTTCCATTCCAAACTTGCCGGTCAGCGGTCACAGGGGAATGCCATTACACCCCAGGCGTTAAAGGTGATATCATGGGATTGAGGATCCGAACAGGGTCCCTCTGCAGGGAGACCTGCGGCGTGCGCAGGTTCTGCGGAGTTTAGCCTGATTTTTTCCACTGGTAGGACGCTACCAGGCAGGACGGTGCCCGGTTGTGGGTGTCACGTCCACGTGAGACCGGGAAACTCCAAACCAAGAAAGGAGGTGGTCCATTGATGATTGTCCGTGGCTCTATCAGGAGGTGGGTTCGTTAGCCCGTGCCTCTGACGGGGGAAGCGGTGAATCCGCATAATCCTCCTGGTAGAAAAAAGGGCCCGAAGGGAAAACCTTCGGGCCCTTCTTCTTTACCTCGCTTCACTTCCTCATTGAGAACATTCCGGGGAACGAATCAGTATGCCGCCATTCCCTCTCATACCCCCAGATAACAAATCCGCCGATTTATTTGCCGGAAATCTTCCGCTCAGGCCCCGGTAGACTTGTGTCTGCACCACCCTATCGACAATATGAGGAAAATCCTCTTCTAGAGGATCATCAATCTGATCACTGACGGATAGCGGGTGACCTTGAGTGCCGAAACCAAGGCTCGACTAAAGAACATCGAGCAACTCCTGGATCGAATCCACGATGCGATTCGATTCGACGAGTTGAAGCAAAAACTCGGGACTTTAGAAGAGCAAATGTCCGCACCAGATTTCTGGGACGATCGCGAATCCGCCGAAAAGACGATTCAGTCGATGAAGTCGATCAAGTCTTCAGTCCAGTCCGTCGAGAAACTTCGACAAGGCCTCGAAGATGTGAAAGTACTCCTCGAGCTTGCCGAATCAGAATCGGATGAAGAATCGCTGCTAGAAGCTGAATCAGAAATTACACAGCTTCAAGAAAACGCTGAGAGCCTTGAATTAAAAACCCTGCTCAATGGTAAGTATGATCAAGCGAGTGCATTTATCGAGATTCAATCAGGTGCAGGCGGCACTGACGCTGCTGATTGGACCCTGATGGTTCAAAGGATGTTCCTGCGCTGGGGTGAGAAACAGGGCTACAAAACTCAAATCATCGACGAGCAACATGGCGAAGAAGCTGGCCTGAAATCCTCCACCATCCATTTGGTGGGTGATTACGCCTATGGATATCTTCGGTCAGAATCGGGGGTCCATCGGATCGTTCGGATCTCCCCCTTCGATGCTCAAGCCCGTAGGCAAACGGCTTTCTGTTCGATTCGCGTCACACCAGAAACCGATAACACAGAGGGTGTTGAAATTGTCGATTCCGATCTCCGGGTAGACACTTACCGGGCCAGCGGAGCAGGTGGACAACACGTCAACACCACCGATTCAGCGGTTCGGATTACTCACCTTCCCACCGGAATCGTCGTCCAGTGTCAAAATGAGCGCAGTCAGCACGCTAATAAGGCTCAAGCACTCCGGGTTCTCAGGGCGAGAATTCTTGAGGTTCAAGAAGAGAAACGCCGCGAGGAAATGGACGCAATTCAGGGAACGAAGAGCGATATCGCTTTTGGTAGCCAAATCAGGTCTTATGTCATGCACCCCTACAAAATGGTCAAAGATCACCGAACAGACCATGAAACCAGTAATGTAGACGCCGTATTGGACGGTGAATTGCAGCCTTTCATTGAACATTGGCTGCGTCATCGAAACCGCGCAGAGACGGAGTCATAGTGAGAGAGGAATTGATCATGGAAACCTTGGAAAGCTCCGATCCCGACATCGCGGCCATCGTGACTCGCGAAGAGGAGAGACAACGGAACGAGATCAATCTCATCGCCAGCGAAAACATCGTTAGCGAAGCGGTACTCACTGCCCAAGGATCGGTCCTCACCAACAAGTATGCTGAGGGCTATCCGGGAAAAAGATACTACGGTGGCTGCGAAGTCGTCGATGAAGCCGAGAATCTCGCTCGAGATCGTGCGAAGGAGCTCTTTGGCGCAGATCACGCAAATGTCCAGCCTCACTCAGGGACTCAAGCCAACATCGCAGCTTACTCAGCGCTGCTGAAGCCAGGGGATAAAGTCCTCGCCATGGACCTCGCCCATGGTGGCCACTTATCCCACGGAGCAAAAGTCAGCCTTACAGGCAAGGTTTATGATTTCTCCCATTATCCAGTCAATCCCGATTCTGAGATGATCGACATGGATGAAGTAATGCGAATCGCCCGAGAAGTTCAGCCTCAGTTGATCATTGCAGGGGCCAGTGCATACCCCCGGGTCATCGACTTTGAAGCCTTCCGGAATGTCGCCGATGAAGTGGGCGCTAAATTGATGGTCGACATGGCCCACATCGCTGGCCTGGTTGCAGCAGGTGTCCATCCAAGCCCAATTCCGCATGCAGACGTCGTCACCACCACCACCCACAAAACCCTACGCGGCCCCAGAAGCGGCTTAATTCTGTGTCGAAAGAAGTGGGCCAAGAAGATCGATTCGGGGGTATTCCCCGGTGATCAAGGTGGCCCCCTGATGCATCTCGTCGCCGCCAGAGCAGTCTGTTTCAAAGAAGCGATGTCTGAGGAGTTCCGTGAGTACGCACGCAACATCGTCAGCAATGCTCAGCGATTAGGAGAAATCCTCCAAGAGGGTGGTGTGCGCTTGGTCGCTGGCGGTACTGAAAATCATATGGTTCTCGCTGACGTGCGCTCCCTCGATCTCACCGGAGATATCGCAGAAAGAGCTCTGGGTGCAGCAGGGATCGTGGTCAATATGAATATGATTCCCCACGATCCCAATCCCCCACTGAGACCCAGTGGAATTCGAATCGGGACACCGACGGTCACAAGCCGTGGAATGGGTGCAGAAGAAATTACCCAGATCGGTCAGTGGATCGTTGAAGTCCTCAAAAACTCGGAGGATGCTGCTCTCCACGAGGGGATTCGAGCCAAGGTCAGAGATATGTGCGTGGAATTCCCCACCCGGATCTGATCAGCCGCGCAACTTCCGCGTGGTGATCCCGATACCGGAATGGACAGCATCCATCGTTTCTTCGACGACGGGGCGGACTTTTTGCGCTCCATGTTGAAGGATCTCTTCGACACGAGCGGGATCATTCTCCAACTCCGCGCGACAAGTCCGAGCATCTGCAAAATGCTCTAATAGAGCTTCATAGAGCTCTTGCTTCGCATGGCCATAGCCATAGCCGATTCCACTTGCACGCATCTTCTCAGCCATCTCTGCCACCTGCTCAGCGGAGGCGACCAGCTTATAAAGCTCGTAGATGGTATTTCCTTCAGGTTCTTTGGGATCATCAACGCCTTGGGAATCGGTCACGATGCCCATGATCTTCTTACGCAGCTTTTTTTCCGGTTCAAAAATTCCGAGATCATTGCCGTATGATTTACTCATCTTTTGGCCGTCGACTCCCGGAACCTTTGCAGCTTGCCCCTCAAGGATCAGTGGCTCCGGCAGTGGAAAGACTTCCCCATAGAGTTGGTTAAACTTACCTGCGATATCCCGAGTAACTTCAACATGTTGTTTTTGGTCTTGTCCAACTGGCACCCGATGTGATCGGACGATCAAAATGTCTGCCGCCATAAGACAAGGATAAGCAAACAGTCCATGGTCTGCAGAAATCCCTTTTTCAATCTTGTCCTTGTAGGCGTGGCATCTCTCCAAAAGCCCCATCGGTGTCAAGGTCGATAAAATCCAGGATAGCTCACACACTTCCGGAACATCTTCTTGGCGATAGATCACCGCTTGCTCTGGGTCTAACCCAAGGGCGAGATAGTCGCAGGCGATTCCAAAGATGTTCTCGCTGAGAGCCTGGGCTTTCTTGACTGTGGTCAAGGCGTGGTAAGAGGCGATGAAATAGTGCGCCCCACCCTCTTTTTGAAGGTCAATCCATTGCCGAACTGCACCAAAGTAGTTTCCAAGGTGGATTCCCGAGCTGGTCGGGGTCAAACCTGAGAGAGTGACCTGGCTCATCGCTGATTTCCGTCCTTCGCAGGCATTCTTCATGCCGTGGGCCACCATATGTACATCCTTGACCCCGATTCAGGGTACAGAAATCACCAAAGAACACCAGATCGACCGCAAAACTTGTTCTCAGTAGACTTCTTGAGCAGAATGGCACCAGCAAAACAAACCTTCCGGGGTTTAAAGCGTCACAGTCTTAGCGAGGAGCACACCCTGGCAAAATCAACTCAGAAACCTAGGGGCGGATTAACCCGGGCATTTATCACCGGGTTGGCGACGCTGTTACCCACCGTCCTGACCATCATCATCATCACAGTTTCCTACAATTTCCTCGATGAAAAAATCGCGCAGCCCATCACAAGTTTGATCCGTAAAGGATTTCATTCGGAGTTGGCAAAAGAGTACTTCTGGAAAGACTTGTGGAAACTTCAAGATTGGCAAATGGATGAAGTCGTCGATGAGAGCGGTCTTCCCGAGCGCGCCGGAGACATCCCTTTTTCTCAGCAGGTCGAACGAATCAGCCCCAATTGGCTAGGGTTTGTGATCGCGATCTTCCTCGTCCTCGCAGTGGGTATCGGGTTCAGGGGAGTTCTCGGCCGACAAGCTCTAAAACTTATCGAAGGATTGATAAAACGAATTCCATTCATCAAAATTATCTATCCGTACGCTAAGCAAGTCACAGAGTTTTTCTTCGAAGAAAAAAACAAAATCGAGTACGACACAGCAGTGGCTGTCCAATATCCAAGGATTGGAATTTGGTCACTGGGTTTTGTCACCAGTTCAGGCTTCAAAACCATCAGAGAAAAACATGGCGCACCGATGGTCGCAATTTTCATCCCCTCAAGTCCGACCCCGATTACCGGTTACACGATTCTCGTCCCCCAGGATGAAGTCATCCCTTTGGACTTGAGTGTCGATGAAGTTCTTCGATTTACCATTTCTGGTGGGGTGATCGTTCCCCCCGGGGAAGTCGCTGATACGAGCCCTGCCCATAAAATTGAGGGCTCCAGCGAAGATTCACAGGATTCAAATAATGACGACGATGATGCTTCGAGGCCTTGACGGGAGAAACTTCCTGACTAGCATCGGGCCTCTGGAATTGCTGAATTGACAAAGGGTCGGGCCGTAGCGCAGTTTGGTAGCGCGCCACGATGGGGCCGTGGAGGTCGGTGGTTCGAATCCACTCGGTCCGACCATACTTTTTCAGCCAGAAAAGACATCCAGCCAAGGTATCCGCAGGGAGTGCGATCCTTGGTCGATTCAATCATTCAGTTGAATCCAAATGTCAGTCCTATGGTGAGGCTCTATCTGTGACAGGATTTTCCTCCGTGGATTCCACCCCGAACCATTCTGCTAACTCACTCCGCCCTGCTCCCCCACGTAAACTCGAGTGCTCCTCATCAGCAGGCCGAGCCGTCTGGTTTTTTCCGGAATCAAAAGAGATTCTTGATAAGAGTGGATTCCTATCAGGTCAGCCAAAACTAAAACCTGTGACCCATTTCCAAGGGAGAACAGCCCATCCTGTATTTGCGTTAGGGGAAAACGAAAAGTACATGTGGAAAGCGTGTCTTAGGGGTGGGCTACTTTCCAAAATAAATAGAAGAACATTTTTTTCGTTAGAACGCTTCAACAAAGAAATGATCGTCTCTGATCAATTAAGTCGCTCTGGGATTGCTGTCGCAAATCTCATCGCATTTTCAGTGACCCGTCGGGGGATTGGCTACCATATCGATCAGTTCATCCGAATCGAGGAAGATGCCATCTCCATCCGAGATTTGATGCTGAAACAACAACTTTCACCAACCACTGAGCAAGTAAGGACGATTGCAGATCTAATCCTGCAATTTCATGACTTTGGGTTTTTGCACGGTGATCTGAATCTGATGAATATCATGATCAATTCTGATAGAGCAGCGAACCCTAGGGCTCTCTTGGTGGACCTGGATCCAGGTGCCATTCCCTATAATGCTGACAGGATCAACAATTTAAAACGCCTGGCACGTTCGTACGCCAAAATTGTTGCACAAGGTGGTTGCCCACTTCAATCGGGAGACCGCTACCGGTTTCTTTATCACGCTGTGGGAGGATCTCGCGAACTACTCAAGTCAGCTCTTAAAGAATGCCTCAGCCAGTTGCAAGAATCGGAGCACCGACGGTGATTCCAAAGATTGGCTCTATCGATTTCCTTAATGCTGATCCACTCTGCCAAAAACTGGCTGAAGTTGAATCACGTTGGGAAATCATTGCAGATCTTCCCAGTGTTTTGGCGAACTCATTGCGCATGGGAGATCTCGATGTCGCCCTCGTCCCGCAGGTCGAAGCGTGTAGAAATGAAAACTACAAAATCTTGCCGGGGTACTGCATCTCATGTGACGGCCCCGTGGGCTCGATTCTGTTATTCGGCGATAAGCCTTGGGATCAACTCGAAAAAGTCTCCGTAGATCATGCAAGCAACTCTTCTGTTCAATTGCTTTCCGTTCTAAGGCATCTGGATGGGCTCTCACCTCTTGAACTCAAAGTTGGACCATCAAATCTTTCAGCTCTAGAAGATCAGGAACAAGGCGAATCAGTTCTTCTGATAGGAGATTCAGCACTCGAACATGCAGTATCTTCTGTACCTCGCTTAGATCTTGGAATGATGTGGAAAGAGCGAACCGGTCTTCCGTTCGTCTTTGCATTTTGGCTGAGTAGAGGCCCTATACAGGATTGGATCGTCGAATCGATCCGTAAAACTGCCCAGCTAGGCCTAGCGGACAGAACTTCGATCGCCGAAAAGTACTGTCAGAAAAACCCGGGGATCCTCGATGTCCCAGCGGCAGTCGATTACCTTCATGAAAAGATTCGCTACGACTTGGGTGAACCGCAAATAGAAGCAATTTCAGAGTTTCACCGATTGCGTTGCGAGCTGGATAACTCCCTGGATCCCGGTTGGAAGCCCGAGTTTCTGCAATCCTCTGAGAATGGGACTTGGTCATGATTGATTTGACCGCAACGGTCATCACTTTCAATGAAGAAGACAACATTCGAGATTGCCTGGAGTCACTCAGTTGGGTCCCCAATATCGTCGTACTCGATTCAGGATCCACCGACAGAACCGTCGAAATCGCACAGGAATATACTGAACATGTCCATGTGACAGACTGGCCTGGACACGTCGAGCAAAAGAATCGCGCCATCGCCTTCTCCCCCACCAACTGGATCATATCCTTGGATGCTGATGAGCGAGTCTCCGATGAACTTAGAGAAGAGATTCTCGACCATCTAAAAACGGAACCCAAAACTCCTGGTTTTTCGATGCCACGTCTGACATGGCACTTGGGGCAATGGATTCGTCATGGTGGTTGGTACCCTGATCGCAAAGTGCGCATCTTTGATCGTCGTAAAGCCCATTGGGCTGGCGTCAATCCCCATGATCGGATCTCCATCGAAGGCACCCCGATCAAGCTCAAGGGAAACCTGTTACATTACTCATTCAAAAATCTTCACCATCACCTTGAGGGAATGGACTTCTTTACAAACATCTCTGGGAAAGAGATGGAGATTCGCGGAGAGAGAAGCCCACTTCTAGGAATGACCGTCAGAGCTCCCTGGAGCTTCTTTAGAATGTTGGTGCTGCAAAAAGGCTATAAGGACGGTTTCGCAGGTTTTATCCTCGCAGGCTTGGGCATGATCTACGTCTTTTTGAAATACGCGTGTCTTTGGGAGCGCCGCCAGTTGAAAAAGCGTGGCATCGATCCTGACGTGACTCCCCGTCACCACAGAGGGCCCGAATGGAAACCCCCAAGGAAAGCCCCCGGAACATTTTCTGAATCTGGGAGTATCGGGTGAAAATTCTTCACCTCTATTCAAATTACAAATACACAGGCCCAGCTGATCCCGCGCTATTACTTGCAAAAGCACAACAAGACCAAGGTCACGAGGTGACTTTTTGCTGCGGACACCCCCCCTCCGATCAGCCTACTCACCTTCAAACCATCGCCATCGACAGGGGCTTATCTCTCTATGACGAATTGAAACTACCAAAACACTTTCAAATCTCCTCTCTTAGAAAAGACGTTTCACTCCTTCGAGACTGGATAAAAGAGGAATCACCGGATGTGATTCATTGCCATCTATCTGGTGACCACCTCATTGCCTCATTAGCGTCCCGGAAACTGCCGCCACTGATCCTCAAGAGCCAATACCAGTTGAAGCCAGAGAAAACCCTTCGAAATAGATACTGCCGTCAGCAAACAGATTTGTGGATCGCCCCCACTAGGGCCTCTGCAATAGGTCTCGAAGAATGGGGTGTATCTCCAACCCAAATCCTCCAAGCGGCTCCCCCCGTCGATCTGTCTCGCTTTAAACCTCGCGATTGCCCATC
>NHDG01000016.1 GCA_002167285.1 Planctomycetia bacterium TMED53
AAATCGAGAACTCTGATTCCGGCCATGACGATGGTTGGCGCAAGGGTGTTGGAAAAAAGATAGGGCCGCGATCGTTGGCGTAAAAGCTCGACAATTTCCCGGCAGCCACTAGTGAAACCACCACTCGCACCACCGAGAGCTTTTCCGAGAGTGCTGGTGATGATGTCCACCCGCTCCTGGACCCCAAAGTACTCAGGAGTCCCTCTTCCTGTTTCACCAACAAACCCTGTCGCATGACTGTCGTCGACGACAAGGATGGCATCGTGACGATCACAGAGGTCTGCAATCTCATCGAGAGGGGCGAGTACTCCGTGCATGCTGAAAGCCCCGTCAGTGACGACTAATCGGGTTCTCGACCCCGCCGATTCAACGAGACAGCGCTCCAGGTCTTTCATATCACGGTGTTGATACCGATGCCGTGAAGCCTTACACAAGCGAACGCCATCGATGATCGAGGCGTGATTGAGCTCATCTGAAATCACAGCATCCTCTGGTCCGAGGATCGTTTCAAAGAGACCGGCATTCGCATCGAAACAAGAGGTGTAAAGAATCGTGTCTTCGGTACCAAGGAAGCGGGAGATTCGCTCCTCCAGCTGCTTATGAATATCTTGGGTACCGCAGATAAAGCGAACTGAGCTGAGTCCGAACCCGTGTGAATCCAGTGCACCTCGGGCCGCCTCGACGATTTGGGGGTGACTAGAGAGTCCCAAATAATTGTTCGCGCAAAAATTCAGCGCTTCACCCTCTTCAGTCGAAATGCTTGAACCTTGGGGTGAGGTGATCACCCGTTCCCGCTTCCACAATCCCGCTTCTTCAATCCCCTGAAGTTCTTCGACGAATCGATCACGGGCAGAAAACATGGTTCAATCTCTTTCCGGTCTGGGTTCGATCAAATGCCTGTCGTGGAGGAATCCTCCCCCGGGAACATGACTACTTTTCCGCATTGGCCCTCTCGGATCAGCTCAAATGCAGTTTCATATTCCTCCAACGCGATACGGTGAGTGACAATCGGAGAGAGATCGAGCCCGTCCTCAAGAAGACGGTTCATATCCTTCCATGTGTCCCAAACCTTACGACCGATGATTCCCTGAAGGGCTGCGCCCTTGAAGATCACATCTCGCGCCAAGTCTATAGATACCCTGTCTGAGGGGACTCCAAAGAAACGGTAATCCCCACCTCGAGCGAGACATCTGAGACTGTCTTCGATGGCTTTGTCATTTCCTGACATCTCGAAGACGACATCCGCACCTTTTCCCGCTGTTTTCTGCATGTAAGCATCGACCACATCGACTTCGATCGGGTTCCAGGTTTCGTCCGCCCCTAATGCGCTCGCCAACTGGAGTCGATAAGGCTGAACATCGATGGCCGTGACCGAACGGGCACCACACTTTTTGGCGATGGCCATACTGAAGAGCCCTGTGGGTCCACAACCGGTGACTAATACATCTTTCCCGGCGACACTCCCGGCCATCGCCACATGGACCGAGTTCCCCAAGGGTTCCTGCAAAGTCGCAATCTCCACCGGTAGGCCCTCTGGTGATTTCCACACACAGCGCTCGGGCATGACGATCTGCTCGGCAAAACAGCCATCCCTCTGCACACCGATGATTTTTTCATTTTCACAGATGTGAGCCTGCCCACTCAGGCAGAAGCGACAAGTGCCACAAAACACGTGGGACTCCGCTGCAACCTTATCCCCAACCTTGAATCCGGTAACCGCTGAACCGACCTCAATCACCTCACCACAAAACTCGTGTCCGACGATGAGTGGTTGAGACACCTTTGATTGCGCCCAACGATCCCAGTTGTAGATGTGGAGATCAGTTCCACAAACCGAAGTGGCTTGCACACGGATTCGAACATCCCCCGCCTCCATCACTGGAAGTGGGCGCTCTTCGAGCACAAGTCCTGGCTCCGGTCCAGGTTTCACCAATGCCTTCATCGTATCGCTCATCCGTTTTCACCTCTGATCTAGCGGTCTGCGGCAGCCATGGGGCTACTGGTGAAGCACCATGTCCAACCGCCCTTCTCACCACTCCTCATATGTGAAGAGGGTAGCCATGAGCGGAAGAGTGCTGAGTCCATGGCTCTTTCAGGTCAGATGTTAGCGGTTCAGCTCGATCACGGAAAGTGATACAGAGCCACCAAGGTGAAGTATGTGGCTGTTTAAGGCTCAATATGGCCATTTTAAAGGGAGAAAATCCCACGCCCATATTGCTTGGTGAATGATTCGTGGTTCAAATATAGGGAAGATTATATTCGACCGTTTATGACCCTGCCTCATCGACTGTCGATCCCGGGCTCTTCTCTGATATTTGTTTTGAGGTCTGATCCCGGGTTTTCGTTCCACATTCGACCTCTAAAGGGTCAGGAGAATACATGAACACTCGCAGATTCTTCACCTTCGCTGTTTTATCTTTATCACTACTGACAACTTCAATTCATGCTCAAAATGTATTGAATGTCGGTGAGTCGATTTCTGCAGCAGGCAGTAATACACAGGTTTCGGTGACCATTGATAATACTGCTCCGGTACTTGGGTTTTCATTCGGAATCACCCACGACGGTGCAGTGCTGACTCCTCTCGGGATTGACCAAGGAGCGGCAACTTCACTCCTCAATGGCGGTAGTGGAGCTGAATACTTCTTCGAAGACCTCGCACCAGCCAACGGCCCTGGGGTCATCCTTGCATGTATCACCACTTTTGGCTCTTCCCTAGATTCGATTCCCGCCGGAACAGGCCAGGAGATTGCGGTACTCAACTATTCCGTAAGCTCAACGGCAAGTCCTGGTTCGAGCAACCCACTGAACCCGGTGACCACCTTGGGCAATCCAGCAACAAACATCGTCTTCACCGTGGGTGGAGTGAGCGTATTCCCTGCGACTAACGCAGGAGCGGTCAACATCGCTGTGCCCCCACCGACGACCCCCAGCATCAGTTCAGCGGATGTGTGTACTTGTGAAGCAGTCGTCACTTGGACCAACCCCATCAACTACAACAGCATTGAGGTAAGAGTTGCGGGCGCATTGGTGCAAACCCTTGCCGGAACTGCCACCAGTGCCACAGTCACTCTTCCAGTCTCCGCAGAATCGATTTGTGTCCGCGGAATCTCGAATGGAACAGCATCACCCGATGCATGCACCATCGAAGGCTGTCCGGTCTTCATTCCACCCGCTCCTATCGCGAACCTGACTTGCGAACTGACCTCAAACGTCCCTGGTACTGGTTGTGAATATTTACTGACTTGGTCAGGAGCAGGACCATACTCTCAAATCAATGTTTCCCTCGATGGGGTACTCGTGGATACTCTCGCCGGAACAGCGACGAGCGCCACCGGTGCTCTTCCCTTTTCGACCACGGGAGTCAACTTCACCGTTGAAGCGATCGACATCTGCGGAGGCAGCGTCAATACCTTGGCTTGCTCTCTCCTCTGTGAAGAAGGGCCCACCTTTGTCCGCGGAGATTGTAATGCAGACGGATCAAACAATATCGCAGACGTCGTCGCAGCGCTGACTTTCCTCTTCGGTGGCGGTGGTACTCCTCTGTGCGCAGATGCCTGTGATATCAATGATGACGGAAACCTCGATATCAGTGATCCGGTCTTCCTGCTGTCAAATCTCTTCAGCAATGGAAATAATCCTCCGGCTCCTTACCCCAACTGTGGGGTTGACGGTACCGATACAGACCCTCTCGATTGCGTAAACTTCCCTCCATGCCCCTGATTTGACTGCTGAGGGACAATTCATGAAGAACCCGAAGATCACACCGATCTTCGGGTTCTTTTTTTTACCTACTGAGGTTCCCTTTACAGTGAGGGCCACAATCAGGAAACTCAGAGTATGAACATCAAAGCACAACAGATTCGACAGACAAAAATCGTCGCTACTCTGGGACCTGCTTCTGCGGACCCTGAGGTTCTCAGTCGAATGGTTGAATGCGGATTGGATGTCGTTCGCATCAATGCCTCTCATGGCGCACATGAGAGAGATAGCGAAACCATCGATTTGGTACGTCAAGTTTCCCGAAAGGTTGGAAAACCCCTGGGGATTCTCTACGACCTCCAGGGCCCCAAGATCCGAGTCTCCGATTTCGAAGGGGATCCCCACGCTGTCGAAGTTGGTTCAGAAGTGGTCTTCGCGGTCAATCGTCCTGCCGAGGTCGGTGAGATTGGTAGTGACTACGATCTACTCGATAAAGACCTCAAAGTCGGCGAACCCATCCTCATCGACGATGGAAACATCGCACTGGAGACGATCAAAGTTGAGAAGGGCTTGGTCATTGCCAAAGCGCTGAACTCTGGATTGATTCATCCCCGCAAAGGCATCAATCTCCCCGACACCAAAGTTTCCGCCCCAGCCATCACCGACAAAGACCAAGAAGACGTGCTCTTCGCGATTCAGAAGAGGGTCGATTTCATAGCCCTCTCTTTCGTCCGTAAAGCTCAAGATATTCAAAAGCTTCACGACATTCTCAACGAGGCTCGAGTTCAAATCCCAATCATCTCAAAAATTGAAAAGCCGGCCGCGGTCACCAACCTTGGAGAAATCCTCCAAAAGTCTTGGGGAACGATGGTCGCCAGGGGAGACCTCGGTGTGGAGATTCCTCCCGAGCAGGTTCCATTGATCCAAAAGCAGATCATTTCAGAGGGCTTGAGGCTCGGTAAACCGACGATCACCGCCACTCAGATGCTCGACAGCATGACCTACAACCCCCGACCGACCCGCGCGGAAGCGAGCGACGTTGCCAATGCCGTCCTCGATGGAACCGATGCAGTCATGCTTTCTTCTGAAACTGCCATCGGAAACTACCCTGTCGAGTCCGTGCAGATGATGTCCGATGTGATTTCATACACGGAAAACAACTCCGGACGTATGGTTCAAAGAAGACGCCGTGAAAGATCGGTCGATTCAACACCAGAAGCCATCACTGATGCTGCATGCCAATTGGCACACCACGTAGAAGCCCATGCTCTCGTCGCATTTACCCAGTCAGGATCCACAGCTCTTCTCGCTTCACGGAGAAGACCTGAACGCCCCATCATGGCCTTTACCACCCATCCGGAGGTACGCAATCGCCTGAGTCTGGTCTGGGGAGTCAAGCCCTACAAGATCCGCCCCGCACAATCGACCGATGAACTGATCGAAGTTCTCGACCACACCCTTCAAGACGACGGCCTCGCCACCTCTGGTGATAAATTGGTGCTATTGATGGGTGCTCCTACTCACAAGATGGGAAAAACGAACCTGATGCTGATCTATCGAGTTGGATCATGGCAAGGCTTGGAAAACAGTTACTCGCAAGAGGACGAAGACGAGTGATCCTCAGTCCACAAGCTTCGAAAATCTTCTAAAGTTGCAGGTGCATGACCTGCGTAGTGATTGTTGAAAAATCCGAAGACATCTCCCCCTGCGTTACGAAATGACTTCATCACTTCAACCCAAGGTTGCAATCGATCCCTGGGATCCAAGACCTGTTGCTCCCAAGTATTAGTGAGAGCTTCAGTCTCCTTACGATCACCGAGAAAACGAAAATAGCCCCTCTGACCTTGCGGCATCCCCAAGCGCTCAATCCAATCGCCGGCCTTCGGCATCCAACCTTGATCGATCCAAGCCAGCGTGGCCCCACCCCCTTCGACAACTTCGACCAAATCCTTCTGGACCCAAGTCGGATTGCGGACCTCGACCACTATCGAAACTTCAGAGGTGAAACGTGGGAGGAATTCCTCCAACCGCTTTAAAAATGGAGCAGGACTCGAGAAAGCCTTTTTATTGAAATAAGGGAATTGCAGTAACAGCGGCCCCAGCTTCTCTCCCAACCACTGCATATTCTCGACGAAGATCTCCATCGTCTCTTCCGTATCGAGGAGTACCTTTTGATGGGTAACCTCCCCCGGAACCTTGGCGGTAAAAATAAAACCTTCCGGTGTCCGGCTGCACCAATTTCGCACCGTTGATTCACGTGGAATAGAGTAGTAGGTCGCATCGATTTCCACAGTGTCATACCTTTGTGAGTAATGCCGCAGAAATTCAGCCGGGGGAGTTGCGTTGGGATAAAATGTGCCCACCCAACTCTTTTCAGACCAAGAGGAGGTTCCAATGCGAATTTTTGAATCACCTTCAAACAATCAACACCTCCATGAAGTCAATTTCGGTTCTACCATCAGCCCTTACCCCATGGGAGTGGTTTACAGATGAATAGCACCCCAGAACCCAAAGCCTATTCCCTGAAAGAGAGAATGAACGCCCTCGAGAGGATGCGGGCTGTCGAAACGAAGATCATTCAGTCATCGCTGCCATTGATTCAACGCCTGCTGTCAGATTTGGAAAACCTGATCGATACCACAATGCCAGTAAAAGCTGTGAGGGAATTGGAGAAGGGAGAACTCTGGTGGAGTGATTTGGATGAATCGTATCCAGATCATGATCCTCGATGCTTCCCCGTTGTCAGGGACGCCATCGAAGAATTGGCTCTACAACTCCCTGCAGATCACTTCGCAAATCAACCGCGAGTACAAGGGCAAAGCTATCGCGATTTAGTGCGACCGATCCGAGATCAAGTTCAGCAACGGAGCAAGCTGCGCCAAATTGCGGGAACTCGGTAACTAGACCCAGTCGCAGCACCTTAGCCTTCGAATGCGACGATTTCACCTGCGAGTGCGCTCGCCGCAACCGTCAATGGACTGGCGAGATACATCTGCCCTGGCCCCGATCTACCGGGGAAGTTGCGATTGATGGCACTGACACTGACTTGATCAGGAGAACGGCTAATTCCCGGCCCCGCATTGATGCAAGCACCGCAAGAAGGCTCGATCACCTGGGCACCTGCGTTCTCGAAGATCTCCAAGTATCCTTGCTCTCTGCAATACTCTTTGACCTCTTGGGAACCAAACTGAATCCAGAACTCGACACCATCAGCGACTCTGTCGCCGCGCTCAAGCCCCGCCTTGAGAACTTGGGCGTACATGTCCATGTCCTCTTTTTTACCGGCGGTACAAGATCCTCCATAAGCGATATCGATACTGACCTTCTCCTGCAACTTCGAGATTTCTAGACCGTTTCCTGGATCTCCTGGTAGTGCGACCAAAGGCTCCAGAGAGGCGGCGTCGATGATGATTTCATGGCAATAAGTGGCACCCTCATCACTTTCGAGACCTGCACAGAGATCCCGCGCGCGCGCTTCGTCCATCCCTCGTTCGGCCACGAGGAATTCCACAGTCTTCTCATCCGGACAAACGATTCCGCTGAAAGCACCGACCTCCGCTGCCATGTTCGTCATCGTTGCCCGCTCATCGATGGAGAGCTCCTCCACCGCTTTACCGCAGTATTCGACCATCTTTCCGATCGCATGCCCGTCGGCAACATAGGGAGTACGGAGGATCGCCAGCATCATATCTTTGGCGGTGACTCCTTCTGGTCTATCTCCTCGCACTTCGACCCGAACCGATTCTGGAACTTGGGAATACACGTCCCTAGTGATCCAAGAGTTGAATATCGCTGTGGTTCCAACGCCAAATGCCACACAGCCGATGGCTCCCGAGTGAGGAGTGTGGGAATCACTACCGATGATCAAATGCCCCGGTTCAGCGTAATCCTGAAGGATCTTCGAGTGACAAATCGCCTCTGACCCACCATGCTCCGTTTCGCCATGAAGGGTCAGATCGTAAGAGTTTGCAAAATCTTGCTGCTTGATCTTCAACTGCTCAGCAGTATTGAGAAGGCCCATCTTTTTGCGTTCAGGAGTCATCGCCTGCTCTAGGAAAGTCAGATGGTCTCTGAACAAGATGATCGACCCCGGGTCATTGAGAGGCTCACCCTTCCCGACTTTTTCTTCGAAAAAGGTCGCAGCCATCGGTGTCACATATTCGTGACTGAAGCGTAGATCAGTAGCAAAGAATCCGGCGTCTCCAACGACAGCACTATCTCCGCCGACCTCGTAAGTGGAGGAATCGATGACTCGATGGCGGGCAAAAATCTTTTGCGTGATCGTTTGAACTTCGGAGCTCGTTTGTGGTCCAGGAAGATCGACCTTGCCCTGAACTCGGGCAAGATTGAATTCGAAGAGGCCACCCCACTCGATGATTTGAGTGGTCACAGGGTCTTTACCCTCGGTGAATGCTGAGAGGGGAACCGTCTCACCGGCGATCAAACGCTCTAAGACCGACATATCAGTACAGGTCAAAAGACCCAGGTTGTGACAATTTTGCTGATAGATTCGCTCAATGTTCTCGGCAAACACCAGGTGGATTCCGGCGCACAGCTCCGCATAGGGAGATGCTTCGCGACTGGACCCCTTCCCTCTGCGTTTGCCACTCACACTTGCGGCGAATCCACCCTCCTTCACTGAGTTTCGAGTGAATGGAAACTCTCCAGCTGCCGAGTAACCGACGTAGGGGAATTCACCGAGGGTCTCATCGTGGTAGTAGCACACGTATGCAGGGGTCATCTCATCTGTGGAAATGTTATCCCTGTAAGGCAAGCCATGATTCAGGGAAAGGTTCTCACCTGAAAGCTGCTTTTGAATCGCCACCGGATCATCGACCAAGTACAGAACACGACCATCGAGCGCGACCTCTACAGATCGCTTCTCTACGTTCCTCTGCTTGAGGTGCTGGATCAGGTCGGACATGGTGTGCACTCCATCTATCTACTATTTGTGGTTCCCGTGATTACCGGGGTAAACACGAGCTTATGGTTGCTGAATTTCAGGGCTGAAAACGATCAGAATCGTCGGAAACCACCGGCAAAGACTTCGGATCACACACTTCGGATCACACAACTGCCAGACGGTAGTGTTCATACAGATCTGCACCCAGATCCGTGCCCCTTGGCTCTCACCGGATTATCTACGAAGTCAAAGGTGCGTTCAACTCGCATCGCCTCTTAGAGCACGAAATCGAGGCACGATTTGATCCTGGATCAGGGTTTTTCTGAGAGAGTGCTCGCAAAAGGCGCCTTTGACCGCGTTGATGGCGATCCTCTCATAATCGGAAATCTGCAAAGAGAACAGATCTTGGGCAAGTTGCCATTCACGGGTCAGGGTCGTTCTCGACATCAGAGTGTTATCGACATTCAAAGCCACTCGATACCCCTCCCGCAAATATCGCGGAAATGGATGCTCTTCGAGATCTTTCACTGCCCCAGTGTGGAGGTTTGAGGAGAGGCACATCTCCAAAGGGATTCTGTGGTCGAGGATATACTCACCCAAGGTTCCCCGATGATCCCCAGGAACTGTGTCATCTTCTACAAGCCTTGTCGCATGCCCGATGCGATGGGCACCGCAGTGCTGAATCGCCTGCCATATGGATGAGAGCCCAAATGCTTCTCCAGCATGAATCGTAATATTGAAGTTCTTCTTTCTGAGATACTGAAATGCGTCATTGTGATCAGCAGGAGGATGTCCCGACTCGTCTCCTGCCAGATCAAATCCGACCACTCCCCTGTCGCGAAACTGAGTTGCGACTTTAGCGGAATCGAGTGTGATCGCCGGGTCCATATGACGCAGAGAGCAAATGATGATCCGTGCGATAGTCCCGGTCTTCAAACTCCCCTCATTCACCCCCTCCAAAACCGCTTCGACCACTTCTTCCATCTTTAGCCCTGAAGAGGTGTGAAGGACTGGAGCAAAGCGAATCTCGCCATAAATGACTCCGTCCGCAGCCAAATCTTCGACGTGCTCACGGGCCACTCTTCGCAATGATTCAGCGTCCTGCATCACAGAGGTCGTGACTGCAAAGCCTTCGAGATACTTGGGAAGATCACCTTGTGCAGCTCCACGGAAAAACCAATCCCCAAGAGCGTCTGGATCTGACTCCGGTAGAGGAATCCCTTTTTCATGGGCTAAATCGATGATGGTTTGTGGTCGTAATCCACCATCGAGATGATCGTGGAGCTGAACCTTTGGCATCTTTTGAATCTGATCATTCACCACGATTCTCCTTATCGCTGCTGCTCTTTATAGAGTGGTTAAATACCCGGGAATGACTCTTCCGGTACCAACCCCTCAAGACGGGCGTCATCACGCAGCACACTTCTGGTCGCTTCACCGATCTGCTCCCGAAGACCCTCGGGTAGATTGTGCCATATCCTGCTTTTGATCGGCAGGGGGGCACTCGCCCTTGGACTCCGCAATGCTTCTATCCATGCAAGCAGTTTACTCCGACGCTGCTGCGCAAGACTGAGATCTTCTTCTAAAAGATCTGCAAACTGCTCTCCGCGCACAAACTCCGATTCGACTCCCCCACCCGCTGCTGCAATCAGAGCCCTGGCGCGGATCAAAATCGAGATCATGGTAACAGGTTCTTCAGGATCCAATTTGTTGCGAACAATTTTCGCCAGCTGTTGCTCAATAGCTTCATCCGGACTCAGCAAGTTCCCCTCGAGTGCTCTCAGACGTTCTAAAATCAACGCAGTTAACTCATCTTCACCTAAAAGCCATGCCTGCAATGCAGTGTCGCCGATGATCTCTTTTGCGCGGGGTAAAAACTCATCCGGGATCACCCCACCACCAAGGCTTTCCAGGGATCTCAAAAATACTGGAAGCAACTCAGGAACCGGGCCAGCGGTCAGTAGTTCTCCAGTCAGCGGATCGATCACAGGTCGCCCACGAACGATCAACTGCTGTAATCCGATTCGAACATGGCTCGAAATGAGAGCCTCAGCAAACAGCAGGTCCGTCAAAACGGGGAAGATCTCGCCAGTCTCTTCTCTCAATACACTCTGAACAGCCCAGTAGATCGCGTGACTGCCGGGAACACGCCAATCGAGGCCGGGAAGCTTTCTCATCAGATCCACCATCAACCGCGGATCCATATTGAGCTCTTCCACTAAGATCATGTAACGTAGCAGATCCAAATCCCTGCTGTTGACCTCGGGCGTGACCTCTGCAGAAAGCAAAAGATTCAGACGCTCCTCCAAGCCCATTTCTGCGAGACTGGGCAAATCGGAAATTTCTTCGTCCTGCTGAGATAGTTGACTCAACTCGTTCAAAATCTCTGTGCTGCTTCGCGGATCTGCTTTTGAAGATCCGAGCAAGCTTTGCCAGCGCTCGAAAAGTTGCCTCCTGAAATATGGCGCTGCTGAATCCCTGTTCTCTCCTAATTTAAACCAAAATAGGTAAGCCAATTGGCCATGGATTTCACGGCTTAATGGATTCGCTCGTAATCCAGGTCCGCGCAGCAGATCGATCGCCTCCCTGACCCAATCCCATCGTTCCTGAGGATTTCTGGTATCGAATGCCAATTCGAATGCGAGCAGCCACGATTGGAAATTCCATACCCGCGGAAAATAGGGTTGGAGTTTGAGAATCCAACGAGCAAGCTCCATCGACTCATGGAGCTGCCCTTGATCCCTGCGCTCGAGGGCTTTGAGCCATAGCGCGTTGATCGCCCAGCCCCTGAATGCCCCCAAAGATTGTTGGAGTAGTAAAACGTCGGCAGGGACGCCAGAGGAGACTGTTACTGGTAACGCCAGGCGATCCTTTTCATAATACTCATCGAGGGGAATCGTGCTCGCTGCAGCAATCATGAAACTCAGGAGTGCCAAACTTGTGGGAATTAGAATTGATCTGCGACTCACTGCTGATCTCCCGTTGAGTGTTCCTGACGTGACAACAGTATTGTTCCGACGATCAGTGCAAACCCTGCCCATAGCCCAGCGAGAATCGAACCACCTCTCCAAACCTGATTCCATGAAACAAATTGTCCTGCCGAGACCTGTTCAGCTGTGGAGCTCTCTTCCCATTCACCCAAACTGCGAACAATCCTTTCGCCACCTTGAGCCAACAAATCGATCACTTGCCGCGAGCTGGCTTCTTGTCGTGGATCGACCATCGTTTGCGGCCCCTCTTCCTCAAACGCCCCGACGAACCCTCCGCCTGTTGCAGCGATCAAAAAGCAGAAAACCAAAAGGGTCGCAACTGGGAAACCGAGGAAGGTGGATACCGCCAAAGAGAGTGCTGCAACGAACGCACAACGGGCCAACAACAGCAGCTGTGAGCGCAACAAACTTCCTCCCAATGTTCCCATAGGAACAAGAAGCTGAACCGCCTCCTCGTCTATCCAATAAAGCGAGGGGATGCGAACCTCTTCATCTACTGCACCGAGAAATGCCACCTCTAGTGCAACCCCCCCATCCAGCAACATCCTTTGAGGTATCTTCAACTCTGACCTTTGGCCATTGGTCACGAGAAGCTCTGTTTCAAAGTCTTCTCCCGAGATCAGGATTCTCGCGATCTGGGAACGGTGAGCTCTTCCCATTGCAGGGCGAATTGAAAGAACCAGAGCCTCTTCCGATGTCGATTCTTCACGAACATCGTCACCCACTTTGAAATCAAGGTATGCACTTGATCCCAGCGGAATCGAGCGTGCTTGTCGATGTAAATAAGATCGAGCACGGATTTTCGCATCCGCCTCGGAGAGCTGCCCCCACTCTAATGGGCTCTCCTCCACTTTGAGTAACAGGAACAAGTCCACGTCCTCTTCAGTGACAGAGAATTGTTGCGCTGAGATCGGCAAGACTGTGGCTGGATTTCCCCAATCACTTCCAGGGTTCTGAATCTGGGTCAACAAAAGAAGAGACGCCGGAATCAACAGAACCAGGTTGGAGCCGAGGCTTCCCAACCATTTCCCTGGCAACCACCAAATCGGCAATCCCGGACGCAATGAAAGAAACCCCAACCTGCCACTCGATTTCTCTTCAGAAAGGGTGGAACAGCACATCACCATCGTCACCACGAGTAGGACAAAACCGATCCAACCTTGTCCATACTGAAGCAAGGTTCTTCTCTCTGAAGCATCCGCGAGGTCTACCCCCAATATCCACGGAAGGACCAATATTCCAGCGAGCAATAAAATCCCACTCACTGGCAGTAACTTGCGACGCCATACTTCCGCAATCAAGACACCCGAGATGGCATTGAGACTGCCACCAAACCGGCAAATCCGATCAAGGATGCGTAACAAAATCCAAAATAGAAAGAGTGCTGCCAATGCAGCAAACCAAGGCATCAACCTGTGGACTCATCTCCACCGAGAAACTCTGGCAAGCGCCCCCCATATTCGGCTCCCTCGGTCTCTTCCCCCTCATTACGGGCGGCCTCTACAGCCTCGAGGAATTTGTCCTCCAGACTCATGCGGCTCGAATCGACCGAATAGACTTCCACCCCTTTACCCTCAAGGAATTGGTCGATCTCTTTCTGATCCTCAGCCTCAGGTTTGGAAGTGATCCACTGAGCCCGATCATCAAACTCGAGGATTTCTTTGACGGCTCCCTCATCCTGAACCTTGCCTCCATAAAGAATCGAAACTCGATCACAAACCTCTTCAACATCCGCCAGTAAATGACTGGTAATCAGGATCGTCTTCCCACGCTCCTTCAAGCTTTGAATCCAATCTTTTACCTGCCGCACTCCAATGGGATCGAGACCATTCGTCGGCTCATCAAGGATGATGAGATCTGGATCATGAATCAGGGCCTGAGCTACTCCGATACGCCTCTGCATTCCCTTCGAGTAATCGCCGATTTCACGGTCGGCAGCGGCTTTCAGTCCAACCATCTCCAACAGTTGCTCGACCCTTTCCTCACGACACCGGTTCTCAACCTGACTGAGTCGGGCGCACAAGTGGAGCATTTCTCGCCCAGTCAAAAATGGATAGAAGACCGAATCTTCGGGAAGGTAACCTATTCTTCGCTTGCAATCGGTTGAGCCTGGGGCTTTGCCCAAAACCGATACTTTTCCGCGGGACGGAAACTGAAGTCCTAGCAAAATTTGAATCGTCGTCGATTTCCCAGATCCGTTCGGCCCTAGTAGGCCGAAGATTTCTCCCTGTCGAACCGTGAGGTCGATTCCCTTGAGCGCTCTCACTCTCGGCCTCAGCCAAAAATCCCGAAAGATTTTCCATAGGCCTTCGACTTCGATCACGCTTTCAGACAAGGTTCGCTCCCTTCACACTGCACTGGTATTTCCGCTCTCCGAGAGTAATAGTATAAGGAGTGAATGGTGAAGACGAACAGGCGTCAAGCCTCGAATTCGGAATGGAGAATTCCCTGGAAGTTCTAAGGACGCTGATCCTGATCTCCCAATCCGCTTTCAAAGAAGCATTACGCCCCTCTTTCCATGCCGTGCTTCTACTCAGTGGAATCGGCTTGGTAGCGGTCTCCCCAGTCTTGAGTGCGTTTGCACTGGGGGATGAAAACCGCCTACTCCTCGATATCAGCCTCAGCTCAATGCTCGCTGTCGGTCTCTTTATGGGGGCATTCACAGCATCTTCCAGCCTCGGGGATGAGATTCGACGCAGGACGATCATGGTTTTGCTGAGCAAGCCCATTTCTCGCTGGGTTGTGCTTACAGGTAAGTTTTTGGGGATCGCGGCGGCATTAACCCTGGCCCAAATCTCATGGATGGCCACATTACTTCTGGCCGTTCGTCACCGAACCATCCACTCCAGATTCTTCGCTGACGAAGTCCCTGTTCTATGGATGGGGTCTGCGGCATTGCTGTTGGCACTCCTTTACGCCACATGGCGTCACCGACAAGGAAATAGTTTCCCGGCGACATTGTCCCCAGCATGCGCCTTGTTACTGAGCCTCGCTGCTTGGTTATCGCTGAGCCTCTCCCCCCAAGGAGATTTGATTTCGCCCTTCCCGGTGGTCGGCTTCGACAACTTGTCTGCGATCTTGTTGGTTCACATGGCTGTTTTAATACTTGCTGCGGTTGCCCTGGCAGCCTCGACGCGCCTTCCCACCCCTGCAACCTTGGCGGTCACCGTCGGGTCCTTACTCATCGGAGTTCTTTTGGGCTCATGGGGAAAGGGTGAAGCATGGGCACGGTGGATTCCCGATCTACAAAGATTATGGATTTCGGATGGTTTGATCCGCGGAGGAGAAGTCAGTGGAGCCTCCCTTACATGGGCATTGATATGGTCATGCTGCACCATCAGTGGATTACTGTGTTTGGGTGTGGCTCTCTTTGAACGCAGGGATGTGGGTTGATCACCTCAGGTTTCAAACCCGTTCAAAATGGCATGCGCCCCGACAAAGTTCGAAATTTGGCTCTGCGAAATCTCCACCTGCCATCTTCGTCTCTGACCGCATCCCCTTGAACCTCCATCACCCATACAGGCCCCATACCCATATTTCCTCGTCGATAAAAATTCACCGGTGCTGTCACTGAAATCGTTTCCGGAATCGTTGAGTCTTCATAGAGATCAGGATCGGGATCGAGCTCAATCGAATCTCGCTGTACAGAAACTTGCCACAGGAAAGATTGATCCTTTTTATCTCTCTGCCCCATAAATATTCTGAAGAGTGCTCCACGAAATGAGGAGACATTTAACTGATAGGTAGACTCTCGAAAATCCTCGGTGCAATGCACCACCACATCCCCTGCTCGCTGGCCATTAAAGCCCTCTTCCATACCGATGACCGATTCGATGATTTGTTCCCTGGGGGATGAGATTCCAATGACGAACCATTGAATAAAAAACACAATGATCAAGACGGCGGGAGCCAGACGAATCAGAAGCTTCACTAACCACCGATTTCATGCATACGACGGCTGGCATGGATCCCTTGGTCGAGCGCATGTCCCACCGGCTTTTTCATGATCGCCGCTTCGAGGGCTGATTGGATTCCAGCGATTCCCATCCCAGAGCGAATCACCGACCGCAGATCAGCTTCGTCATCACGAAGCAGGCATAGAAGCAACTTACCCTCCGCAGATAAACGCACCCTATTACAGAAAGCACAAAATGGATCAGAGACGGGACTGATGAAGCCAATGGTGCCAACTGCATTCTTGAGTTGGTAGTTTCGACTTTCATCGGAGGGATCCTTGGCAGGAACTGGCGTAAGATCCCCTAAAGCAGATTCGATACTGCTATGGCTATCCGCCGAAGGCACGACTTTTTGTTGGGCAATCTCTTCCGGTTCGCCAGACCCAAATGGCATCAGCTCGATAAACCGAACATGTATCGGTCTATCGATGGTCAAGCGAGCCATTTCAACCACATCCATGTCATTGACGCCTCTAACGACCACCGAATTCAGCTTGATAGGAGTCAATCCCGCATCACTCGCAGCTTCGATCCCTGCCATGATTTTATCGAGGTCTGCCAAACGCATGATTTGCCTGAGACGCTGATCATCGAGGGTATCGAGGTGGATGTTGACTCGATCCAAGCCTTCTTTCTTCAAGTCCGCTGCCAACCCCGGAAGTAATATTCCATTGGAGGTCATGGCGATATCCGCATCAGGGGCCACAGATCGCATACCGCCGATGATTTGCAGAAGATCTTTACGCAGTGTGGGCTCGCCACCGGTGATACGAAACTTTCTGAATCCGCAATTCACCGCTGCTTCTACGACCATTTGGATCTCCGCTGCTGTCAACAGCTGATCCTCGGGCAAAAACTTCAGGCCTTCCAGCGGCATGCAATAGCTACACCTCAGATTGCAGCGATCCATCACTGAAATCCTCAGATAGTCAATAATTCTGCCGTGTCCATCCCTGGGCATTTCAAAGTCCTAGATCCCGACGGTTTATCTTCGATCCATCGAAGCTAAACGTACCAGAAGAGAGAAGCGCTACATGCTTTAGTGCTCACAACTTCATGCTAACCACTTCGTAATCACAAAATTGGCCTTCAAAATAGAGGCCTACATTACACCGATGATCTTATCGAGAGCATCGAGTGACCGCTGCACCTGTTTTCGTAGTTTTAGGAGTTCCTTTTTGCCCACTGCTTTTTCATTGGAAAGGCCCATTTCCTCACGCTCTTTAAGTATCTGAGTGCGAGTGTCCCGGTTAACCCCAAACTCTCTGCGCCAATTCGTCACGCTTGGAGCGCTCACACCAAAGCGAAAAGCGGTCTTTTCGACCCCTTCCAAAGCAGAGAATCGAGCCACTTCCTGCCTGAAAGCCAGAGGAAAGTTTTTACGGCCGACTGCCGAAGGCTTACTCACGGGCTTCTCTGGAAGAACCACCTTTTTACCAGCCACTGCGGCCTCTTTGGTAGCTCTGGTTACACCAAAATCCTTGCGCCAATTTGTGACACTCGGAGTCGAAACGTCGAACTTTTCTGCGGCGGCGATTATTCCGTTCTTCACAGAATAAGTGACGACTTTTCTTCGAAATGCATCAGTGTAGGATCTTTTGCGCGATTCCTTCGCCGAATTGGAATTACTTCGAACACGTTTGGCCGTTCGTTTTGTCATCGAATTCTTTCCATTGATTTGAAGATCTCCGTTCGCTGGTAGAACATCCCCGAAAACATTTCTATAAAGCCAGCGGACGATACTCACTACTAAAGGCGCATACCGAAATGGAACTTTTTCGGTACTATTTACAAGATATGGAAGCCCCTTTGATAATCCACGCAATTCAGGGATAAATCGTCAGATTCACTCCTGTTACACTTCCCGATGGACATTCTGCTGGAGGCGCCTTGTCCACAGATTGTTCACACGCCCAGGTCGTGAAAATTCTGCATGTTTCGCGATAATTTGCCCCATAATGGCGGATTGTATGCAACCTCAAGGCATTTGCTGGCCAAATGAAGGAATTCCTTTAAACTTGCGCTGGAATTGTTTTCAAGGGGAGTGATCTATCATGATTTTATATTCACCTCGTGAGGCCGAAGGCGCCGACGAATCCTTCGAAGAGCTTCAAAAAAGAGTCATCGAACTTCAAGACCAAATTGTCCAAGAGCGAAACAAGCACAAGGATGAAATGAAGCGCGGCCTCGAGGCCATCGACAAAATGCGCAAGGACTCACCAAGTAGCTCCTCGCGCATGCTCGTCTCTGTCGACGGACATGATCTATCGAGTCAGCAGCGAGTCGCCATCTTTGTCGACGTTCAAAACATGTACTATGCGGCGAGAAACCTTTACCAATCAAAACTTGAGTTCTCAACTCTACTCAAGCATTTGGTGAGCAAAAGGGTATTGCAGCGAGCCTTAGCCTACATCGTCGAGCGCCCGGGAATGGAACAGAACAAATTCATCGAAGTCCTGCGACGAAACGGATACGAAGTTCGCAAGCGTGTAGTCGGTGATCGTTCTGATCCGACCAGTAGTGGCGATTGGAATATTGGCATTACTCTGGACGCCTTGGCGATAGCCCCCAGAGCAGATGTTTGTATCCTCGTTACCGGCGATGGCGATTTTGTACCGCTGGTAGAAAAATTGCGCAACGATGGAGTGCGGGTAGAGATCGCCTCATTCAGAGACACCACCTCCAATGAGCTCTATCAGTGCGCAGATCAAGTCCACCATTTGGATGAGCGTGTTCTTCTTTCAGGAAACCAGTTCCAAGCCGATTCCTCCGATGAATATGAAGAGGAAGAGGAGTATGAAGAAGAATTAGTCCCCTCGAGAGCCGACAGAAGTATTCGTCGTGCCCGTGGACCGGTTGAAGATCACTTCGATGACGAGGATGGAGATTGAGTCGGGAGAGAATCATCATTCTCTCTCCCGATACGATTTTGACCTTCCAGAATCCCTGATAGCCCAAGAGCCCGCCTCTAACCGAAGTGGCTCCCGCTGTATCTTTGCCGAACGGGGGCTGCCTGGTCACCAATCGGGGCACTTTACCGATCTCATCCAACAGCTCAATGGCGATGAACTCCTGGTCTATAACGACACCCGAGTCATTCCGGCGAGAATTCATGGGAATCGAAGCACCGGGGGCAAAGTTGAAATTTTTATCCTCCGCCCTGCAAGAGATGGTCACAGTTGGATCGCCTGGATATCCCCTTCAAAAAGGATCAAACCAGGAGAAGTCATCTTTGGCCCAGATGTAGAAATCACCGTTCATGAACGCGAAGGCTCAAGTTGGCGTATCGAATGGCCGAGTGATATCTCCCTTGAAGAAATCGGAGAAGTCCCTCTTCCGCCATACATCCGTAGGGATGTCGATCAACCCGACCGATCAGAACTCGATCGTGAACGCTACCAAACCGTCTTCGCCAAGACACCGGGTGCAGTCGCCGCACCCACCGCCGGGCTCCACTTCGATGAGACCCTTCTCGATCAGTTGAAAGCTCGAGGAGTGGAAAGATGTCCCGTCACCCTTCATGTAGGTCCCGGCACTTTCAAGCCGATCGAATCTGAGGATCTCCGCGACCATAAGGTTGATCCGGAGTGGTTCAGTATCTCCAGAGAGAGTCGCCAAACACTTCACGAAGCCCAGCAACAAGGACGCCCCATCATTGCAGTGGGGACAACTAGCCTGAGAGTTCTCGAAACTCTGGAGGATCTCTCGCCAGGAGAAGAGATTGTCGGAGAAACAGATCTGACAATTTTGCCCGGTTATCAATTTCGCCATGTCGATGGGTTACTCACTAATTTCCATCTTCCTGGATCCTCACTATTGGTCCTTGTGAGTTGTTTTCACGGTGTAGAGAACACTCTCGAGATTTACCGTTACGCCATCGAAAACGAATTCCGTTTTTACTCCTATGGTGATTGCATGCTGATCAAGCCTGGTAGTCACTAATGCGTTGTTGGTTCTGCCGCGCAGCACTCAATCTCGATTGGATTCATCGCGATGGGATTATACGAGGCCGTGATGAGTCAGAAGGGGGCCCCTACAGAATCTATCCATGCCCAAGCTGTAGACGGGAGAACCGAATCGAATCATTGGGGCCTGATCGACACTACGCCTCCCCCGCCAAGGATTTGGGACTAGTCGACTGGCTCGTCGGTTGGATTGAACCCCTTGCTCCCAGTGATTTCTTGAAGCTACAGGAATGGCAACAAACTTATGGTGAAGAGAGAAGGCTTCTCTTCGAGAAAGCAGGGCTATCAAGCTACTCAGGCCTACGCTGGAGACAGTGGCTTTCTCGCCGACAGGTCGAAGATCCTGAAACGAGTCACCGCCAGGCACCGAACAACGAAGAAAAACCTCACCGTCGATCAGAAATATCTGATCAGGGTCTTCCCCTCAATCACCCACTGCAAATCTTGGGACTCTCTAGAAATGCAAACTCAAAACAAATTCGGCAACGCTTTCGTGAGTTGGTAAAACAGTACCACCCCGACAAGCATAGATCCCTGAGCAACAAGCAAGTGGATGAGGCCGATGAAAAGCTGAAGCAACTGATCGAGGCCTTCGAAAAGTTAGAGCGTGACGGCAAAGTCTAATCAGCGGCAGCGATTCCTCTTAATACAGTGATTCTTACACCGGCACTTCTTACACCAGCACCCTGTTTTTTGATCAGCCATTCCCTGCGGGGCCAGGTAACCAACCCAGGGAACCCAATGCCAAGCTAACGATCAAAACAATCAGTACCCCAATAATATTCAAGAAGAACCCGCAGCGAATCATGAATCGGATTGGGATTTTACCCGTAGCGAAGACGATGGCATTGGGAGCGGTTGCCACGGGAAGCATGAACGCGCATGAGACAGATAATACCGCTGGCAGCATCATTTGAATCGGTGAAATCCCCCCCTGTATCGCTGCCGAAGAGAGTACTGGCATCAACAAGTGCATCGAGGCGGTATTTGAAGTGACCTCTGTTAAAAATGTCGTCACCGATGAGATCGCCAGCACCAGAAGAGGAAATGGAAGCTGGTTCCAAGACGCCATCCATGAGCCAACTTCGGTAGAGAGACCACTGCTTTGGAATGCGCCGCCGATGGCAAAACCTCCCCCGAAGAGTAGCAGCATCCCCCATGGAACCTCTTTTGCCCGATCCCAATCGAGGAGAGGCTTCTGACCTTTACCGGAGGGAATGATAAAAAGCGCGATGGCACTGGCGACAGAGACGATACTGTCGTTGAGATACTTGCCATACTGGGATGGTTCCAGGTCAAGAAGTGGACCCAAGAGATGAATCCACCCGGGCATATTCGCGCTTCCCCGGGTCACCCACAATAATGCAGTCGCCAAGAAGACGGTGAAGACTCTCTTCTCCTCGGATCGCATCGGTCCGAGTGCCTGCAACTCTTCCCTTAAAGCAGCACTACCATCGGAGTTTTCTCCACGCGGCAAAGGGATGAGGAATCTTGTCAGCAAAAGGTACATCACTGGCAAAAACAAACAGACCACAGGAAGCCCCAAAATGAACCACTGCAAAAATCCCACTTCGATGGGCGGGACCAAGTCTTGGGCGTTTTTGACGAAGATCAGGTTTGGTGGAGTCCCTATCAAAGTTCCAATACCACCAACATTTGCGCCATAGGCTGTGCACAGTAACAAGCAAAGGGTAAATCGACCCTTCATATCCCGCGCTTCCTCGGTCCGGCGGGCAACAGAAATGGCAATCGGCAGCAGCATCAGTGTGGTTGCAGTATTAGAGATCCACATCGACAAGGTGGCAGAGGTCAGCAAAAAGCCCAGAGCCAATCTGCGCGGTGAAGTTCCAAGATAGATCAACGTAGAAATGGCGATTCTTCGGTGTAAGCCTGAACACTCGACAGCTCGCGCCAGCATGAATCCGCCCAGCAACAACAAAATCAGATGGTGCGAATAGTACTTGGCTGCAACCCCTGCCTCACAAACTCCGAATAGGGGTAGCAATACCGCTGGCAACAACGAGCTCGCCGGAATCGGGATCGCCTCCGTCACCCACCAGGTCACCGTCCATACAGTCACCATCAAGGTCCCCAGGACAGTTTTCGAATAGTCTTCAGGTGCCAGATACCAAGTTAAAAGAGTCAGAAGCGGACCCAGAAAGATCGGGACCCAACGGACCTCTTCACCACGACCTGCACCTTTATCCATCTTAGAAACCCCTGACTAACTAACTGGCACTAAGTAACTGGCCCTGCCAAGTATCACTCCAAGTATCACTCCAAGTATCACTCCAAGTATGACTTCAGGCATTACTCAATGCAGCTGAACCGAATCCCCATACCGAAAAATTCACACGTCGAAAAATCCATATGACGACGCGGATAGCTTACCCATTCCCTGATACCGCACTCGTGGTACCATCCAGCGATTGGAAACGCGATCTTAACGGGTGATAATCGGAGTGACACCATGTACTTCTCACAGTACTTTTTTCAGCACGGCCCAAGCTGTTTTTCACTGCTGAATCGCCCGTTGATTCCCATACTCCTAGTCATTTCCATGATTCCGATACTCCCATCTTGCCGTACTGTGCAAGCTCCGGCGGTCGTCGTCGGAGAAAACTCCTGGAACCGCGAAAAGGATGTCGTCGAGTATTCGATTGGACTCGAGAAGCCTCTTTCCGCGAAAGGGTATCTCGAGTGGACCACCGCTCATCTTCACGAAAAAAACCTGCATCAAGAAAATCCCGGATATCCGGGGATTCCCGTTTATGAAGTTCGATACTACTTCTTCAACAACAGGGGATATCGGGGAGGCTACTTAGGATCAGTCTTGTGGCGCAGACCGATCGGTGACTCCGAAATGCTGCAGCACGTCAGCACCATCTTGGAGAGGTGATCCTGCCCGATGATTCTGTGTCGTTTCTGCTCCCTGATTCAGCTTCCGATTCTCCTCCTCGGATTCGCTCTCCTGTCTAGTGGGTGCTCACTGGTCTACGACCACAAAATCCAATCAAACTCAGGGGTTCTCTACAGTGATCATCCAAAAGAGGTCACTACTCCATACATCGAACGAATGGATTGGTCAGCTCGAGGTATCCAGAGCTATATTCCTAAATCAGCCCAAGATATCTCTGGAGTCACCGTCATCCTTTCTGGTGAACCCGCAGATTCTGGAGCGGTGATTCGTCGAGGACGCCCCGGTTTTGCTGGTTGGTATAATGGGGTCTTCGACATGATCTGGTTATCTGGCGCGCCAGACGAGGATGGCAAATCGATTTTGCTCGAATTGGATTCCCTCGATACCTTTCAACATGAACTCGCTCATCACTTAACGTCAGGGATCCCAGGTATCCAACGAAGGTGGTGGTTGGTTGAAGGGGTCGCATGTCACTTCGAAGGGGGCTTCGATCCAGGGGATGGCTCCTTCTCGATTCCCCCATTCCATATCAAGTACTACGAAAAGTGTCGTCAAGAGCTACGCAGACGTGGCGAAGCCCGCTTCGTTGCAGATCTCCAAGAAACACTTGAGGGAAATTACGGCACCTTTTACAGCACCGATTCAGAACTACTCTACCGTTATGCCCTCTCATGGGGATTCCTTTGGCACCTGCTGGCTTCATTCCCTGAAGAAGATTCATTTGAAGATAAAATTTATCAAATCGCCGCCATGCCCGCTAAAGAGTTACTTCTGATGACCCAGGGTTTTGTCGAGGATCTCTCCGACCGAACTCGCGAAAAGCTAAGGGAGTATTTGCCAGATCCGCGTCTTCGACGCTGGGCAGTTTCAGGATTAATTCGCCAATATCGAGCAAGTGCACAAGAGATCGTGGATGCCCTTGAGGAAGAATTGAAACAGAACGATGACCCCACCTGGACATGGTCTCAGTTTGTCCAAATGATCGGGTCTCGCTCTCTTCGGTGGCCAAGGGGCCTTCGAAACGAATGGGTGCTCAAGTTCTTCGACTTCATGGAAAATGCAACTTCTGCACAGAAAAAGCAGCTCTGTAGTGAAGTGGTTTCATCATCCCGAAGCTTCTCGATTATCAATGCGATCGTTGATTGCCTGGAATCAGATGACGCAGATCTGCGAGCCATCGCTGCAAAGAGCTTGGCGCGTATCTCCCGACAGAAAACCATCGTCAATCCAGAATTTTGGATGAATGCTCCAGATTCACTTCGCCAGGTCGAAATCGACGCATGGAGAGATTATCTAAATCGCGACTAGATTGCCCTCTATCATTGACCCCAGCTCTCCATCGACCGATGCTGATAACCAAGGAGAATTGTCATGGAATTGGATCTTCTTCTCTTCGCTTCTCTAAGGGATATCGCAGGAGCCCAGACCTTAAAGGTTGATCTCCCCGAAGGAGCAACCGTCTCTGAACTGCTGGAAATGATTGCTCAAAATCACCCTGAGTTTGCTCCCAAGCTACCCCATGTCAGAGTGGCCATCGGTGACGAATTCGCTCAACCCGGAGACACCATCCCTGCTGATCAAGAGATCGCTCTGATCCCTCCTGTGAGTGGCGGTTGATGATGGAACCCAATTACGAAGCTCAACTAACGCGGGAAGCGATCGATACCGAAAAAGCTCGATCATGGCTCGACGATCCTGGCTGTGGAGCGATTCACATCTTTTGTGGCGTCGTCCGCGACCTTAATCGTTCAAAAACGGTCACCGCGATCGAATACCACGCCCATGAACCGCTTGCATTACGCAGCCTGGAAAAGGTCGTCGCAGGACTCGTCGATGACGGCGCGACCAAAGCACTGGCGATCCACCGGCTGGGAATGCTCAAAGTCGGAGAGACCAGTATTCTTCTGGGAGTATCACTGCCCCACAGAAAAGAGGGCTTTGGGTTGCTGGAACGCGGAATGATTGAAATCAAATCTGAAGTCGCAGTTTGGAAACACGAACACTACCGAGACGATGCCCCGGAATGGATCGAAGGATCTTGACCTGACGCCCCGTCGAGAGCTTTCGACTACTGAACTTTTGACTACTGAGGGTACTCGCGCAATTGCTCACCGGTGTAGATCTGACGCGGCCTCTGAATCCTATCCTTCGGATTGGTGCGCTGCTCCATCCAATGGGCAATCCAACCTGGCAGTCTGCCGAGGGCAAACATCACCGTGAACATGTTGGTCGGAATTCCGATGGCCCGATACATAATTCCAGAATAGAAATCGACGTTCGGGTACAGGTTACGATCGATGAAGTAGGAATCATTGAGAGCGATCTCTTCGAGTCGACGCGCCACGTCAAGAAGCGGATCCTCGACTCCGAGGTGGTCGAGCAATCGATCACACGCCTCTTTGATGATCTTAGCGCGAGGGTCGTAGTTTTTGTAAACACGATGGCCGAAGCCCATCAAGCGGGTTGGGGAATCCTTATCCTTGACCTGCTCCATGAAGGCTTCCACATCCTGGCCATTCTCTTGAATCATGGAGAGCTGCTCAAGAACCGCCTGGTTGGCTCCGCCATGACGAGATCCCCAAAGCGCACTGATCCCCGCAGAGATGCAAGCGTAGAGGTTGGTCAGAGAACTCCCCACCATTCTCACCGTGGAAGTAGAGCAATTCTGCTCGTGATCTGCATGCAGGATCAACAACAGGTTCAAAGCACGCTCGACCTCGGGGTCCACGTGGTAAGGCTCCGCCGGAACTCGGAACATCATATGCATGAAGTTGCCGCAGTATGTCAGCGAGTTATCCGGGTAGATGAAAGGCTGACCGATCGACTTTTTGAAGCTGAACGCAGCCAATGTACGCACCTTTGAGAGCAAACGACAAATCGTCAAATCCATGTTGTCGTCATTCTCAGGATCTTCGATGTCGGTGTAAAAAGTCGACAACCCCATCACCATCGCAGAAAGGATCGCCATCGGATGAGCCGACGACGGGAACCCGTCGTAAAAGTGGCGCATATCTTCATGAATCATCGAATGAAAGCGAAGGTTCGTACGGAATGTTTCGTACTCTTCCGGATTCGGAAGATCGCCATGAATCAGAAGATAACTGGTCTCGACAAAATTCGAATTGAGAGCGAGTTGCTCGATGGGATATCCACGGTAACGCAGAATTCCTTTTTCCCCATCGATGAAGCAAACAGAACTGAGCGCACTCCCGGTGTTGACGTAACCCGGATCTAAAGTCACAAAGCCACTCTCTTTGCGAAGATTGCTGATATCGATCGCCTTTTCACCCTCCGAACCGATGTAGACCGGAAGAGAAACCTGTTGGTCTCCCAATTGGAGAATGGCGTCTTGCGTCAACTGCTTGTCGTTCATCCGCTCTCTGTCTTTCCCGTAAGAGGCAACTCAACTCAAACCCGTATGAAATCGATACACTGCTCCTGAAGGACAGTCCCCAGTCCTGCACTGAACTGTGAAGCCCAGCAAGCACCAACGGGCGAGATCCCAGGAGAGTTCGACGATTGAGTGGAGACCCACGGGGCTCAGTGGGGACGCCCTCGCGGGAACAACCCACTGGGCCTCGGAGGTCCAATCAGCAGTGTCAACGCTAATCTCCACCGGGGCAAGAGGTTCCGGCCGATCCACGGGAGATCTTCACCGATTCTCGAGGGCTTATTTCGAGTACTGCCAGCCATCCAGTGATCGGGCGATCGGTACCCGACGCCCGACGCCGTAGGCACGAGGAGTCACCCGAAGAATCGGCGCAGACTGCCGGCGCTTGTGCTCGCTGACCTCGATCAATCGAATCACCTGCCGCACCGCTTCCTCGGGAAGCCCCAACGCGATGATCTCTTCGAAGGAGAGCCGCTGTTCGATCCATGCGGTCAGAATCGCATCGAGCTGGTCGTAAGGCGGAAGACTGTCCGTATCCACCTGTTCAGGAGCCAACTCCGCTGAAGGCGGCTTCTCGATGGTGGATTCAGGAATCAAGTCGCTGAAACGATCTAGCCGCGCCAACTGGTAAACCATCTGTTTAGAGACGTCTCCGAGGGGTGCCAACCCCCCACACATGTCTCCATAGAGGGTGCAGTAGCCCACTGACAACTCCGATTTGTTGCCGGTGGCCAAGACCATCGCCCCTTCCCTGTTCGCCAGGGTCATCAGGATCATTCCTCGCAACCTCGACTGGAGGTTCTCTTGGGCCACACCCCAATCTCCAGAACCGAGAAGCGGCTCCATATCTGTTTTCATCTGTTGATACGATTCGGTAATGGAGATCACTTCGAAGCCGATCCCCAGCCGCTCGGCCAACTCACGGGCATCGACCCAGCTACCCTCCGAGGAGTAGGGTCCCGGCATCGCCACAGCAGTGACATTTTCTGCGCCGAGCGCCTCCGTCGCCAAGACACAGACGACTGCAGAATCGATGCCACCACTCAGTCCGAGAACGACCTTCTTCAAACCACATTTAGCAAGGAAGTCGCGGATTCCCAAAACTAACGCACTGGCGACCAGGTCCACCGGAGCTTCCTCGACCCCTTTCGCTGGGGCTTCCGGAAGCGCTTCAGTCAACGAAAGCTGCGGGGCAAACCCCACCAGCCTCTGCACCATTCCTGTCGGGTGCATCAGGAAACTGCGCCCATCGAAAACCAGTTCGGTGTTCCCCCCCACCAGATTACAAAGAGCCAGTGGGATTCCCCATTGGCGACTTTGTTCGGCGAAGACTTCTTCACGAATCAGTTGTCGACCACCGTGGAAAGGGCTCGCCGATGGACAAAGGATCAGACTCGCTCCTTGATCTGCCAATTCTTTGCCAGGGATTCGCGAGTATGGCGGCTGGCCCTCGATGGGAACCGTCCACAAATCCTCACAGATTCCGATTCCAATTTTTTGCCCACGAACTTCGAAGACTTGCGCCTTTTGCCCTTGCTCGAAGGTCCTCGCTTCATCAAAGACGTCGTAAGTGGGTAATAAAATCTTGTCATGACGCCCAAGGATGCGCCCACCATCGAAAATCAGTGCGCTGTTGTGGACCGGCCGCGAAGATCCTTCCTCGGCAGCCACTAAAGTGCCGACGACAGCAGCGGGGCCGTCCTTGAGGAGCTCAGCCAGCTGAGAGTTGGCTCTCCCGGTTGCGGCGATGAAATCCGGACGGGTCACCAAATCTTGGGGTGGATAGCCGCAGGTCACCAATTCGGGAAAGAGAACCAGCTCAGCTCCGAGCTGACCTGCTTCACGGTGAGCCTTCCTGATGAGGGCGATGTTGCCCTCCAGATCTCCCACGGTCGTATTAAGTTGGGCGATCGCCAGACGCAAAGCTCGGTCCTATCCCATCATCCGGAATCCACCGTCGACGTAGAGGACTTCACCGGTGATCCCGCTCGCCAGTGGGGACAAAAGGAAAGCCGCCGCATTCCCCACCTCTTCCGTCGTCACCCCCCTACCGAGGGCCGCTCTCCCCTCGATTTCATCAAAGATATCCGCGAAACCACTAATCCCACGCGCTGCCAAAGTTTGAATCGGTCCCGCACTGATGGCATTGACACGGATATCTTTAGGGCCCAAATCTGCGGCAAGGTAACGGACACTCGCCTCAAGGCTGGCTTTGGCCACCCCCATGACGTTGTATCCGCGAACCGCTCTCTCTGCTCCCAGATAAGAGAGGGTAATCATCGACCCCCCCGCCTGCATCCGTTGAGCCGCTTCGCGAGCCAAATGAGTGAAGCTGAACGCACTCACGTCGTGAGCCTTGAGAAAGCCCTCTCTGGATGTGGAGAGGTAATCTCTTTCCAAGTCCTCCTTGTCTGCAAATGCGATGGAGTGGACCAAAAAATCGAGTCCTCCCCACTTTTCATCCACTTCTGCAAACAACTGTTCAATACTCTTCTCATCACAGACATCACAAGAAGTGATGATCTCGGCCCCAGCCTCCTCTGCGAGAGGCCTCACCCGACGCTCGAGGCGTTCACCTTGATAAGTAAATCCAAGACGCGCTCCAGCGTTCGACAAAACGCGAGCGATCCCCCAGGCGATACTTCGATCATTGGCAACACCGAGGATCAATCCCCTGCGTCCCGTCAAACCATCCGTCAGAGTCATAGGAAGACTCCCTTCCAGCCCGTGATGTGAGCGATCAGAGAGGTAGTTTAACCCTTCTGCCCTAACGGGGGTGAAAAACGCACACCTGGAAGACAAAACGCCCCGACAGGAGACCCTGCCGGGGCGCATTGCATGAATTTCGCAAAATCTAAGCGACTTAGAATGCTGCGGGCTTCTTCTCTTCTTTCTTCTCCTCGGCTTTTTCAGCGCCATCTTTTGCAGCTGGCCACTCTGAGAAGTTGTAGAACTTGACCCCGTCATCGACGATCGACATGCGGCTGGCAGTCCAGCCGAAGTATTTGCGGAACAGCTCAGATTCTGGGATGTTGGACGGATCAAAGAGGAAGAGCAGGCTCTCATCTTGAGCGATCTCTCCCGCCATCAAGGGCAAGAAGCCCAAGAGTGGACGCAACACGTTCGCAGCGGTGGCCAAGTTTTCACCGACGTCCGTAAATCCAATTCCCATCCCCTGGCTTGCTTTGACCTGCGCCAAAACTTTGCTGATATCGGGGTTCTCCATGAATTGACGTCCCTCGCCCTTTTGCGATCGAATCATCGCTTTGAGATCGTCATTGCTCATAGCGACCACGAGCCACTCATCGGTCATCGTCCAGGAAGGTGCGAGAGCTGGGCCCTGACCGGCAAACTCGGGAGGCATGTCGCCGAGCGGGTCGTATGTCCAGACATCCATCTCCATGAAGGAATCCTTCTTGACCATCGCTCCCATCATTTCCGGACCAGCGACGACATCCATGATCTGATCGAAGATCTTACGATCTCGCATACGAATCATGAAGTTTCCGGAGCTGCTCGATCCCATCATCATTTCCATGGGATTTTGCATCAGGGGCTGGTTCTCATCGCTTTCTGGCGAAGAGATCACGATCGTGCCCTCCATCGCATCGAGCATATCCCGCGGATCAAAACCCATCTCGCCGGAAACCATCTCCATCTGAATATCCACCATCGCTCTCATCTCATCCGGGTCAGAACCCTCGATGATGGCGATCATTTCGATGATGGATTCAACAATGTTGTCGAAGCGAAGACGAACCAACGACACGTTCATACTCTTGTCGGAGACAAATCCCGGAAGTCGAATGTCACCATTCTCGGTGGGAATCAGGCTCATGAGGCCCTTGCGGCCTGACATCGCCATGATGCTGTCAGATCCTGATCCGCCAGCTTCCACGTAGAAGCGACTGGCGAATCCAGAGATCGAATCCAAGCCGGTAGCCCCCAAAATGGCGGACAAACTGGGAGATTCTGACATCCCTCCGGCAGCTCCCATCATCATCTCTGCCATAGGAGTGAGATTCCAAAGGGCATCGAGGTTGATGAGGACAGACTCGTTTCCACGGCGCAGTTGTCTATCAGCACTCTGGTAGATCTTCGTGGTGGAGAAATTACTGCCAACGGCGGTATCTCCCGTATTCAGGTAATTTTCGATAGCGCTACGGCTGGTCCCCACCACGTGGCGAGTGCCTTCTTGGCCGATGAACACACCGATCCCCGGCATTGCAGCCAAACCATTGAACTCCATCTCGCCGATGCTGAAAGTGGTCGGGATCAGCGGAGTGCCCTCCCCGTCCAGTCTTTCACGAATCAACGTCAAAAGTTCACGATGGGGTTCACCCAAATCTTCGGGTCCGTTGAAATCGACCAACAAGTTGGGCATCGGCAATCCCACATTGGGATCCATCTGATATCCCAAACCGATCACCAGCTGACCAGTATTTTCAGCGTACCACCGCGAGAACAACTTCTTCAGAAAGTCGACCGCTTCGCTATCGGTTTCCTCGAGAGAGACTTCTTCACTCATCATTTTGGAGAAGCCCTCGAAAAGGCGATCGCCGATCTCTTTGACTGAGGGTTCATTGATGAACTGCCCCATGGAGGAATTATTGCCCTCCTTCAGCATCCCCTGCCAATCGGTCACCGAGATTGCGATGACGGTATTTTTATCAAGCTTGCCGACATCCCCTTGCCCTTCAGCGAGGGTGGGTGCCAGAGTCAAAAAGGCTGCAAGCAGCAGGCCGAACATCTTGTTCGCCATGAATGTTCCTTTCGGTTCTCTAGAAATTAGAGAACACCATTTCTTTGGGGTACGGGTCACTCCCCTGGTTGAATCTTTTTCGGCGGTGTCAGATATCTTACACCGGTGTTTGGTTGGCTTTCATCGAAGAGGAATGACTCCCTGCGATCGATGAAAAACTTCACCTGATCCAGTGGAATGGCGAAATTGAGCCCCTCCGACTGAAGAATCTTCATGTTGGTGACGCCGACCACTTCACCGGCCTCATTGAAGAGGGCTCCCCCTGAATTTCCTGGATTGATCGGGGTCGTCGTCTGAATGTAACACTGGCCTTCGAAGGAGCGATACGGGTCGGAGACAATCCCCTCACTCACCGTACGCTCAAAGCCGCGGGGAGTTCCCACAGCAAAGACTTTCTGGCTGCGCTCGAGAGCATCGGAGGAGGCCAATTTGACCGGGCGAAGCGTGTACTGATCCGCATTCGGGATTCGAAGCAACGCTAGATCCAGGAATGGATTCAGAGCGACAATTTCGACGTCTTCAATCTGTTCCTTACGTGATCCGCCCTCAGCGTCATCGAGGTACACCGTCAACTGAATGTCTCTTTGTCCTTCAACAACGTGGACATTGGTGATGACCAAACCACTTTCATTGATGATGAAGCCGCTTCCAAGGCCGCCTCCGGCGAGAACTCGGACCACGCTACCCCTAGCGAGATTCTCCGCTTCCTCGAGTGGAAGGGGCTTGCCCCCACCCAAAGTGTAAACGCGATCACTTGGAGCCTGATCCTCCGCCGACTCTCCTGCGCTGAAGACGCGACGCCCCTGAATCGAATTTTTCGGCAAGGCGACGATCGTTGGCCCGATATCGACAAAGATTTCCTGACCAGTCTCTTTGACGATGACGCCACGAACGCTGGAACCTCCGATGAGATCGATCTCAACCTTTGTGGACTTCGGGGTGTCTTGCTCCGCATTCACCAGGGTTAACCCTGCGAGAACTGGGACCATCAACAGAAACGCGGTACAGACCATCAGCTTCAGTGAAACTTTCATCGCCAACGGAACCTCGACTTTCAGGAGAAAACAGAATTAACTGTAGAATTAGACCTAGGTCTCTTCTTGCGGAAGCGCTCATCCACTCCCAAAATCCGGGATCATAGAACAAGACGCCGAGACTCATATTGAATCCTGCAATTCCCTTCTGCAAGGTGATTGTCGGAGACATCTGGGCCTTCATCTGAATATAGTAGGAGCACTCATGCCTCAATGTGAAAAACAGACCCCGTCTCTTCCACTGCGATCCTTACCGCTGTCTCTAGCCCTGATACTAGCCCTGACCGTCATCATACCTTTAGGGATTTCAGAGGCCCATGCGCAAGATCGACTGGGAGATTTCGGCTTCTCGGGAATGGACGTCTTTCGTCTCGGCGCAGCGGGTGGCCCATGGCATGCAGCCGACCTCGATTCTGATGGAGATCTCGATCTGACTATCTGGATCGATGACCGCGGAGAACTGGTGCACTTTCTCCGAGATCCGGAGAGTGAAGGCTTCGTTCACATGGAGGCGGGAAACACCCTCGTCGACCCCGCAGGGTGGCGCCGTATGGAGACGAGCGTCGGCGCATCCGTGGAAGCGCTGACCTCCGTAGACCTCAACCAGGATGGTTGGACCGATTTGGTCATCTCCTGCCCCGGAGCAGATCGCCTCGAAGTTTTCTGGGGATCCGAGAATGAAGAGTCTCGCTTTAAACGCTCCGATCGAGTGCGTATGGAAGACCTCGCCCGCGGCTCCCAAACCCTCGGAACCGAATCGGGAATCACCACTGAAGGAGCTGCAACTGCACTCAAAGTTCTCACCGAAGATGGCGTTCGCACCCTGCGTTGGAAAAAGGGCACCACAACCCTTGCCGAGAATTCCCTGACCCATGGCTCAGCGGGCGGAGCTCGCTTTCTGGTGCCGGTCGATGTGAATGGTGATCAAGCCCTCGACATGATCTCCGTCAGTACCGCCTCGGCGGATCGTCCATATCCGGTTCGCACCCGACTTCGAGTTCCTGGAGCGACTGAAGAGTGGTCACCGGAGCAACTTCTAAGGGTTGAAAGTGGCCGCTATCTCGGCCATACGATCACCGGTGAAGAGCCGATCTTCTTCTTCGGAGAGCGCGATAGGCCAGTATTGACCGGTTACCGGGTCGTCCCTGTTTCAACATCCCAAGATCAATTGGGCGTGCGGGTGATTCCCCTTTCCGCCGAAGGCCTGGGTAAAAGTCGTATGGCCCAGGGGGATATCGATGCGGATGGAGATATCGATGTCGTCGTCCTCGACGCCAAAGGATCTCGCTTGATCCCAATCTTCAATGAGGATGGCGATCTCTTCCCTGGAAAGTCCTCACCCACGCTTCAAAAGCCGGAAGATCTCCTTGTTTCCGAAGGCAAGGTATACGTCTTCAGTAAGTCCGAGGGGGGAATCGGTGTCAGCAAACTGGACGGGCGTGGTCTCTCCTTCCCTGATTTACAACCAATGAAGAGATCCGTGGATTCCCTCGTCGCTGTCGGTGGGTTCACCCCCTCTGGAGATCTCCTCACCATGCACAAGGGATCCGGCAGATCAGACTACGATTTGGTCTACGGCGAGCAGCAATTCCCGATCGGCAAAGTCAATCGTGAGCCTTCTGCAGTGCGACTTTTCCCAGGTGCAGAAGGAAGCACCCTGATCGTCGTCGAGATTCCCTTCGAATCACCGAAACTCTTTTCTTTGAATTCCAAAGCTGCGTCAGGAGAGGAAGAAGTCTCCGAGACTTGGATCGATGAGATCGAGGCCCCCGCCACCATCGAATCCGGTGGCAAGATCACCAGCCTTGCTCCTGGAAAAATACTGGTGACCCAGAAAAATAGGGCTCGCATCGTCGAAATCACAGCTGGAAAAGCCCGGGTCATCCGACAGCTGGATGTCCCCGGAACCGGAGCAGAGGTGACCGCTTCAGCAGCGATCCAGTGGAATGCTGACGACGACAGCGACCGATCGGAGATCGTCCTGATCGATCAGGGCAACAGCATGATCCATCTCGGAAATGAGAAAGAGGTCATCTCTTCACAAGAGGGCCCCTTCAAAAAGATCCTTCAAGCAGCAGGATACGACCTAGGAAATGGCACCGAAGAACTGCTCTTACTCAATGATCGCGCCCTCATGGTGGTCGCTCGTCCCGAGGGGTCCCTTGAGATGATCGAATCATTCTCCAGGCGAGCCAACCACGAAAACTCACGAATCACGGCCATCGCTTCAGGAGACCTCAATGGAGACGGCCTCATTGATCTCGCTGCCGTCGACGGCGCCCGCGGCGAATTGGAGATCCTCGCCGGATCAGCCAAGGGATTTGTGCCGGCACTCGGCTTCCCCGTCTTCGAACGCAAAACCTTCTCTGGCGGCGGACGTGGAGTTGAGCCTCGAGCGATTCTCGTCGAAGACTTCGACGGCGATGGTCTCGATGATGTCGTGCTGATGATCCATGATCGTTGGATCATGTATCCTCAACAAAACCTTGATAATGCTAGAGACTCCCGCTGATGAGTAGCTCAGAGAACTCATGGCTCCTCGAAGGAGACCTTCTAGAGCCCGGCGGAGTCAGCCGTGAGAGACTTCGGATCTGCGCTGATTCGGGAACGATCTTGGAACGGGGAGATCTCCCTGGAGATCCCGACGTAGTCTGGCCTGAAGGCAACTTTGTTTGTCCCGGCTTCATCGATATCCATGTTCACTGCCGAGATGACCCCAGCGGGGAACACCGATACAAAGAGGATTTTCTTTCGTCGAGCCAGGCAGCGATCCAGGGTGGAGTCGTGCTATTGGGCGATATGCCCAACAATCCCATCCCCCCCAGCAATCAGTTGGACTACCAGAAAAAGCGTGATCTGGCGAATGAAGTGGGCCTCGTCGACATCGTCCTACACGGCCTGGTGACCCCTGAGGGAGACTGCTTCTCCTCAAAGATTCCATGGAAGTGTTACTTCGGTCCCAGCGTCGGCGAGATCGACTCCTGGGGAGACCAGGGTGTCACGGAAGTCCTGCAGAATTATCGCGGCGAACGGGTGACCTTCCATGCAGAGGACCCACCGATGCTCATCGCCGCACAAAATGCGGAGACCCATGAGAAGCGTCGTCCACCTGAGGCTGAGGTCGCAGCCATCGATACGATCCTCAAAGTCTGTCGTGAGTTAGACATCAGCGCCCACATCGCCCACCTCTCCACCGGTGAAGGATTACGTCGGATTGAGAGGGCGAGAGCAGAAGGTCAGAGCGTGACCACAGAAGTCACACCCCACCACCTCGCGTTTGACATGGAAAACAGACACGAGTGGAAGTGTGGAGAATGGCTGCAGATGAATCCGCCGTTGAGAACCCCTTGGGATCGAGAGGTCCTGATGGAAGGGCTCCTCAATGGAAGCATCGATGTCCTCGCAACAGATCATGCTCCCCATTCAGTCGAGGAGAATCGTCAGGGGATTTCTGGAGTCCCCCAACTCGATACCTTTGGTGCTTTCGTCTGCCAATTGGCTGCAGAGGGATTCCCATGGGAAACGCTCGTCACTCGAGCCTCCACCCGTCCTGCCGAGTTGTTCGATCCCTTTGTCGAAGGAACTTTTGGCCAGCTGAAGCCTGGCGCAGTCGCTTCCTTGACGATCGTCGATCCGAAACAACCTTGGACTCTCGAGCGATCTGCCGTGCGCAGCCGATCCGGGTGGTCACCCTTCGAGGGTCGCCCCTTCCCTGGACAAATCCTCGAAACCGTCGTCCGTGGGAAACGATACGATCCCGCATCCACAGCCAAGCGTAGCTAAGAGGGCCCACGCAGATAAAAGGGTCCAGCGCAGTTAAGAGCAGAAACAAAATAAAAAATGGGGCGAGGCCTGTGGCCTCGCCCCATTTTCAATTGCTGTCGAAGCGTGAATCACCTTAGGGACAAGGTGAGTAACTGCCACAGTCGAGACCATCCGCAGTCGGGTCAGGACCGCAAATCTCGCCGGGAGCGGGCAATGTCGCTGAACCGAAGAGGTAGGTCAGCAACGCCACACCATCGGAGATATCCAGGGAAGCGTCATCGTTGACATCGGTCGCGTCCAGGCATGACGGCTCCGCCTCATTATTGAAGAGGAAACCGAGGATCCTCACCGCATCCGCGATGTTGATCACGCCATCCTCATTCGGATCGCCACGCTTAAAGTTGGTCGCTTCGCAGTTATCTGGAATGCCATTGGCATTTGAATCCTGCTCTGCACCACTGGCGATATCGCAGCTGTCGGGGATTCCATTGTTGTTACAGTCGGCAACAGTGCCGGCATCGATCTCGCAATCGTCGATGGATCCGTTGTTGTTGCAGTCATCGGCGATACCAAGGTCGATCTCACAGTTATCGAGGAGAGTATTGCTATTGCAGTCTTCTCCGGTGCCGTTCACGACCTCGCAGGAGTCTGGCAGATTATCGAAGTCGCAATCGACCAGCGTTCCATTATTGATATCACAGACGTCGTGGATGCCATTGTTGTTACAGTCGGCAGTGTCGAGCTGGCAAGTGTCGGGAATGCCATCGGCGTCACAATCTTCTGCACCGGCTGCGATATCACATTCATCTTCGATGCCATTGTTGTTGCAATCGTTGACTGGGGTCTGGCAAGAATCAGGAACGCCATCCTCGTTGCAATCGACTTCGATTCCAGAAGCGATATCACAGGCATCGGGCTCGCCGTTGCTGTTGCAATCGGTGGTCTGCCCAATGGCGCATTCGCAGGAATCGACGATGAAGTTGCCATTGGTATCGACGGAGTCGATGTCGGCAGGAACGATCTTGAAGATCTCGCCACCATTCCAGTCGCAAATGTAGATTTCGCCGTATGCGTCCTCACCGAAGCCAGCAACTCCGGAAATCGACTGAGGACCAGGAGGATTCAATTCTGTGGTCCTGTTCGTGAATGAGGTCACCGCTGAACCGGTCCACTCGAAGGACCAGATCGTGCTCGAGCACCAATCGGAGTAGAAGTAGATGCCGTGCATATCGGGCATGGCACAACCTCGGTAGACATTTCCTCCGGTGATGGAGCAGCCGGACCCATGGTTATAAACCTGAACAGGGTCGGTCAAGGAAGCGGCGTTACAGGTGCAACCCGACAAACCGGTGCAACTGTTGCCCTCCATGCAACGCCAGCCGTAGTTTTCACCTCCTGGGGAGGCTGCTGGCTGAATGCTGATCTCTTCCCAGTTGAACTGACCGACATCGGCGATGTACATGTCACCGGTGCCGCGGTCGAAGGAGAAGCGCCATGGATTCCGCAATCCAATCGCCCAAATCTCATCGAGGGGAGCCCCGGGACCCGTAAATGGATTGTCGGGAGGAATCGCGTAGGGGGTTCCGCCGTCAACATCGATGCGCAGCATCTTGCCAAGACGGGTATTGGTGTTTTGGCTGCGATTCTGAGGGTCGTTCGCAGATCCGCCATCACCCAATCCGATGTAGAGATATCCATCGTTGGGCCCGAAAGCGATCATCCCCCCGTTGTGATTGGTGAAGGGCTGGCTTTCGGTGAAGAGAATCTGGTTAGGACTCGGATTGGCCACGTCAGGATTGGTGGATGATACCGAGAACCTGGCGACCACTGTGTCGCTACTGTTGTTGGTGTAGTAAAGGTAGAAGAAGCCATTGTTGAGATAATCGGGGTGGAATGCCATCCCGAGAAGGCCTCTCTCATCCGCTCCGGAAGTCCCCCCACCAACGATGGAGTTAATGTTGAGGAAGGGTGTCGACAGCAGAGTGGCACTCGTCATGTCGTAGACACGGATGATACCGGCTTGCTGGACGATGAAGAGACGCTCGAAATCACCCTCGGGTGCGGTCACCAATACCGGCCTTGCCACGCCGCTGGCAATCCTGCGAGTCGACAATGGAGTCGAACCGGAATCCGCATAACTTGGGACCGGCATCAATATCAGAACGAGAAGCATGACACACAGGAAACGAACCCAAAATAATGAGGCTCTCTGAAGTGCGTACTCTTGGAAATTCATCAATCTTCCATTCAACCATGGGAATCACTACAGCTGCTGCATCACAGCGACTCCGTGGGGGTTTCACCCGGTATCCGGGTGAGGGAAATACCAATTTAAATCATATCAAATCTAGAGTCTCTTCTCGACACTCCCTAGGTGATTTGATCATGTCACAGGGAACTAACCCCGGCAAATCCAGTCAGTTCCGGGATTTAAGACCTGTCGGCGCAATTCGGGACCTATCTGTTGAAATTAAACTCCCGACCTCACGACGACTCTCACAGGGTCAGTTCGCCAAAGGATGATCGACGAAGACGACTGAGAATGACGCAAATCAGGAAGGCGCTAAGACTTCGATTCGTCGATGAACCGCATCGACCACCTCGTGGGGAGTCGAAGTCCCGGCGGTGATACCGACGTGATCGATCCCGCTGAACCAATGAGACTCCAGCTGATCCTCATTTTCGATGTGGTGAGCTTGAACTGATTTTTCTTTGCAGACTTCAAGAAGCTTGCGGGTATTTGACGAATTGTACCCGCCGACGACGATCATCAGACCCGCGGAGCGCGACAAGTCGTCCGCCAACTCTTCCACCGCACTTTGGCGATCCTTCGTCGGCTTGCACACCGTATCGACAAACTGAATCTCCAACTCAGGAAATCTTTCGCGGATCCTGTCCAACAACTGCCGGGCATCACGAATCCGGTGGGTCGTTTGACAGACGATGCCGATGCGATCCCGCTGCGCCAACTGTTCGATATCCTCTTCATTGCCGATCACGGTGAACTCATCGAGATCGCCAACGATGCCCCTCACCTCGACATGTTGACTTTGCCCAAAGACCACCGGGTGCCAACCCTCATCGACGAGCCTTCTGACCGCCGTATGAACCCGTAAAACCAAGGGACAGGAAGCATCGAAGACATTGTAGCCCCGAGACTCCAGCTCGGTTTTGACACTCCCGGCGGTGCCGTGCGCGGTGATCATGACATTCTTGGAAGTAATCTCATCATCGAGAGAATCGACCATTTGCACCCCATGCTCCTTCAATCGCTGGACCGTCTGGGGGTTGTGGACCAACTGGCCAACGATGGTGAGATCGCCGGCAAAAGCGGGGTCGAGTGCGGCCTCAATGGCATCCCTCACCCCGAAGCATGTTCCAAAGGCCTTCGCCCTGGTGATTTGCATCTTGTGATTCCTCTTCTGAAAGCTTGGCCTGCTCCCACCTTTAGGAGCACTTCACCAAAGCTGGATCGAACTCGGTACCGGGCTCTTCATGAATCCCCGCTCCCCCCATTGTGACACATCACCCGCAAGTTTCGAGTCTTCCCGAATCGGCAACCGAACCGCGGTGATCGGTTCTGTTTCGGTTGCATCCCCTGCATTGATAAGGTGTCATCGAAGGCTGCAGCGGGATAACCCTCTGCCTCCTGTGTGGAAAGGCATTTCTATGTCTACGAATCACGATACCGTCGGCTCCTCCCGAACTGTTCGGGCCCCCAGGGGTCAGGAGATCTCCTGCTCCAGCTGGCTGACTGAAGCTCCCATGCGAATGTTGATGAATAACCTCGATCCCGAGGTCGCCGAAGATCCAGACAATCTCGTCGTCTACGGTGGCTCAGGGAAAGCAGCACGCAACTGGGATTGCTTTGATGCGATTTGCAAAACACTTCAGCAGATGGCTCCGGATGAAACTCTTTTGGTTCAGAGTGGCAAACCCGTGGGTGTCGCAAAAACCCACCCTGACGCACCGAGAGTTTTGATCGCCAATTCAAACCTGGTTCCACGTTGGGGAACCATCGATGAGTTCCGTCGTCTTGAAGCTGAAGGCCTGATCATGTACGGCCAGATGACTGCAGGATCATGGATCTACATCGGAACCCAAGGAATCCTTCAAGGGACCTACGAGACCTTCGTCGAAGCAGGGCGTCAGCACTTCAACGGCGACCTCAAAGGGCGTTGGATCCTGACGGCGGGACTCGGTGGCATGGGCGGCGCACAGCCGCTGGCCGCATCCATCGCAGGTGCCGTCTCACTGAACATTGAGGTCGATCCGGCACGGATCAAGCGTCGCCTTGAAATGCGCTACTTGGACGAATCCTACGAGGATCTGGATGAAGCGCTGAACAGAGTGAAAGAACTTTGCGATGCCGGCGAGGCTCGCTCTGTCGGATTGCTTGGCAATGCCGCTCAAATCGTCCCTGAAATTTTGAAACGGGGCATCGTCCCCGACATGGTGACGGACCAAACCAGCGCCCACGACGCCCTCGATGGTTACATTCCTGACCAAGTCTCGTGCAGCGAAGCAACCCAACTGCGCACCGAAGACCCCGCCCGCTATGAGGAGCTCTCCAAAGATGCGATGCGTCGCCACTGTGAGGCGATCATCGGGCTGATGAAAGCCGGCTCCATCTGCTTTGATTACGGCAACAATCTCCGTGGCCAAGCACAAGATGCGGGACTTGAAAACGCATTCGACTACCCCGGTTTCGTCCCTGCATACGTGCGACCCCTCTTCTGCCGAGGCAAAGGGCCCTTCCGTTGGGTCGCCCTCAGTGGAGATCCGGAAGATATCTACCGCACCGATGAAGCGGTTCTCGAACTCTTTGCAGAAGACGAACACCTGTGCCATTGGATTCGTACCGCCCGCGAGCGCATCCACTTCCAGGGTTTACCCTCAAGAATTTGTTGGCTCGGATACGGTGAAAGAGCTCGATTGGGCCTTCGGATTAATGAATTGGTTGCCAGCGGGGAAATCTCCGCGCCCATCGTCATCGGCAGAGACCACCTTGATTGCGGATCTGTGGCCTCCCCCAATCGGGAAACCGAAGCGATGCTCGATGGATCCGATGCCATCGCAGATTGGCCACTGCTCAACCTGATGTTGAATACCGCCAGCGGTGCGACCTGGGTTTCACTTCACCACGGAGGTGGTGTCGGTATCGGCAATTCCATCCATGCGGGGATGGTCGTCGTCGCGGATGGAACCCCCGAGGCCGCCAAGCGCCTCGAACGGGTCCTCACCAACGATCCCGGAATGGGAATCTACCGCCACGTCGATGCGGGTTATGAAGATGCTCGTTCCTTTGCTGAGGAAAAAGATGTCTGGGTGCCGATGAATCGAGACCGACACCGATGACTCCAGAGCCCATCGATCTCCTCCTATCAAATGCCAATAGGGTGATCTCCGGAAAATCAGGGGTTCACGAGGGCGTTTCAATCGCGATCGACTCTGGAAAGATCAAAGCTATGGGACCGGCGAGTGAAATCGCCGGTTTTTTCCATCCCGCCGAAGTGGTCGATGCCACCGGTAAATTAGTGACCCCAGGATTCGTCGATTCCCACACCCACATCGTCTTCGGTGGCCATCGAGCCTCAGAGTTCGTCCAGCGCTGCGCCGGAGCGGACTATGAAGAGATCGCTGCCTCCGGAGGTGGGATTCGCTCTTCCGTACGCATGACCCGTGAAGCTTCCCTGGAAGACCTGATCGATGCCGCGCGTCCGCGTTTGGCGCGAATGGTGGCTGCAGGCTCCACCACCATCGAAATCAAGAGCGGTTATGGCCTCGATCTCGAAACCGAACTCAAAATGCTTCGTGCGATCGCAGAACTAGCCAAAGATTGCCCCGCTGAGGTCGTCGCGACCTTTATGGGAGCCCACGAAACCCCCGATGAATGGCGCCATGACCGCGCAGGCTACCTCGATTTGGTCTGCCAGCAGATGATCCCCGCAGTCGCAAAGGAAGGCCTCGCAGAATTCTGTGACGTCTTCTGCGAGCGCCAGGTCTTCGACCCCGAAGAAAGTCGCAGAGTCCTTGAAACAGGTCTCAAGCACGGTTTGAAGGCAAAAATCCACGCTGACGAAATGGCAGCTTCCGGGGGTTCTGAAGTCGCCGCAGAGGTCGGAGCGATCAGCGCTGATCATCTGATGATGACCCCTCCGGAAGGGATCGAGGCCCTCAAACGATCCGGCGTCGTCGCGACTCTGCTGCCGGGTACCACCTTTTACCTGTCAAAACCGCAGTATGCTCCTGCCAGGGAGATGATCGACGCTGGATTGACCGTAGCATTAGCCACAGACAGGAATCCGGGCTCTTGCACCGTCGAAAGTATGCTCTTCATTGTCGGCCTGGCGGTCCAGCGGATGAGAATGACCCCCCTCGAAGCGATCCAAGCTGCCACTTTCGGTGGTGCAAAAGCTCTCGGGAGGGAAGAATCTTGTGGTTCCCTGGAAGTCGGCAAGAGGGCCGACCTCATCTTGTGGGAGGTGCCGGATGAAGATGCTCTCGTATACGAATTCACGAATGACCTCAAGAGAAGTGTTTGGGCTGGTGGTCGGCTGATCGCCGATACCGAAGTTCACAGTTGAGTAAGTAGGACACCTCGGGTGTCGATAGGATGGATGATCGATGTCGCAATTCCTGGATCGCGCTGAACGTGCTCTGAAAGACCAATCCTGGGATGACTATGAAGAAGCCTGGTTAGATGCCATCGAAGGAGGCTCGACCAAGTTCCCCGATTACCTGACCGCAGCCCGATCTGCCATAGAACATGGACACGATGAACGCGCCGGTCAAATGATGGAACTGATTCACCAATCCGGAAATGCCGACTCTTTGGTCCCGGAGAAGAAACTCGAGTTTATCGAAGTTCTCGCATGCACATTGCCGCGCAGTGAAAACATCCGCGAACTCCTTCTCAATACCTACAAGGACCACTTCGGACACATTGAAGGCTTTGAGACCTGTGTCGAAAATTCAGGACTGATGAAGGGCACAAGACCCGGTGAAGTGATTCCTCTCTTCAAGAGAATGGTGCACTACCAACCGGGCTCCTTCGTCAAACACCGCTCCGGTTGGGGAGTTGGCGAAGTCAAATCCCTCGATTCCAAAACCGAGATGGCGATCGTCGACTTCCAGAAGAAGGAAGGGCACACCATGAAGTTGGAAGCCCTCCCCCAAGTATGCACCCCACTCGATCAGGACCACTTCCTCGTCATGGCTTGGAAAAACCCGGATGAGTTAAAGCGCATCGCTGAAGCTGAGCCTGTCGAGCTGATCAAACTGGCATTGCGAACCAGCAGCAAGCCTCTGCCCCTGCCCAGGATCAAAGACTTGATCGCCGGAACGGTGATCCCCACGAGTTCCTGGAGCAAGTGGTGGACGAAGACGCGCAACGCCCTCAAGAAAGAGCCCCTGGTCGGTCAAACCGGAGGCAAAAACAATGAGCTCTACCTCCTCGATACACCGGATGATCTCAACACCAGCATGAGTCGCAAATTCAAAGGCCTGAATCCTTCAGAATTGCTGCAGTCGATCCGCGAATCCCTCGCCGAGTTGGGCCCTGATCAACTGTCGGTCCTCGAAGATGGCTTCGCAAGACTGCGCAGGGATGTTGACCGCGGCGACCTTCCAAGATCAGAACGAGTCTCCGCACTGCTCCTTCTTCGAGAGCATTCATCCAATGGTCAGGAGGAGATGGCGATCGGTGCTCTGGCGATGAAAGAAAAGAATGTCGCCAACCTGCTAAATAACATCTCCCGTGAAGAAGAGATCCAGGAAACCCTCGACATTCTGTTGCAGCTCAATCCGGAGGAATTCGCCACCAACAATGACCAGCTCTTCATGGACGCAGACGACACCTTAAGAGAATTGTTGATCGAGAAATTCCGCAATGAAAACAATCTGGAAGTGATCCAGGATATCGCCGTCGATACGCTGCGCCAGCCTGGAAAATCGCCGCTCTTGTACCTCTTCTTGGCGCGAAGAGCGACTTCCGGAAATACCGCCGACTTCCCGATGTTGGAGGGAATCTCGACCCCGGATCTCTTCCGCCAATGCTTGTCACTTCTCGATCGACTGGCACTGGAACTCAACAACAAGGACACCGGTGATCTACAAAGGGCCGTGAAGCGGTTCCGCCAACACCTGACCGCCAAGCCCTTCAATATGCTCAACAAAACTCTCGATCAGTGCAAAATCAATGACGCCAGAGAGATCTACAATCTCATCGTCAGCCTCCGCACGATCAGCGATGCCAACATCGAGAAACTCAAAGCGGTCATCCTGAGAAAATTCCCAAAAGTTCTCGCCGGCACCAAACAAGCCCAAGCGAGCAGCAGCGTCAGCGATGCCATCTACTCGACGACTTATGGTATCGAGCGCGTCAGCCGCGAGCTGGAAGAGTTACGTAACGTTAAACTTCCAGAGATTTATAAGGCTGTCGGAGATGCTGCAGCGCTGGGAGACTTGAGTGAAAACGCTGAATACACCGCGGCCATCGAAGAGCGGGAAAACCTCAACAGAAGGGTTCTTGAACTTCAGGCCGAGCTCGACAGGGCGCAAATCATCGACCCTGATAAAGCGAACACCGATCAGGTCAGTCTGGGTAGTAGGGTCACCATTTTGAGTCTCGCCAACGACAGCGAAGTGACCTACTCGATCTTGGGCCCGTGGGACGGAGGACCCGAAGAAGGAGTGATCTCCTACCTCTCTCCCTTGGGAAATGCACTACTGACAAAAAAAGAGGGCGATCAGTTCGATGTTGAACTGCCAACAGGAACCCAAGCCTTCAAGATCCTTCGCATCGAAAAGGGCGAGATTCCAGCAGCCAGTTAGTTTGAATCTTCCGCCATTTCAGTCGGATGATCTCGGGAGCCTTCAGGATCGAGCTCGATCTTGGAGGCTCCTGGTCCCATCACTTGTTCGAGTAAGGTCGTGGCGAAGGCCCCGGCGGGTAATGCAAACTTCAACCATAGCCCTTCCCCCTCAACCCACTCAGCTTCAGGATCGCCAACTGGAACACGAAGAGGTCTGCGTGATCCGTCTAAATCCAAACCGCGGACATGGGACAGCCACGACTCAGGTCGCAAACCTTCCTCTTCCAATACGGCGGCTTCGATCTGCCCAGAGAGTCCTGAAGGAAGTTTCATTTTGCGACCATAGATGGGTCCCGTCGGAGAGATCTCTCCGACGGCAGCTCTTTCCTGCTCTCTTTTGACCGCGGCAGGAGTCTCCTCGACATGAAACCGCGATTTTCTTCCTTCGAGCTGACAGATATCGCCACCCCAGGGAACATGGAAACCATCCGGTTCACGGGTCATGCGCTCGATGAGCACCCAGTTAAAGAGCTCCGATTGATATGCGGAGTAGTACATCTTTCTGAGCGGCCGAGGAATTCTGCGTGCAGCCGCTTGCATGTTTCCAGGATGAGATCGTAATGATTTCAGAAGAGCCAACTCTGTGTTTCTTCCAGGTGGCAGCAACTGCATCGCTTGCTGGATATCATTCGCGGCGAAGGCGGATCGATATTCCTCTTCGACCCCTTCACTTGGAGCCAGCAAAAACGCGATCGCTTCTTCGATCTGACGCCGGAGCAATGCGGATCCGATTCGAGCACCATCTCCATGCATTCCGAACCGCTGCGGACCATAAAAGTTGGGCAAGCCGCTACTGGCGATCACTTGCAAAACCTTGCGAGCATCTTCGAGGCAATCGTCACGGGTTCCACGGATAAGGATCTCAAAGCGGTTCCCCTGTAGGTGACCGGTACGAATTTTGTTTTTGTGGCGTTGAACCTCTTTGACCTCAATCCAGTGTTGATCCACCTCTGAAACTTTCTGATCAGAGAGCACTGGCAATGAAAAGGTTTGGGTCGTCACTGCACGTTTATCTTTGAACCCGGCAAAGCCGACATCGTCCGGGGAAAGGTCGAAGACCCTGGCGAGATGATTCCGCGCCTGGAGGGAAGTTCGATTTCTTTTTTCGATGGTCAGGTAGAGGTGCTCTCCGGCGCCACAAGGGGTGTAAAGGGGAATCTCTGTGACCCGGAAATCTTCCCAGCGTTCACGAATCACTCCACCGATAGGCTCAATTTCGGGAAACAGTCGTGGGGGCTGATAGCCCGCCTCCTTGGAGGTCAGAAGTTTGAAACCATCCGCGGAGGGATGGGGCAGCGCTTCTGCAGGTGGCTGTGTCATCATCGACCCTCTCCCCGCTCATTCATCCTGTCACCGAGCTCAATCTCCAGTGTAGAAACTTCCTGAACAGCTTCAAGATTCCTGGGGATCGTTGGTTACCGATCCAGGCCGGACCTCCGCAGGCATTCCGCTGACGATCACGCCAGCCTCGATGTCGGTGGTCACGATGGATCCAGGCAAGATCAGCGCTGCGGGTCCAACGATTCGATCAGCAAGAATCGATGACCTAGAACCCAAATGAACTTCATCACCGACCCGAGCCATATCTTCGATTTGGCTTCCGGAATCGAGAACGACCGCATCTCCACAACGCGATCCCACTCCCATGCGGCTCCCGGGCAAAAAGAGGCCGCCTCTTCCAATCGAAACATCTCTTTCGATGATGACACCGGAGTGGATCACCGTGCCCTCTCCGATACTCGACCCAGGGTCGATCATGGCACCTACAGAAATGACGGTTTCAGGCTTGATGGAAAGGGAAGCAAGTAGACTCAGCGCCTGCCAGCGATCAGAGGCAGCGGCGATCCCAAGGACCACGGTAGAGCGATGGGTGGCCACCAACTCTTCGAGGTGATCGATCAGACCGAGCCATAGGTGAACCCCCAAACCCGAATCAGCCAACTCCAAGGCAGGGTCGGAACCCTTCCATGGAATGCAGCCAACGCACTCCCGGTTGGGGTCAGCCTCTATCAGAGACAATACCCTCCGCAGTTCGGAACCATTTCCCAGAATGATGTGCCTGGATGAACTCAAAGGGGCTTACCTCTTCGCACGAAGCTCTTCACAATTTGCATCTCGATGACCGTCATTCGAGGTGCCACGAAGTCACAATAGTCACTCCGGGATCAAATATATCGTCCTCCGAAAGCATAAACATCTAATATCCAGGACATTGTGGGGCGATCCCCTGAAGACCTCGACCTCCACTAGACGTCCTCTTTAGGAGATAAGATTCCATAGTTATCAGCAATCGTGAGGAATCCGCGGAAGTCCCCTCCCCCTTCCAATCCCGGCACGCTAACATGCCCAGCAGTCCAGATTTGAATCAGGGGGTTCCATGTCCACCCGTCCGAGTAGAAATCTCGAAACATTCCCAAATCCCCAGCCAGGCAGGGATTTTGTCATCCACTTCGATTGTCCCGAGTTCACTTGCCTTTGTCCGATGACCGGACAGCCCGATTTCGCCCGTTTCGAGTTGGAGTACATCCCCGATCAAAAGTGCATCGAAAGTAAGTCCCTCAAACTTTATCTTTGGTCCTACCGAGATGAGGGCGCTTTCCATGAAGCGATTACGAATCAAATCCTCGATGACATGGTCGCAGCGTGTGAACCTCGCTGGTTCAAAGTCACCGGTCATTTTTATGTCCGTGGCGGCTTGACCCCCACCATTACCGCTGAGCACGGAACCAAGCCCTAACCCTCCTCGGTTGACATGCGAACATCTGTTCGCCATCCTGAGCCCGTGACCATGGACCTCCAGAGGAACCCTTTCGATTTCTCGGGCTTTCCAACGTTGATCTCACTGTGCTTCTCACTGTGCTTCTCACTGTGCTTCTCACTGTGCTTCAACGTGTGAATGGTCATTGAATTCCTTTTCCGAAAACGAACGAAACGAAACGATCGGCGATGACCAAAGGCGATTCTGAAACTTCTGTCACCAGACCTGACCCGGCTGGAACCACCCGAGAACGAATGCTCGATTTGATCGTCAATGGGTCGGGACGTCCCCCAACCGTTCGCGAACTCGCCACCGAGCTCGGCTTGTCATCTCCCGCTTCGGTACACAGGCATCTCAAAAAGCTCGCCCAAGAAGGTTTGATTACCCAAGTCCCTGGTGGAGGATCCCGCAGTTGGGCCCCGATGACCGCGGCAACTTCTCAGCAAAAATCCACAAACCAAGAACGTCACAGCTCCGGTAAGTCGCACTCTAAATCGGACAGCTGGGACCCTGTTCAACAGATTCCCATCGTCGGCCGAATCGCTGCGGGCGTACCGATCGAAAGCTGTCTCGAGAGTGGCGACACTCCAGATCATTGGCTCGATATGCCACCCACTGCTTTCGGTCAGAAGAGCAATGTCGTGGCTCTTCTCGTCGAAGGGGAGAGTATGCGCGACGCTGGGATTCACTCCGGCGATCACGCCATCATTCGTTGCCAGCCCAAGGTTGAAAATGGTGAAATCGCCGCCGTCACCATCGATGGAGAAGGGACCTTGAAGCGCTGGCGCATCGCCAGTGGTCGCGATCAAAGTTCAAAAGTTCAACTGGAAGCTGCGAATCCTGATTTTCCTCCTCTGGAATTGAAGAAAGAGATGGGAGAAGTACAGATCTTCGGCAAGCTGATTGGTGTCATCCGTAAGTTCAATTCAGCCAACTCGCTAAATTCCAATTCGCTAAATTCGAAATCACCGGCTTCCCAACGATCATCTCGCTCCCAATGACCGTCGTTCGCGAAGAGACCATCGATGAACCCCTCGAGGAAGTGGTGATCCGCTTTCATGCCGACCGAATGGAAGTGGTATCACTGTGTTGGAATCGCCGCTCCTTCAAGGTGACTCACCAACACTCCCACTGGGTCGATCGTTCCCTCCAACCACCAATCCACGGATTCACCGTGACCGTCGATAGTGGCGATATCCTCGAACTCGCATACCAAGAAGGTGCCGCTACCTGGCGGCTGGAAAAAATCTTCATCGAATAAATCTTCATCGAATAGATCTGAAACGACTGCCGAATAAAAAAAGAGGATGCGGTACTCAACAGACCTCTTGCCAAGAACTACCGAGCTCTCACCGGTTCACGAAAACGATCGTCGATATCGTGAAACTCGCCCCGGTGATCCCTCGCCAACTTCTCCAAGAAGGAGCGATTACCTCCTGACAATCGACCGACCGAAAGCACATGAAGCCGAACCTGCGCCCAGCGATTCCAACGTGAGACATGCCACAGAAGGCGATCGCCATCGTGAATGCGACCCTCAGTCGCCGCTCCCTCCGTCAACAACATGACCGTATCGACTCCCGGCTCAAAGAGAGCCGCTCTCAGAGGCGCGTAAAGATTTCCGCGCGCTTCTCCCCTTCCTTGGGGAACCCCCTGTTCGCCGATGCGCTTCTTCAGCACTTTGTGACAGCGCCCTAATAGCTGCGGGGCAGGTAAGACTGGGATCCTCAAACTGGCGAAATAAATCACCTGAACCAGAGCCTCCGCCGGCAACTCGCCGAGAACTCTCAAAAGTTCTGCTCGAGCCACCTCCAAACGCAGGGGGCCAGGACCATTAAAATCGCCGGCGAGATTTCTCGACATCCCCCCCGAAACATCTGAAACGAAAACGATTCTCCGCGAATCGATGGGAACACCGTGATACTCGACAACTTTGGTTTGGCCCGGCTCATCTTTTTTTGTAGCTTCCCCCTGAGAGGTTTCTCCCGTGGCGGTCGGCTGCCCTTGAATCCACTCATCCCGACGGCTGCGCCACCAGGAATCCCAGGCGATCACACTGTTGGAATCGAGCGCACCTTCACTCAGTTTTTTGAGTGCAGGGATCTCCGGAACCCACGATCGACCAGAAGCTTCCAGTGCCCGAGCGATCAACCCGTCGATGTAGGGAGCCCGCTCAGCACGAGGTAGCTGAGCCCCTTCCTCTCCGATCAATGAGAGAGCCCCTCGCTCCAGGCGCCCCTTCCAGATTCCTTTACGATCTTTGATCTCCTCCGACAACAGCGACTGAGCCCAACCGATGGCGGTCTTCGGCTCAAGAAGCGCTTGGGCTCTTAAACTGATCAATCGCATCGGCAGCGATTTCTTCTCTTGCCAAGCTTTGGCAACCGCCTTTGCAGCCGCCTCCTGGTCGTGCTCACACAGGCACAACAGGGCTTCCCCGCGAACCCACCAGGATGGCTCGCGCTCCGCAAGTCGGGTGATTCCCTGAAGAGTTTTCTTCTTCAGCGAGTTGCTGGGAAGTTGGCCGAGAGCCGCCAGTGCCAACTCTCGGGTCCCCTCTTCCTGCTTGCGAGAGCTCGCGATGGAAAAGAGCCACGATTCCGCCTCGGCATTGGGGTGGTGATACAAAACTTCCGCGAGCCCCGCTTCGATGAGAGACCTCTTCTGCGGAGCAGCTTTACGCAACGGATGCCGAGGCCACTCCTCGATCACTTGGGAAATCTGTTCGGTAGACATCTTCTTCAACTGATCAAAGGTCGCATCCCGCACCATTCCCGAGGCATCGCCCAGATACTCGAGTGCCACTTGCGGACGCCCGGCGGCAACACCTTCGCGAATCGCCGCCAGCGCTTCGGTTCTGGCTTCCGATTGACGTCGAACCGATCGATCGCGGTCGATCACTTCTTCGGGAATCTCATCGATATGCGCATAAAGTGCGGCTGAAGCAGGAACCACCCAAAAAGCAGGTATCACGCAAAAGAAGAGGCTCAAAGTCAAACTCAGCCACACTCGCCAAAGTAGTTTCGTGTCGTCTGCAACCGATGATCCTCGGACACCTCTACGATTCGAATCTAAATCGATTTGAATTTCGGTGATCGCTGCTTCAATTCCCAAAGGGGCTCTCCTGTCGAAATCGCCATTCCAATGCCGTTTTACTCTGCCGTTTTACTCTGCCGTTACTGTGCCCCTGTTTACTGTGCCGTTACCGAATATATTCAGCCAAGGGACAGGAAGGATGTTAAAACAATCTGGTGGCATGGGAAGTCCCGGCTCGGCCCGAAACAGGACACCGAAAGGAATCTCCTTTGATCTCTTCAAGAAACTCTCTCGGTCTCATATGCACCATCTTGCTGATCAGTGGCTGCTCTGCTCCTCTGAAAAGAGATCTTGCCGATTGCGTGCAAGCAGAGGTGGGGCTCGGCCTCGGGATCTACCTCGAAGCGGAGGTCACCGATTGGGTCCACCCATCGGTCGGCGTCTTTGACCTCAGTATGAAACCTCGCCAATCGATCGGCTGGGACCCTCGTCCCGGTCAACCGGTCGGACAACTCAGAACCGCCGCTTTTCCATTAACCCTCTTCGGGATTCCCGCAAATATTGCCGGAAAGGAAGAGCTCTTCGGCGAGTGGCTGCAACCTCCCGGCGCAGTTCTCCTCGCCAATCTATCGCTCACCGGCAACGACTACATCACCGGCGAGAACAACAGCCTACTGCGGATGCACCGTTACTTTCCCAATCCTCTGCTAACCCGGGCTCCTTCCTTGGAAGCTCTCACCCCCCAACAACAGCGAAGTCGGGACTCGTGGATCGGTTTCTCCGGTACCTTGCTGATCTTAAACTTCGACTTCGGAATCAACCCTTTGGAGATCGCCGATATGATGGGGTCAATATTCGGTTGGGATATTTTGTCGGATGATGGCAGAATTACAGAAGAAACGGTCACTTCAGGCTCCTGACAGAAACGGAGACCCCCATCATGCAAGACTCCCCTCAATTGTTGGAAATGCTCCTTCACGGACTCGTAGCACTCCTCCCCGGGTTGTTTATGGCCTCGGTCGGTCTGGTGCGCTGGGGAATCGTGCTCACAGGTCTCATCATCGGTCTCGATCCTATGTGGATCGGCTGGCCGGTAGCTTTGGGCAATAATGGTGAGACGATCTACTTCGGTCTCCTCGCCACCTTTGCGGCCTTTACCTTCCTTCCACCGTTGCGCGCTCAGATATTGAGTCGCCCTGCCATGAACATCGTGCGCAGCATCCTCCCCCCCATCAGCGATACTGAGAAGGAAGCCCTCGAAGGGGGAACCGTCGGTTGGGATGGGGAGATCTTCAGCGGCACCCCCAACTGGCATGATTACCTGGGGCAAGGGACTTACGAACTCTCCGCCCGCGAGCAAGAGTTCATCGATGGCCCCCTCGCCGAGTTGGTCAACATGGTCGATACCTGGCAAGACCGCCAGAATGGAACCATCTCCGAAGAAGCCTTCCAGTACCTCAGCGATCACGGTTTCTTCGGCATGATCATCCCGGAGGAATACGGCGGCCTCGGTTTTTCAGCGACGGCGATTTCTACGGTCATCTCGAAAGCGGCCACCGTCAGTAATGCCTTAGCGGTCACCATCATGGTGCCCAACTCCTTGGGCCCCGGAGAATTACTGCTGCACTACGGAACCACTGAGCAAAAGAAGCGTCTTCTCCCCAGGCTTGCCAAAGGATTAGAGATCCCCTGCTTTGCATTGACGGAACCGGGCGCCGGTTCCGATGCCGCAGGGTCGATGTCTTCCCACGGCATCGTCGTCGAGGAGGAGATCGACGGTGAAAAGGTGCTCGGACTTCGTCTCAACTGGGAAAAGCGCTACATCACCCTTGCGCCACGGGCGAGCCTCGTCGGTGTCGCATTCCGACTCTACGATCCAGACCATTTACTCGGTGATCAGGAGGATCTGGGAATCACCTGTGCACTCGTGCCCGCTGAGACTCCCGGAGTCGAAACCGGCGAGCGTCACGACCCTCTCGGTGTTCCTTTCCTCAATGGCCCCACTCGCGGCCGCGATGTCGTCGTCCCCCTCGATACGGTGATCGGCGGTCGCGCGGGTTGCGGTAAGGGCTGGACGATGTTGATGCAGTGCCTCTCCGCAGGACGTGGCATCATGCTGCCATCGAGTTCAACAGGAGGGGCGCAGCTTTCCCTGCGAGTCGCTGCAGCCCACGCTTCGGTGCGCGAGCAATTCGGTTTGCCGGTGGGACGCTTCGAAGGAGTTCAGGAACCCCTGGTTCGCTCCGCTGTAAACGTCTACGCCCTCGACGCCCTGAGACTCTCGACCACCCTGGCGGTTGATAGTGGCGAAAAGCCTGCGGTGATCAGTGCTGTCGCCAAGGCTTATGCCACTGAAACTCTGCGCAAGGTAGTCAACGATTGCATGGATGTCGTCGCCGGCAATGCCATCTGCCGTGGTCCCCGCAATGAGCTGGCAAATGCCTACGCCGCGGTCCCCGTCGGCATCACTGTGGAGGGTGCCAATATCCTCACGAGAACCCTAATCATCTTTGGTCAAGGTGCGGTTCGTTGTCACCCCTTCGTTCAGAAGGAGCTGGCCGCAGTCGAGAATAACGATTTAAAAGCATTCGATCAGGCCTTCTGGGGTCACGTCGGCTTCGTTGTCTCGAAGGCGACTCAAACATTGCTTCAAAGACTGACCGGCGCTCGCCTCGGCCCGAGAAACTTCGCCGGATCCATCGGCCGTAGTCATCAGAGATTGACCGCACTCTCCAGTGCCTTCGCGCTGTGTACCGACGCTGCCATGGGAACCCTCGGTGGAACCCTCAAGCGCAAGGAGCACCTGACAGGTCGCTTAGCGGATGCCCTCACCTGGATGGTCGTCGGCTCGGCAGCGTTGAAAAAGTTCCAGGACGATGGACGTCCACGCCGAGATCAGGAATTGGTCGATTACCTCTTACAGATCTGTGTCCGCGAAACGGAAGCCGCCATGGGTGGATTCCTCGACAACTTGCCGTTGCGCCCTGCAGCATGGGGCCTGCGCCTGATCGGAGTCCCCGGCGGCGCTCGCAGCAATGGCCCCAGCGATCAGCTGTCGGCAAAGATCTCTGCAAAGCTTCTCGACAGCGGAGAACTGTGGCACTCATTGACCGATTCAGTGATGCGACGCCCGACTTCTTCGCCGGGCTTGTGGTCCCTCGAAAACGCTCTCGAAAAGGTCGTCGCTGCTCAACCGGATCGCGATGCACTGAAGCAGGCGATCCGCCGTGGCGATCTAAAGAAGGGGCCGCTTCCGGGTCTGGTCGAAAAGGGGCTCGAAAAAGGAATTATCGATGCCGAAGGGGCATTGAGAATTCACAGTGCGGAACAAGCTCGCCAAGAGGCGATCACCGTCGATCACTTTGCCAATGGCGAGATTCCCGCTAACTCCAACAACATCACCAATCGGGATACGGTCCAAAAACGCAAAGATGCATAAGAGCTACCAAAGTGAATTAAAAAAGGGCTGGATCCGCGCTGCGGATCCAGCCCTTTTTTCGTTCAA
>NHDG01000017.1 GCA_002167285.1 Planctomycetia bacterium TMED53
CGACAGGCATCCAGGTCTCCACCGGTGGAGAGGTCCATCGCCGTGTCGGCACCCCAACGCTGGGACCACTTCAACTTTTCCACTTCTTCATCGGTTCCGGAAGAAACAGGGGAGGCTCCCATATTGGCATTGATCTTCGTCTTGCTGGCACGGCCGATGGCCATTGGATCGAGCTGGTGGGCCAGGTGATGCACATTGGCGGGAATGATCAGGCGGCCGGCAGCGATCTCATCCCGGATCTGCTCCGGGGTGAGATGGGGCTCGCGCTCGGCGACCCTTTTCATCTCGGCAGTGACAATGCCTAAACGAGCGCTTTCCAACTGGGTGATCGGTTCGAATCCCTCGGGAGCAACGGCGCGAATGAACTCGCCGATCTCCGGATGATTATGTCCGGCACATCCCTGCTCGGCGGAAGACGCTTCGAGGCTCCAGTTCGCTGGAAGGAAATCCCAGGCGGTCAGGTCGGAGGGCTGAGGCATCCCGGGAGTATCCGGAGAAGAGTAGGCCAAGGGTCCACCAACCTGAGCGGCATTGGCGAAAGAGCCGGGGTTGGTACCCTCCTTTTGAGTGGAGGGATTGGCGGCACCCCGCAGGGGCAGAGACCAGTCCTGATTTGAAGACATCGAAGTCACTCCTTGTTCGGTGATCCATGAGTTTCATGGGTCGTGCAGTCAAAAGATGAATCAGGGCAGGGAGCGAGCAGTCGGGATGAGCCGCTGCTTTCCCTCCGCCGGCATGATCCGGATCAGGTTCCACGGGTGCTTCTCAGTACTTCAAAAGAGGTACGCCCCGAGCAGACTCTCAATATAGGCGAGAATTGGGGCTCAGGCGAGGAAAGGAACGGGCTCACCGCTGATTGCCTGTGAAGTTTGCCATCGGGGAGAAGGGGAGATTCCGAATCGGCTCGTGGATCCGATACAATACCTGTGGATCCGAAATTCTGCAGTTTTGAATGTGGGAAACTCTTTCTCTCTGGCTGCATTTAAAGGAGAGCACGATGAATTTTACCAGAAAGCTGCTGATCGTCCTGACATCAGTCTGGTTGATGGCGACCGCAATAACCATCGCCTCAGAGGCCATGGCGTTTCAATCCCAGCCTCCACAGGTTAAAGCAACGCGAGATATGGCAGAGTTTGGCGATCAGGAATCTGCCGAGACCTTTCCACCTTTTGTTCGCCTGACGGAGAACGCCAAAGAATATCTTCAGAAATACAACAATGCGGCCATATACACCGGGCTTGCAGTGACTCTCGTTCGTGACCAGATCAACCATCTGCACAGCGGCAGTTTCGCAGAGGCCAGGAAGGACTGGCATCCGGAGGGGCAGGTTCTTCATAACTTTGATCAGTACATCACCCATAAAGATCAAGCGGTTCATTGGTCTTATGATCGACCGTTTCACAAATCTGCCAGTCAATACATCGATATTCTCGAAAAGCATCGTCGGAATGGCCAAATAAACAGGCAGCGTCCCCGAAAAATAGAAGGTCCGTGGTCCCATTCTTTTTCCAGGCTTGCTGTGACGGTGTTGGATGTCAACGCCAATGGAGTTCTGATCAGTGTGAATGAGCCGGGAGTCATCGATTTTTGTGAACCCAACTCTTTCGAAAACCCGATCTCTTTTGGAACGATCTTCGGGTACCGATCGATGCTTTTCACTGTGCAGGTTGGCACAGTCTTTCAACAAAATGTGGATAATGGTCCTGAGGCTGACTATTCAGATGTTGAATACAGAGTTCGATTGCAGAATCTCAGTCTTTCTCCAGCAGCCGGTTGCTGATTCGGAAAGGTCACCATGTCCCGCACGTTCTCCGTTCTGTTGATTGGCGCAGTTTTACTCCTACTCAGTGGATGTGCAGGGATTTCGAAGGGTCCGTTCGGTCAGCAGAGCGCGGAACTGAAGCCCCATGGCATCGTCCTGCCTCCCGGTTGGCCTGAAAATACGGACGAAAACGGGGGTGGGCGCAACTGGGCCAATCAGGGTGGCAAAATCATTGTTCTCGGCAATGCCCAGGATGGTGGTGTTCCTCACGTCGGTTGTCTGAAAGAGTGCTGTGAGTCGGCACGCAGAAGTGGTCAAAGGCTGGGCCCCTCCTGTCTGGCCATCGTCGACATGGTGCAGGGGAAGGCGATTCTGGTAGAGGCGACCCCGGCCATTGAAGAGCAGCTGGCGATGATCAGTTTCGCTGGGCGACCGAGAAAACCGGTCGAAGCGGTGCTTCTGACCCATGCCCACATCGGTCACTACACCGGCTTGATGCACTTTGGTCGAGAGGTGGCTTCCACCCAATCGATGCCGGTGTATTGCACGCCGAAGATGGCGGGTTTTCTGGAAGAGAACGGTCCCTGGGATCAACTGGTCAAACTCGAGCAGGTCGACCTGAAAAAGAGTGAGCCGGGACAGGCCATCACCTTCGAAGACTTCGGTTTTGGGCTGAAAGTGACCCCCATCGCCGTCAAGCACCGCAATGAATATGCTGATACGGTGGCATGGAGAATTGAATCTTTCAGTCGTACCGTTGTTTTCTGTCCCGACATCGATCGCTGGAATGATGACATTCTGGAGACGCTGATCGATGGGGCAGATGTCTGTTATCTGGATGCCACCTTTTACGATGGGCGTGAACTTCCCGGCCGGGATATGTCCAAGATTCCCCACCCACCGATGGTGGAAACGATGGATCGATTACAAGACCTGGCAAAAAAGTACCCCGGTCGCTTCCGCTTTATTCACCTCAATCACACCAATCCTGCTCTTCATGATGAAGAGATTCGTCGTTCCGTCATCGAACGTGGGTTTGGCATCGCTGAGGTGGGGGAATCCTTTTATCTCTGGTAGTGCTTAGAGATCAGTCTCAGGATCGATCTCTAGGTCGGAGACCATGCCGGTCGCATCGAGAAGCAGCTGTTGGACACCCGCCATCAAGTGAAGCAGTTGTACTCGCGGATCTTGAAGCATTTGCTCTTCGCTTAAATGCTCTTCCCACTCTTCATCTTCGACGCCCAGCATATCTGCCAAGACCAGGCGCATGTCAGTTAACAAGGCAACAAAGGCGTCAAAATCCCGTTCTCTAATTCTCAAGACTCCCATGCCTTCACCACTGTCAGTGAGAATTCTTTCAAAGAGTGCAATCTTTGCCAACTGGCGCTCTTGCATCGCCTCACCAATCAAACGTCGGTGTTCTTTTTCTTTCTTTTCATCGAGATAGGTTGAAGGAAAGAGTCGTTGATAGGAGGTCGGATGATCCACTGGGTTATGTATCACTTCTCGCAACGTGCTAGGAACAGACCACAAGGCATTCAGAATGCCAGGGTGACCTGTTAATCGGAATGAGCCGTCCTCTGAACGCTCTGCATGTAGCATGGAGAAACCTGTTTCGATGATTATCTGGGGCTTGTCGTCCCCGGTTTGCATACGATCATCTGCGTCGCCTGATCTTTACGGGTGATGACATGTTCCAATACCTCAAATGTATCCGAAATGTAGCTCAAAAACTCCCTTGAAGTCCATTCTCTTTGGTGACTGGGATTCCGCGGGGGGCCCCAGTATCGCCTTTGCCATGGCTTAAAGAGCAAAGATCGGTCCGGTGTCGATATCACGTAGTGCCTGGCATTCAGGCGCAATAAAAATTTTAACAAGTCATCGGGGTCGACGAGGTGTTCGATGACATCAGAGCAGATCACTAAATCAGGTTTGAAATCAGGGATGTGGTCAAAATCACTGAGAGCCCAGTTTCGCTGCGGATACTGATTCCTTAAGAAGTCGAGATTGCAGGCCAATTCAAGACCCAGAGTAATTTTATCTTCAAAGTAATGAACAAGTTTGTAGCCGGAACCGCATCCGACATCGGCGATTTTTTCATAGCGATACTTCTCAGCGAGTGCGGCAGCATGTTCATAGACTTCCTTTTGCCATTCATCGGTGAGATCTTGGTCGTCGTGGTGGTGGTACTCGTTTCTTGAACGGTAAGGCCAAGGAATTCTAAATCGCCTACTCATGAATCCCTCAAGCTTAGCCGTTGTCTTTGATGTTACGGTCGAGGGAGATGACGCCATTCCATTCTTCTGGAGGCTGCGCGACGAGCTGCTCGCAGCGATCAATCAGAAGTTTGGAAGGTTTGTCTTCGGGGTCCAAGTCCTGAAGTTTCCTGAACGTGTTCATAGCGACATCAAAATTGCCGGCGATGTATTCATCGAGGGCCGATTCGTGGATCTGAGCGATTTCGATCTGGTGTTGTGTTGCCGATTCAGAGAGGCAAACCAACTCGTAGATGGCGCCCCCTTTACGACGACCTTTGACTGCGACCTGATCCAGTTTTCTGAAGTGAAACTCGTTACCGGCGATTTCTTGAACTTCGCCACTGGTGATAATTTCGGTTCCGTAAATCTTGTTGATGCCTTCAAGGCGACTGGCGAGATTCACTGAATCCCCAAGGATGGTGTAGTTCAATCGTGAAGAGGAACCGATATTGCCCACCCTGACCGGGCCAGTGTGAAGGCCAATCCGGGCTCTCAATGCTGGTAAATCACGCTTCAGCCAATCTTCTCGCAGAACCTTGAGGCTCTGCTGCGAAAGAAGTGCCGTGTGGCATGCTTTTGAAGTGACACGTTTACCATCAAGCTCCGCGATCCAAAAAGCCATGATGGCGTCACCAATGAATTTATCGAGTATTCCACCGTGTTGGTGAATTTGCTGACTCATTCCCTCCAGGTACTCGCCGCCGAGTTTGACCAACTGATCTGGATCCAGAGTTTCTGCAACATTGGTGAAGCCGACGATATCTGAGAAGAAGATACAGGCCTTTGCCTCCTCCATGCCTGGCACCGCCACTTTATCCTCGGTGACTAATTTCCTCACAACTCGAGAAGGGACGTACTTTTCAAACGAGGTGAGTGCGTGTCGCATCGAGTGCATCCGAGACTGCATTTCGTTCAGTTCTCGTAGTCTTGACGGCCTGAAGTTTTGGCCCATGTCAGAATCAGTGATTTTGAATTGGGAGATCAAATCTAGCCCCTGATTCAATTCCATGACTGGACGGGTGATTCCTTCAGCGGTTCGCCAAACCAGGGGAATCGTAATCAGAATCAAGATTAAAAAAGCGATGGCTGTATAGCGGGTTCGCTGACTGACCTCCATCGTTAGATCCGATCTGGGTATGGCGAGGAGGCTGACCCAGCGTTCTTCTTCATCCAGATTGATCGTCAACCAAGAGATGTAGATGCCTCCATCTTCAGAATCCATCTCTACGGTACCTTTGTCTGCCCAGCGTGAAGGAGCCCCTCCATGGAGTCGTGTTAAGTGATCAACCGCTTGGCGAATGATGGGTGCTTGGGAATTGACACCAAGTACGCGTTTATAAGAAACACCTTCATTCTCAGTGGCTTTGACTTCTGTGAATGAATCGAGGGCGCTGGAGGCAACCAGGGCTCCTTCGTCATCAAGAAGTACAATTTCGCTATGTTCAGAAGTGTTGAGTTCAGATAAAAACTGATTGAGTGGACCAAGGGTTAGATCGCACCCGCTGATCAGCTCGACTCCATTCTGTCCTTCAATAACTTCGTATGAAGTCATGCCCAGCTGGGGGACCCCTGGGAAATGATAGACGGGTGTCCAGCCGGCTCGTTGCTTGGCCATCGATTCTTTGTACCAAGGTCTTTCGGTGGCGTTGAAGTCATCGATGAATATCGCTTTACCGTCGGGAAGAATTTCTCGAAGACCAGGCTTCCCAGCCTCACTTTCCAGCTCCAGGTAACCGCCTGATTTCGATCGTTGAAGTCCGAAAAGTTCTCCTTGTGGTGAGCAAGTGAAGAGGGTCGTGATCTGCGGATATTGATCAAGGACGCCCTTTTGGTAACCAAGAGTTAGATCTTTTTGATCGTTCGAGCCGATGGTGATGAGTTTTTTGGCGAAGACGTTGGCTTGATTTGAAGCATGTAATTTTGCTGAATCAAGAACAGCGATAATGCGTTCTTCAATTCGTAGTTCAATTTCAGCGCTGAGATTTCTTGAGAGGGTATCAACAGCGGATTTACCATTCGAATACCAGAGGAACCCCGTGACAATGATGGCGACAAAGACTTCGCTGATCATTAAGGTCAAAATGACTGATCGAATGGAGTAAGTCTTTTTCATCTTTATCCAAATCAATGAAAAGGGGGTTTAAGCATCTTTTTCCAGTGTCGCTTGTAGGCCAAAAGCGTGCAGTTGCGATACATAGCGCTCGCCCTTTTCCTGCTCTGTCGTACAAACGATGGATTTACCGTCATGATGAATCTCCAGCATGTGGCGTGTGGCGACTTCTTTGGAATGCCCAAAGATCTTTTGTAAGACGTAAACCACGTAGCTCATCAAGTTGACAGGATCATTCCAAACGATCACCTTCCACAGGTGATCCAGTTCCTCTTCGAGGGCGACCGACGATTCCCGTTCTTCTTCAGGTGTACCCTCTGGAGAGTAGTGCGATAGGAAAGTCCTCTCAAGATGAGGGGAGTGGATCAGTCTTTTCTCCATAGGGCTGTTACGCACTTTCGGTCTTTCTCTGTAAATGTGGCTCAAGTCCACTCAGCGGCTTTTTGGGCAACTTTCTGAGAGCATCGTATCCTTCCACGGAGGACTCAACGATGCCATTGTTGCCGAAAAATCCCGTCTTTCTCGCCCTCTTGCTGACTGGAGTGATCTCTGGCAGCTGCATGGCGTTGATTGGCATGCCGGGCCAGCCTGTCAAGGTTGCAGACACTTTCCAACCGCAACACTATGAAGTTTCTGTAGAGGCGGATCAGCCGCTACTTCAGGACCTCATGGAAAGGGTCGAGCACCTCGAAGGAGAACTGGGCAAAGTGAAGTCCTATTCTGAAGAGCCTCAATTGATGGCGATGCTGGAGGGGTTCAGGAACGAAATAGAATCATTCCGAAAATCCCAGGGCAATCGTGAGAATTCCAACTTTGAAAGCACTGATTTGGAGCCGACAGGAATCTCCAATGAGTTTGCTGAGGTGTTACCCGAGTCCGATGAGGTTTTCCCAAATTTCAGCACTACAAACGAACTTCATGAGCAGGTCTTTTCGTTTTATGGACCAGTGATCCCTGAATCTCTTTTGATCATTCAAGGCCCCGATGCCGGACATCCGGTATTGATCGAGCTTCTTGATCGTCATGGGAATTGGGTCGAGGTTTATTCAGATTCGAAGCCGGCAGGAATCCCTGCTGTTGAATCGTGGCTGGATTGCCCTGGCGCCCCGCTGACCGAACAGGTCAAAGTTACTGTTGAAGGTGGCTTGGGAGTCGAAATGGTCGCCGCGCAACGCGGTGACTCTTTGTTTTGGTCTGAGTTTTCGAACTGAAGCAGATTAAGGCAGCGATAAGATGATTGCGGCTGCCACAGGGGAGAAATCAGCTAAAAAAGTCATCCTCCAAGGAGATTTCTCCTGGTAGGTCGCTAACCAGAGTAAAGCTGATCCACAGCAGATCGCTGCAAGCCAATGCCACTGGGACAGGGCTCTATCACTATTCAGAAAAATCAGCGCCACCGCGATGAGAAGCAATGAACCTACCATAATTCTGGCGTGCTCTGCTCCCCAGGGGAATGCAGTCCTGTTTGGGTGAGCTTGATCTTGATCTTGATCACGGAAATCGCAGATCAATAAATTCCCACATAGGAGAACTCCAATTATTGGGAGCATGTGAGGTAGATGAGCGGGATCTCCTCCCATCGTAATCGCCGCACTGGCAAGTATGATCGATAAATAAGTCCAACGAATTGGCAGAAAGCGATCCAAGGCGGGCCTGATTTTCAATGCGGGAAAAATATACAAAGAGATCAGAATTAGGCCAATCGATAGATAGCCAGTTCGCTCAGAAGGTAAGAGAAAACAGCAGTAAGTACTACAAATCAGTGCAATGAAGCAAGAGAAGATCAGCCAACGATGCCGACCCTTTATCAGCGCTGAGACCGGTCGTGACTCAAGGAGCCCTAGTATGGAGTCGAGTTGGTAGATCAATAGGGTAAAGCTCGACAAGACAAACACAGAGTGTGGCCAAGGTATGGGTTGTGAACTTTCAGAAATGAATCCATAACGAGCCATCGCACCCGTACCCAAAACAGCCATCACCGAACTCCAGCGAAAAGGGATCGTTGTCTTCAGGAAGGTATCGATGGTTTGCACACGTACATTCCGATCCAGCGGTGATCTGTTGGTCCAAAATCACAGGGGTGTGATTCTGTAATCCGATATCCAGACAGTGTAATTAGTTTGGGCAAATCGTGCACTCCATGCCACGAATTGCCCGTGACTAGATGAAAGAATGACATCGGTATTCCATGCCAAAGTTCTTGTAAGAATCTGTGGAGAAATCGGGGATCTGGTTCCATAAAATCACTAATCACAATCTCTCCGCCGTCTTGAAGCCACGATTTTAGAGCACCAAGAATCTCGATAACTTCCTGTGTAGAAAAGACGTTTAAGAAATAGGGTAACCAGATTTTTTGATACTTGGTTGTTGGAGTGAATGATCGAAAGTCATCAGTAACGACATGTAGTCGTTGTTGAGGGATTTTTGCCAGTTCGCTAAATCCTATTTTGAGCATTGCCGCGGATGAGTCGATCAGCGTTAAATGGCAAGGGGCAAATTCGAATTTGCCAAACCCTTGGCATGTCCCAGGTCCGAGTACCAAGATATTTGAAGCCTCAGCAATTTTATTGATAGCAATGGTATTGGATTGTGGAATCGCTCCCAGGGACCAAGCTTTGGCAAGCATATCGTATGCGGGGCTGAGGAGGTGATAGTCGTGGACGGTCGTTGGTGTGCTCATGAAATCAGCATGAAGTGGAATTGGATAGAAAACCAGAAAAAGAAACGGGCCCTGGTGACGTTATCACCAGGGCCCGGTTTGTTGTGTCTCGACTTCAGATCTTTAAATCTGTAACAGCTAAATAACTACTAACCTGCGTCAGGTACACAGCTATCAGGATCGACATCACAACGCTCGAATCTCTCAGAAGACATGACGCCATTTGTAGCGTGACGTGCTTCAAGAGTGATCGCGGTCACGTTGGCAGCATTGGCTGTCGTGATCAGATCAAACTCGATGCGAGCGCCAAACTGTGCGCCAGGAGCTGGGTTTCCATTTTCGTCGGCAGCGGCCTCCAGAGGAATGCCCAACTCAAGGCTTCCACCGGTATCGAGGTGAACGATGGCGACAAGGTTGATTCCCAGAGGCTCATCGACGCCTCCGCGGAAGCGAATTTGGTTGCCGTCGTCGTTGTAGCGCCAGCGCTCAACTGAAACCTCAACGATACCGTCAAGGTTGACGAGGTTGGTGAAGACTTCCATGGCGTACATGACGTGGTCACCGACCATGTATCCAACCATGTCGATTCCTTGGCCAGTCATGTTCTGGAGGAACATGTCGCGGGGAATCGCTTGCTCGAAAGCACCGAACACTTCAGCAGGGAAGCGAGGGTCCTGGTTGAACATGCAGAGAAGGCCATCGACGACGAAGCAGTCAGGTGTTCCGGTGACGATGTTGCCATCTCCATCCACGGTGGAAGGAGTTCCAGGTGCGATGAAGCTAACTTCACCTGCAGCGGTGTTCTCGGAAAGTTCGTACACATTCACGGTGTCAGGAATCAGGTATTCTTCTCTGAGTCCTGTGGCTGGGTTAATCCAGAAGTAGGTATGTCCAGCACTCTTGAAAGTACCACCGGATTGCTTTGGGTAAATGTAGGTGGTGGTTCCATCTTCGTTGTGGATGAGTCCGTTACGAGAACGGAAATCGGCAGGAAGA
>NHDG01000018.1 GCA_002167285.1 Planctomycetia bacterium TMED53
CGATCTCAAACCCTGGCTCGAGGGTCACCATCGCCTTCTTGTATCCACTGGAGAAGCCAATGGAACGTCCCACCCGACGGCGCTTGCCGTTCTGGTTGAGAGTGTTCACCTTCTTCACCTTGACGTCAAAAATCTCTTCGATAGCAGCTTTGATCTCGATCCTGTTCGAATCGGGAGCGACCTTGAAGATGTAACTGTTGTTTTCTTCAGCCTGAAAAGTGCTCTTTTCAGTGATCACCGGCTTGCGGATGATGGTATGCGGATCCTTCATCAGTTCCCCCCTCCGGCGACATGCTGGGCTTCGATTCCCTGGATCTCTTCGAAGGCGTCCGCCGTCATCACCAGGTTGTTACAGCGCAGCAGTGACAACGAATTCAAATCGGAGACCGGCATCACTTCGACCGATTCCAAGTTGCGGCATGAGAGCCAAACGTTGCGGCGATCCTCCACCGACATGGCAGTCGGCAGGCAAACGAGATAAGAGCGGTGAAGACCCGCAGCTTCAAAACGTTTTTTAAACTCAGAAGTGGAAGCTTTGTCCACTGGAAGGCTATCGATGATCAGGGCTTCCCCATCGATCATCTTCGAAAGCAAGGCATGGCGAGTTGCCAAACGACGCTGCTTTCTGGAGAGTCCGTAATCATAGTTCCGCGGACGCGGACCGAAAACGACTCCACCACCTCGCCAAATCGGCGATTTCTTACTGCCGGAACGGGCACGTCCCGTACCTTTCTGGCGCCATGGCTTACGCGGTGAACCATTGATCTCACCACGGGTCCGGGTGCTGGCCGTACCGCGACGCAATCGTCCCTGGTAGCGGCGAACAGCCTCTTTCAACAGAGGAATGTTCGGGTAATTGGATACCGCACCGGGCGTAAAGGTCTTGGTGCCCTGCTGCTTTCCATTGGCATCGTGTTGTGGCACCTCAACGGCTTCCAACACCTGCGGCTCCTTGTTGTTATCGAGTCCGGTACTCACGGCTCTCGTTCCATTCCATCCACGCCCTGTTATCCCCAGAGGGGAATCGCAGAGGCTCGCTAGTTATTACAAACTCTCCTCGACGGTCAGATAGGTTCCATTCGCTCCGGGCACTGCGCCCTTGACGACGAGAAGATTCTTCTCAGCGTCCGCCTGGATCACCTTCAAGTTTCTGACCTTCACTTTTGCGCTGCCCATCTGACCGGGCATCTTCTTGCCTTTGATGACCCTTCCCGGGTCCTGCATCATTCCGGTCGAACCGATCTGACGCTTGCTCTTCGAACCGTGACTCTTGGGACCGATACTATGGTTCCAACGCTTCACCGTACCGGCGAAGCCTTTACCTTTGCTCGTTCCCTGCACATCGACCATTTCGACTCCCTCAAAGATAGAGAGGTCGATGGCCTGCCCCGGCTCCACTTCTCGCCCTTCGATGGAAGGGATTTCGCGGACGTAGCGTTGGGCTTGAACTCCGACCTTGTCGAAGTGCCCTGCCATCGGCTTACCCGGTTCCTTATGAGTCGGATCAAATCCAACCTGAACTGCTTGGTAGCCGTCACTGTCATCGTTTTTCACCTGCAACACGGTGCAGGGGCCAGCCTCGATCAGGGTGACCGGGATCCAGTTGCCCGATTCATCGAACATCTGGGACATTCCCAGCTTCTTCCCGAGGATCGTCTTTCTTATTCGCCGAGCCAAGGGTCCTCCTAGATCTTGATCCTGATGTTCACGCCCGCAGGCATGCTGATCTTCGTCAACGCATCCATGGTTTTGGGGCTGGCCTCGCTGATCTCGATGACGCGTTTGTGAGTACGCATCTCGAACTGCTCACGAGACTTCTTGTTCACGTGAGGTGAACGAAGAACTGTATAGCGTTCGATACGAGTGGGAAGTGGGATCGGTCCGTGTACGCGGGCGCCGCTCTTCTTGGCAGCGTCCACGATGGAAGCAGAGGCACCATCGAGAACCTCGTGGTCGTAGGCTTCCATTCGGATTCGTATCTTGTCTTTCGGCATGGGTGTCTGTTCTCCATCCCCGGCAAGTTCCAGCACCATTTTAAATGGCGAAATCAAAACCAACTTTAAAACAATTTCAAAATCAACACTGTCACTGCGGAGGTGAATCACACCTCAATCGCACGGAGCGCCTGCACCCATCCACTGAACTGACCCGTGAACTTGGGTCAGCCAACTTTGGTAGAGCGAGTCTTAGAAGACTCACTCGATCAAAGCCGCGACTGCTACGACCACTCCGGGGGGCGTACTTCCCGGAGGGCCGGCCAGTCGACAGTTCGTGCTAGGCACGTACCGATCCCGATCTGCCAAAGAGCTTTTGACCCGTGAATGGTTCGACTCACAGTGTGAATCTTCCCAAGGTCATCTTTCTCGTCGAAACACAAACTCCGATTCGGAGTCTCACGCTTCATGGCACACAATCAGCCGGCGAAAACCTCGATGGCTTTCCCTAAAAAGGAAACGCCGAGTGAGATGCAAACTCTTGCCAGACGGCAGTTAAAAACAACACAAAAGGGGGAATCATCCTCCCCAAGAGCATCGTCCGAAACCGCCCCGGCAGCAGGGTTTGCAAACGCCGGAAACGACGATTCTAAGAAGACAGGAATCCCTGTCAACGAAGACGAGCCAATTTGCAGAGAATTTGCCAATTAACGAGATGCCGCCTTCTGGTTACGGGGAAGGCCTCTGCGTCCGTTTTACCAGGGGGACCTCAGTTGAGGGCCGAAAAGATGCCGAATCTGGGCCTCAGAAACGGAATCGCTCGGCAACCTCCGCCGGAGCTGAAGCGAATCCCACCGGCTCCATGGAAAATCCAGCCCTTCCCTGAGAAAGGGAGCGCAGACCGGTCGTATAGCCAAAAACCTCTGCCAAAGGCACTTTTCCGGTGATTTTGCGCTGATCCAGCACCAAATCGACACTTTCGATCTGGGCTCTCCGGCGCAGGAGATCCTGATGGATCGACCCAAAGTACTCCTCCGGCGTGGTGACCTGAAACTGCATCAACGGTTCCAGGAGAACATCTCCCGCCTTTTCATGAGCGCCGTCGAAGGCCTCACGGGCAGCCACGGCCAGACCCGCTTCGGTGGTCTCCACAGTCACCGGCGGAATCGAAATCCGAGCCTGTACCTGGATGAATGGGAAGCCCAGACTTCCACCACCACTGAGAGATGACTCCACCGTGTCTCTGACCGCCTGTAACCATTCGGGCGCCACGGGGGGAGGCCCCCCTTCCCAGACGATCGCTTCCACCTCAGCATCGGCCCCTGCATCGAGGGGGACGAGGCGAACTTCCACTTCACCGAATTGATCCTTGCCACCGAGCTGGCGCTCCACCTTGACCCGAGATCGCGCTTCCTTGGCAATCATCTGACGGTATGCCACCCGAGGCTGACCGATATTTGCATCGACTTTGAAATCGCGTTCAAGTCGATTGCGAATCACTTCAAGATGAAGCTCACCCATTCCCGACATGACGAACTGACCCGTTTCTTCATTGACTTCAGTTCTGAAGGTCGGATCTTCGCGCTCGATTCTTCTCAGGATGTCCTGAAGCTTGTCTCGATCCTGACTCGACCTTGGTTCGATCGCCATCGAGATCACTGTTTCAGGGAAGATCGGCTCTTCGAGAAGGACCTGCTTCTTTGCATCGCAAAGAGTATCGCCGGTCCCACTGAATCGGGGTCCGGTGATGGCGACGATGTCTCCAGCAACAGCTTTGTCGAGATTTTCACGACTGTTGGCGTGCATGCGATGGATAGAGTTCACCCGTTCCCGTTTGCCGGTCCGGGGATTCATAGCCGTCTTGCCCTTTTCCAATTCACCGGAATACACCCGCATGTAGAGAAGCTCCCCATGGGTATCGATCTGAACCTTGAAGATCAATGCACAAAAGGGATCTTCAGCTGTACAGGGGATTTCTATGGCGGAATTTGATTTGGGATCGCTGCCTTCAAGGGAGTCCACATCAGCAGGGTCAGGAAGATAGTGGACGACCGCATCCAACAGTGGCTGGATTCCCTTGTTTCCCAGCGCGCTTCCACCGAGTACCGGAACCCATCGACGCTCAAGGGTACCGCGACGGATCGCTGCACGAAGCAGATCCTCTGGGACTTCCTCGCCCTCCATATGAAGCTCCATGACTTCGTCGTCATGGTCAGCAACACGGTCGAGGAGTTCACCACGCCACAGCTCTGCGGTCTCCTGTTGATCCTCATCGATCTCTGATTCGATGACGGTCGCTCCAAGGCTTTCCCCATCGAATGAGTATTGCTTCATTTTAACGAGGTCGATCACCGCTCTGAAATCGGCTTCAGTCCCCACGGGAAGATTCAGAGGTAACGCCTCGATCGAAAATGCCTCACTGACATTTTCAACGACGCGTAAAAAGTCTGCTCCCGCTCGATCCAACTTGTTGATGAATGCGATGCGCGGAACATTATAACGATCTGCCTGACGCCATACCGTTTCCGATTGAGCCTGCACCCCCGCCACGCCACAAAAAACACCGACAGCACCATCGAGGACTCGAAGCGCTCGCTCCACCTCCGCAGTGAAATCGACATGCCCTGGAGTATCGATCAAATTGAGGACCGTCTTTGCCCAGCGAAAACTAGTCGCTGCACTCGTGATCGTGATTCCACGCTCCTGCTCTTCCACGAGCCAGTCCATGTGAGCACTGCCCTCATGAACCTCCCCCATTCGATACTCCTTGCCCGAATAGAAGAGGAACCGTTCAGAGACGGTTGTTTTCCCCGCATCGATATGGGCGATGATGCCGATGTTGCGGGTGGGGTGGCTCGATTCTGTATTGCTGGACACTTTTCTCCCGTGGTCAGAAGGACATCGCATCAGAGGAATATGGCCTCAGTGATGCTCTCAAATCGCTTCACCTGCGGATTCTCATTCAAGAATGCTTCCTGCTCAAGGGATGCCGACGCAGTCGTAGAATTTGTTCTTTAAAGAAAAAAGATCCCCCACACCTTGGGTGCGGGGGATCTTTTCAAAATCAGAGTCAGGAAATGGCTGAAGCCTAATGACACTCTACGCTAACAATCTACGCTAACAATCTACCAGGCGTAGTGCGCAAACAGCTTGTTCGCCTCTGCCATCTTGTGGGTGTTCTCGCGCCATGTCACCGAGGCCCCTTCCTTGCGGTAGGCTTGGGCGAACTCTTCTGCGAGTCGCTGGGCCATCGGCTTGCCACCGCGGCCTCTGCAAGTCTCGATAATCGTTCTCAAAGCCAAAGCCTGGGCACGACGACGGGTCACTTCAACAGGAACCTGATACGTAGCACCACCGACTCGCCTGGAACGGACTTCCACTTGAGGCATCACATTCTGCACAGCGGCAAGGAAAACGTCCAAAGGCTCAGCGTCGGAGACCTTTTGTCCGAGTAAATCCATGGCGTCGTAGAAAATTCCTCGTGCGATCGCTTTCTTGCCATCCCACATCAAACGATTGATGAACTTCGTCACCACCATGCTGTTGAATCTTGGGTCGGGCTTTTGGAACCGCTGCGTTGAGCGGAACTTTTGTTTCACGACCTTGTTCTTGCGCTTGGCCAAACTCTCTACCCCACTACTTCTTGTTCTTCTTGCCGTACTTGGAGCGTCCCTGCTTACGGTCTTCCACACCAGAGCAGTCAGCTGTTCCACGAACCACGTGGTAGCGAACTCCGGGCAGGTCTCTCACACGACCTCCACGAACGAGCACGATGGAGTGCTCCTGAAGGTTGTGCCCTTCTCCTCCGATGTATGCCGTGATCTCCTTACCATTGGAAAGGCGAACACGAGCCACCTTCCTCAATGCGGAGTTCGGCTTCTTCGGAGTCATGGTGTGAACTTTGAGACACACACCCCGACGCTGCGGACAACGGTCCAGCACCGGCGACTTGCTCTTCTTCAACTTGTCTTTGCGGCCCTTGCGAACCAGCTGATTGATCGTAGGCATTCGTTCTCTTTCAAAGGTTCAGAGTACTCGGTGCACTCTCTCCTTTAATTTTCTCTAAAGATCACCGCTCAAGGTACGACTGCTATTTCAACACTAGATTCAAGCAGTGCACTGAGCACGATGATCAACATTCCGCCCGGCAGCAAATCCGGGCGGCCCATCATACTAACCCTCAGGATTCGATTCGTCTTCCGAATTTGGAGTATCTACCGATGGCTCCGTCGAAGCAGAAGGCTCACCACCGACCAAAAGATCCGGATGCTGAGGAAGCTCTCCTTCCCCAGAACTGGCCTCAGGGGTGGTTTCCTGCACATTCTCAGGGGTATCGCCAGAATCGGTGTTACCCATGAGGAACTCGCGCAACGGATCCGCTACTGGAGTTTCCTCTGTAGCAACCTCCTGCTGATTTTCCTGATTTCCAACGAGAATCGACTCCAATTCCGGCTTTTGTTCGACTGGAGGCTCACCGAGATGGCGGACTCCCTTATCGAAGTAATTCCGATAGCCGGTACCCGCAGGAATCATATGACCCATGATCACATTTTCCTTGAGGCCGACCAGTCGATCCTTCTTACCGCTAAGCGCAGCTTCGGTGAGAACCTTGGTCGTCTCCTGGAAGCTTGCTGCCGAGATAAAGCTGTCGGATTGAACCGCAGCTTTGGTGATTCCTTGGAGCATCGGCTCCGCAGTCGGAGGCATCTTGCCCTCCTCCACCATCACTTCACAAATCTTACGGAAACGATGTCGGTCGATCACCGTGTCAGGCAACAGATCACTGTCACCCGCTTCTCGAATCATCACATTGCGCATCATTTGCGCAACGATGGTTTCGATGTGCTTATCATTAATGGTCACATTCTGTGACAAGTAGACCCCTTGGACCTCTTCAATGAGATAACGCTGAACTTCTTCAGCACCTTCAACTCGAAGAATGTCCTTGGGAACCTTGTCGCCATCAGTCAATGGTTGCCCATGAACGACCTGATCTCCCTTGGTCACACGGAAATGCTTTCCTGAAGGGATCACATGTTCATGGATTTCCCCGTTGTCTGTAACGACATTGATGATTGCTTTACCCCGCTTTTTCTCACCGAACTCGACAGTTCCATCAACTTCAGCGATCACCGCGGGATTCTTCGGTTTACGCACCTCAAAGATCTCAGTAACTCGAGGCAAGCCTCCAGTGATGTCCTGGGTACCCGAGGCCTCTCGCGGAGACTTGGCCAACAAGTCTCCCGGAGCAACTTTATCCCCGTCAGAGATTTGCAGTATGGCGCGCTCCGGAACGGGGTATGCAGCAACCGTTTCTTCTCCAGATTTATCACTACAGATTCGAATCTGCGGCTGCATCTCTCCGCGATGCTCAGTGATGATTCGACGCTCCTGATTGGAAACAGGATCGATCTCCACTTTCAAAGTCGCACCTTCGACGATGTCCTCAAACTTCGCGTAACCGACCACGTCCGTCAGAATCGATTGGGAGTGGGGATCCCAGTCGAAGAGCGCGGTGCCCTTGCGAACTGTCGCCCCCTCTTTGACATGAAGAATCGCACCCAAACTGAGTTCGTGACTCTCCAGCTCTTTCCCATCCTTGACGATCGTCAAGAGCCCGCGACGACTGATGACGACGTCTAGATCATCTTGGTTGAGGACGTGATTCACCTCATTGAGAACCACTTCTCCTGCATAGGAGGCCTTGACCGCAGATTCTTGAACCGCCTTCGAAGCCACACCACCGATGTGGAAGGTCCGCATCGTCAGCTGGGTACCAGGCTCTCCGATCGACTGGGCCGCAACGATTCCGACAGCCAAACCTTGTTCGACCACTTTACCAGTCGACAAATCCATTCCGTAACACTTGGCGCAGACCCCCAAGGGGCTGTCGCAAGTCAACGGACTACGGACCAAGATGCGCTCGAAGCCCATATCCTGGATACGGTCAGCGATTTGCGAAGTAATCAAGCCATCTGCTTCGACGACCACTTCACCGGATACCGGATCTTTAATCTCGGAGACCGAGGTGCGTCCACGAATTCTTGCGGCCAATGGAATCGCTTCCTTCTCACCGCGTTTGAGGGCTTTCTTCGAAAGACCATTCCGGGTTCCACAATCGAACTCATTGACCACAACGTTTTGTGCAACGTCCGCCAACTTCCTGGTCAAGTAACCGGAGTCAGCAGTCTTCAGAGCAGTATCCGCCAGTCCCTTTCGTGCACCGTGAGTCGAGGAGAAGTATTCGAGAACCTTCAGCCCCTCACGGAAGGACGCCTTGATCGGAGTCTCAATGATTTCACCGGAGGGCTTTGCCATCAGTCCACGCATACCCGCCAACTGACGAATCTGAGTCACGGATCCCCGTGCACCTGATTCCACCATCACGAAGATGGGATTGACGTATTCATCCCCAGGTCGGGTGTCTTCCTTGAGACGTTGCATCAACATGTCACCGACCACATTCGTGGTCTGCGTCCATTTATCGATGATCTGACTGCGGCGTTCGTCGTTGGTGATAACTCCATCTTGGTGACGCTGCTGGATCGTATCGACCTGACCCTGGGTCTGATCGAGAACCTCTGGTTTACGCTCGGGTGTCCGCAAGTCAGCGAGACTGAAAGAGAGTCCAGAGCGAGTCGCAGCCTTGAATCCCAGATCTTTCATGTCGTCAAGGAACTTGAGAGTCGTCCGACGACCACGGATACGGAAGCAGTCGGCGATGACTGACTTCAGATCCTTCTTTGTCAGTGCAAAGTTGTAGAAGGGCATGTCCGGATGATTGAGCAGATCATTGAAGATGATTCGACTCGGTGTAGTTCTGTAGAAACCGTGCTCATCCGCAGCCTGGACCTTGCCGTGTGCGCTAAAGACCACCTTACCCTCAGGTAAACGAACCTTTGCCAAGGCATGACCGTGAATCTTCCCAGCTCCAAGTGCGGTATGAACCTCACTTTGATCTGAGAACAAGATGTCACCACCGAGCATCTCTTCCTTGGCCACCGTCAGGTAGTAACAACCCATCACGATGTCCTGAGACGGTGCGATGATCGGGTTACCGTGTGCCGGTGAGAAGATGTTGTTCGTCGAGAGCATCAGGTTTTGAGCCTCGAGCTGAGCCTCCACGGAAAGCGGCAAGTGAACCGCCATTTGGTCTCCGTCGAAGTCGGCGTTGAAACCCTCGCAAACCAGCGGGTGTACGAGAATCGCATTACCTTCGATGAGAACCGGCTCGAATGCCTGGATACCCATGCGGTGAAGGGTGGGTGCCCTGTTCAGCATCACCGGGTGCCCTTGGGTCACCTCTTCGAGGATGTCCCAAACCTCATCATCTTTACGCTCAAGCATCTTCTTGGCGCTCTTGATGGTGTCGGCGTAACCGAGCTCTTTGAGCCGGCGAATAATAAAGGGTTGGAACAACTCGAGAGCGATCTTCTTCGGCAATCCGCACTGGTGAAGTTTCAGTTCTGGACCAACTGCGATCACAGAACGTGCCGAGTAATCGACTCGCTTACCGAGCAGGTTCTCACGGAATCGACCCTGCTTACCCTTGATCATGTCTGTCAGGGATTTGAGAGGACGATTGTTCGAACCGAGAACTGGCCTGCGACAGCGATTGTTATCGAAGAGAGCATCCACAGAATGCTGGAGCATCCGCTTTTCGTTGCGAATGATGACTTCCGGTGCATTCAGGTCGAGCAACTTCTTGAGACGGTTGTTACGGTTGATCAGACGACGGTAAAGGTCGTTCAGGTCACTGGTCGCAAAATTGCCGCTCTCAAGAAGAACGAGGGGACGAAGATCAGGCGGAATTACGGGAACCGCTTCAAGAATCATCCATTCGGGCTTATTGCCGGATTCGATGACGGTGCGGATGATCCCGAGTCTGCGGATCAGGCTCGCCTTTTTCTGTTTTGAACGCGTAGTTTCATACTCTTCCTTCAACTCTTCGAAGAGCGCAGGAAGATCGAGATTCCGAATCATGGTACGGATCGCTTCCGCGCCCATGTCTGCCTCAAACTCATCGCCGTACTTCTCACGAGCGAAGCGGTACTCCTCTTCGTTGAGAAGCTGCTTCTCCTTAAGTGGAGTATCGCCCGGATCGAGAACCATGTAGTCCTGGTAGTAGATCACTCGCTCAAGGTGAGTGGTCTTCAGTTCCAAGAGGTTTCCGAGACGTGAAGGCATCGCCTTGAAGAACCAAATATGAACCACCGGCGCAGCAAGATTGATGTGCCCCATGCGCTCTCGACGAACGCGAGAGTGGGCAACCTTGACGCCACAGCGGTCACAGATGATATCTTTGTGCTTGATCCCTTTGTACTTTCCGCAAGCGCATTCCCAGTCCTTCTCGGGACCAAAGATCCGCTCACAGAAAAGACCATCCTTCTCCGGACGATAAGTACGGTAGTTGATGGTTTCAGGTTTGCGAACCTCTCCATGTGACCAGGAGAGGATATCGGTCGGCGACGCGAGGCGAATGTTGACGGCGCCGTAATCATTCACCTTGTCGTAAACTGGTTCCATCATCGTATCACTTCTTTTCCAGTTCGAGGTTCAAACCCAGGCCCTTGATCTCATTGGTGAGAACGTCGAAGGAGACAGGGGTTCCCGCCTGCAGACTGTTTTCACCTTTGACCATCGATTCGTAGATCTTTGCGCGGCCATCGACGTCATCCGACTTGGCCGTGAGCAATTCCTGAAGGATGTGTGCCGCACCGTAGGCTTCGAGTGCCCACACTTCCATCTCTCCGAATCTCTGTCCTCCGAACCTGGCCTTACCACCCAACGGCTGCTGCGTAATGAGAGAGTAAGGACCGGTAGCCCGGGCATGAATCTTGTCATCCACCAAGTGGTGAAGTTTCAACAGGTACATTCTTCCGACGGTGACCTTTTGCTCGAAGCGTTCACCGGTTCGTCCGTCGTAGAGCACCGATTTTCCGTCGTCTGTAAGGCCTGCCTTGGTCAGCTCTTCGCGAATCTCCGCCTCAGTGGCACCGTCGAAAACAGGTGTCACCGCACGGTAACCGAGCTTGTCCGCGGCCCAGCCCAACTGGGTTTCAAGGATCTGACCCAGGTTCATTCGAGAAGGCACACCGAGCGGATTGAGGATCACCTCAACCATTTGACCGTCCTCAAGGAAGGGCAGGTCCTGAAGCGGCAGGATTCTGGAGATCACTCCCTTGTTACCGTGACGTCCGGCCATCTTGTCACCAACAGAAAGATTTCTCTTCGTCGCGACCCAAACCTTGACCATCTCGATGACACCTGGTGACAGCTCGTCACCACGAGTCATTCGATTCACCTCACGGTTACGGGAATCCTCAAACTCCTCCATCGCCTGGAAGCGACGGAACAGTGCGTCCTTGATCTTCTGGTTGTTCTTCTCAGACGAACCAAGGAACAACTCAGGGTTGAGAGCGATCTTGGCCGAGTGAACGCTGCGTGACATGAAGAGCTCTTCAGCTTTGAAAACCCTTCCATTGTCAGGGTTGCGCGGTGAAGAACCGGTGACGTCACGAATCTCATTGAGCAGAGATTCCAGCTCAAAGATGATCTTGTCGTGCGTCTCGGTCTCCAACTGCTCCATCTTAGTACGCATCGAACGACGCTCTTCCGGAGTAATCTCATTCTTCCGGGAAAACTTCTTCGAACCGATGACCACGCCTTTGACTCCTGAGCCAACGGTGAGAGATTCATTTTTGACATCTTCACCGGCGCGTCCAAAGATGGCGTGTAGCAACTTCTCTTCAGGAGAAAGCTCACTCTTTGATTTGGGAACCACCTTACCGACGAGGATATCCCCCTGAACCACCTGGGTTCCGGTTTTGATGATTCCACGCTCGTCCAATTTGGAAAGAACACGCTCAGAGACGTTGGGGATATCTCGGGTAAATTCTTCCCGGCCCAACTTGGTCTCACGGACTTCAATCTCAAATTCGTCGATGTGGATCGAGGTGTAAATGTCGTCACGAACCAGCTGTTCGCTAACGATGATCGCATCCTCGAAGTTGTATCCATCCCAGGACATAAATGCGACGAGCACGTTACGACCCAGAGACAAGACTCCATTTTCGGTGGCTGCACCATCGGCGATGACATCCCCTTTGGTGACCTTTTGATCGAGGACGACACAAGGACGCTGGTTCTGACAGGTCCTCTCATTCAAGCCGCGGTACTTACGCAGTTCGTGACGTTCACCGTCAATCTCGATATGAGTCGAATCGACACTGGTGACGGTGCCATCCTTTGGAGATCTCAACACCATGCCGGAGTACTTGGAGACGTGCTCCTCCATGCCGGTTCCAACCAGAGGTGGATCGGTGCGCAACAGCGGAACCGCCTGACGCATCATGTTCGACCCCATCAGGGCGCGGTTTGCGTCGTCGTGCTCGAGGAACGGAATCAAGGCGGCAGACACACCAATCAGCTGCTTGGAAGAGACATCCATCAGCTCGATCTTGTCGGGCTCCACCATGATGAATTCACCGTTGTAGCGTGCAAGAACGAGATCTCCGACCAGCTTACCACTCTCATCGAGCGGCGAGTCAGCGGGTGTCAGGTACTTGTTCTCTTCTTCGTCCGCACGCAGGAATCGGATCGCCCCCTTGGAAAGATCGGCCTTACCGTTCTTAACAGGGAAGTACGGAGTGATGAGGAATCCATACTTGTCGATGGTGGCAAACACACTAAGACTTGAGATCAATCCGATGTTGGTTCCCTCGGGAGTCTCAATCGGGCAGATGCGGCCGTAGTGAGAGATGTGAACATCTCGCACCTCGAAGCCGGCTCGCTTCCTGTTAAGACCTCCGGGACCGAGTGCACTGAGACGCCTCTCGTGAGTCAGCTGAGAAAGCGGGTTGGTCTGGTCAACCACCTGCGACAACTCACCACGACCGAAGAAGAACTCAACTGCACTGGAAATCGTCTTCGAATTAATGACGGATCGGGGAGTCAGATTCTCCGGCTCCATCATGCTCATACGCTCCTGCACAGTGCGCTTGAGCTTGAGGAATCCCTTGCGCAATTCGTCACCGGCCAACTCTTCGATGGTTCTCACCCGGCGGTTACCCAAGTGATCGATATCATCCAACTGACCCTGACGATCACGAAGCTTAAAGATGTAGGAGATTGATTCTAGGACGTCCTCCTTTTGAATCACCTGGGCATCTTCAGGCAGATCGAGACCAAACTTGCGGTTGATGCGGAAACGCCCAACCTTTCCGAGACGGTACTTGGCATCATTCTTGAACTTGTCGAAGAAGAGCTCACGCGCCTTTGCGACTTGCGGAGGATTGCCGGGACGAAGACGAGTGTAGATCTTGATCAGAGCGTCTTCGTGATCAATCGAGTTATCTTCGCGAATCGTCTTTAGGAAGAGATCGTCAAAGACCTCCGGGAGCACTTTGAAGCTTGACTTACCGCCACGCTTCGCAGTCATGTCCTCTGAGAAGTAACTGTTAAGGAATGTTTCGGTGAACACGTCTCCGGTGTGAAGAAGAACCTCACCTGTTTCTGCGTCGAGGATATCTTCCGCACTGACTCGACCGGTGCGAACACCGTCCACTTCAGTACCGATCAGCTTGTCGATGTCCTTGACGGTTCGCGCCTTGACTGTCTCCAGGTCGTAGAACTGGGACAACAACGCAGTGGAAGAGCCGAACTCTTCATCCATGGCACGCAACAACATCGATGCGGGGAACTTTCCGCTTTGGTCGATGCGAACCGAAAGCGCACCTTTCTTGGTAACATTGAATTCGACCCAAGATCCGCGCTCAGGAATGACTCTGCAGGAGTGGAGTTTGACGTCGCCAGTGTGTATTTCCTCACTGAAGTCAACACCGGGGGAGCGGTGCAACTGGCTGACGATCACTCGCTCAGAACCATTGACGATGAATTCTCCCCCACCGATCATCAGCGGAATCTCTCCGAGGTAGACCTCTTCTTCCAGAGACTCGCCCTCCTTTTCAAGACGCAAACGAATCTTGAAAGGTGCACCATAGGTCAATTTGAGCTGTCGGCACTCATCGACGCTGTAGCGCGGGCTACCGAGGTCATAACCCAAGTAGGTCAGGGTGATCGACTCGTCGTAACTATTGATGGGGAAGATCTCACGGAGGATCGACTCGAGACCAATGTTGTCCCGGTCCGCCCAGTGAACAGCTCTCTGGAGGAACTGGGAGTACGCATTAATCTGCAACTCCATGAGATTGGGAATCTGCACAGCCCTCAAACCACTACCAAATACCTTGGTTGGTCTCAGTCCGTGCTCCACGGCCATCGCTTCTTCTGGCGACATGGATACCTGCTTTCTTCGTGACAGTCGTTCCCTCAAAAAATCAGCGATCCATTGCGACCTCTACTGAGGAAGCACTGGAATAGAATCTGTTGAGGGATACTCACATGACACGAGTCCCTTGAGATCGGGGGCACGACCCATTGCACCCTCGATCAGCAAACCTTCATGACGGGAATCTGCGATTCCCGTGCGAGATGGACTGCTAGGACAACCCGTTGACGGCTGTCCGGGACCTCTCGAAAACCTTCCAGACCCGGACTCCCCCCGGGGCCTACCACTGGCTTTCGAATCCCGGGGAGACATCCCTCGCAAGGACGCTCCCCAGCTTTCAATACACCCAGAGATTCACGGCAGCCACAAACACCGATATCCCATGAAGGAAACCTTCATGGGCGGTGTGCTTACAGCTGTGCGATCCTGGAGCTGGCGATCACTACTTGAGTTCGACCGACGCGCCGGCTTCTTCGAGTTCGGCCTTGAGCTTCTCGGCCTCTTCCTTCGGAACGCCTTCTTTGACGGCCTTGGGTGTGGACTCGACCAACTCTTTGGCTTCCTTCAGTCCCAGACCAGTGATACCGCGGACGGCCTTGATCACGGGAACTTTCTTGCCACCGTCGCCGGTGAGGACAACGTCGAAATCGGTCTTCTCCTCGGCAGCATCTCCGCCGCCTTCGCCAGCAGCCATCATCGGCATGCCCATCGGCATGGCGGCAGCGCTGACACCAAACTCGTCCTCAAGGACGTCCTTCAACTCGACGAGCTCCATGACGCTGAGGCCCTTGATGCTCTCCATGATGGCTCCGACCTTTTCGCTAGGTGGTGCCTTTTCTTCGGTTGCAGCTTCATCCGACATGTCAGCTACTCCCCTTCTTCTCTTTGTTTGTCAGCGATCGCCTGAACAACACCGGGAAGACCGGTGAGCAGATTCTGAGTAATGGCGACCAGGCCAGTCAGCGGTCCGGCAATCGCGGAAACGACCGCTGCCTGCGTTTCCTGAACGCTTGGCATCTTCGTCAACTTCTCGGCTTCATCGGGACCGAGAACGGAGCCCTCGAGGACCCCTCCCTTGATGGGCAACTTCTTACCCAACTCTTTGCGCATGTCCGCGATCGTCTTGCTCGCGGTAATCGCATCGATATCACCGTTGATCAAAGCAACGGGACCTGAGTAGGTCTCTTCAGGGAACTCACGTCCACTTTCGTCCATCACTCTCTTCAGTAGAGAATTCTTGACGACATTGACGTTAAGTCCCACTTCACGGAGTTTCGTTCGTGCACCGAAATCCTCGGAAGAATTCAATCCCGAGAAATCCACGAGGAGTACGTCTCCGGAATCTTCGAGGCGATTCGACAGCTGTTGTGTCATCATCACCTTCAACCTGCGGGCCATGGGGCCCTCCTTTCCAGCTTCGCTGCTCCTACTGCGCCACTTGAATCGCCACAGAAGGCGACATCGTTGACTTGATAAACACTTTCTTCATGTAAACGCCCTTGATCGAATTGGGGCGCAACTTCTCGATGTGGGAAACGAACGCCTGAACGTTCTCCACCAACTGGTTCTCTTCGAAACTGCGACGACCCACCGGAGCATGTACGATTCCTCCGGCGTCATTGCGAAATTCGATCTTACCGGCGACGAATTCTTTCACCGCCGTGACCACATCTGTGGTCACCGTTCCTGATTTAGGCGTTGGCATTTTGCCCTGGGGCCCGAGGACCTTACCGAGCTTTCCGACAAATCTCATCATCGAAGGGTGCGCAATGGCGACGTCGAAATCGAACCAGCCCCCCTCAATCTTTGCGGCAAGCTCTTCTCCACCGACTTCAGCAGCACCGGCGGCCTTGGCTTCTTCTGCCTCAGGACCTTCGACGAATGCGACGACTCGAACCGTCTTACCGATTCCGTGGGGAAGCGAGAATGCACCGCGAATGTTTTGCGTGCCCTGACGCGGATCGATTCCGAGACGGACCGCGACTTCGACAGTTTCGTCGAACTTGGCCTTTTGAAAGCCCATCACTGCCTTGACTGCTTCAGCCAAGGGCAGTTCCTGGTGGCAATCCACCTTGGACTTATTGCCAGAGTGTCTCTTACTAGTTTTTGGCATCAGTCCTCCACCTGTATCCCCATGCTCCGGGCAGTTCCCGCAATCATGAGCATGGCCGCTTCCAGAGAAGCAGCATTGAGATCATTCTTCTTGGTTTCCGCGATCTCACGAACCTGGTCATTGCTGATCTTGGCGACCACTTCATGACCTGGATCATTGGCAGCCTTATCAAGGCCTACGGCCTTTTTGATCAGAACTGCTGCGGGAGGAGATTTGAAGGCTAGATCAAAGGTGCGGTCGCCGTAGACCGTGATGACAACGGGAATGACGAGTCCCTGTTGACTAGCTGTTTCAGCGTTGAAACGCTGAACGAACTCACCGATGTTCACGCCATGCTGACCCAGCGCTGGTCCCACTGGAGGAGCCGGCGTAGCCTGCCCACCAGGAACCTGCAATTTGATCAGCCCTGTGACTTCTTTTGCCATGATCTCTGCCTATCCTGCGGTCAACGAACGAAGCATGACAATCACTCCGTTCTCCCGCTGGGACCTCGATAAAATCGAGATCAGGTTTTCTCTACTTGCCAGTATTCCAGGTCGACAGGGGTGTCCCGACCGAAAATGGTAACCATCACGCGGAGCTTGCCGGTTTTCGGCTGAATCTCCTCGACGATACCTTCGAAGTTTTCGAACGGTCCATCCTTCACCTTTACGGAATCATTTTTCTTCACATCGATCTTCAACTCAGGCGGAGCTTCGCTTTCGCGTTGCTCGATCATGTCCCTGAGCTTGCGCACTTCGTCGGCAGTCATCGGCATCGGCTTGTCGATGGCTCCGCCACCCACAAAAGAGCCGACTCCTTGGACCTCCCGGAGCAGGTACCAGATCTCATCGACCAACTGACACTCCATAAAGAAGTAGCCTTGGTAGAGCTTCTGTTCACGCACCCGCTTCTTACCCTCTTTGATCTCGATCACCTTCTGTTTCGGAACCACGATGTTCCGCACGTATTTATCGAGACCACTGAGGGCCAGTTTTCTTTCGACTTTACGAGAGAGTGTATCCTCTCGGCCATTCGCAACCTTGACGACGTACCACTCATGGTTCAGCTCGTCAGAGTCCGATTCTTCTGGCTTGATGATTCCTGGGACAACCGCAGGAATCACAGGCTCTTCTACTTCGTCAGCCTCCGCCGCTTCAGGCTGCTGATCTAGATCTTCGTCTATTTCAGCACTAACGTCGTCGGAGCTAACGCCCTCGACAGAATCCTCTGCCGGTAAAAGCACATCCCCATCCACAGAATCACTGCTCTCCGAATTCGCCTCGCCGGCGTCTCCAGTTGCAATCGTTTCTTCACCCTCGGAATGGGTGGATTCATCGTGGTTGGGGAATTCAACGATCATGCATAGACCCAGTTCTTAGCAACTTGCAAGAGACCATCCGCTAACATGATCCAACCCAAAATGATCACCGCCGTCACGCAAACCACCAACGAGTTGCGAGTGGTTTCCTCCCGTGTCGGCCAAGTGACCTTATTCTCAAGCTCAGCTTCAGTATCGATCAGAAAGTCACTGAGACTCGGCTTGTTGTAGTACCAGATCCCCGCCAGCAAAAATGGCACGAATACTAGCACTGAGACGAGTGATCGTGTCTGAACACCCAACTCGAGGAACGGAATCGTGAACAGATCTCCGTCCCCTGTGCCATTCCCCTCAAGCCAGTTTGCGATGGAGACGGTGGCGAAGAGACCGACGCCAAAAAGGATCACTGCGAGGACACCCCGTGCCCATTTGCCTTGACCTTCTTTGTAGAGACGAAAACTCATCGACTCTGACCCTCTCTTTGGATCGCCGAGGCGATCAATCCAACTAACTCGACATCATCTCAGCCAATGCAACAACTGCACTGCTAAAGCATCAGATGTCCCCTGGCAGGCTGACGCTATCTTCTCAAGCGGTTCACCAATCTGCCGACACAAGGTTGGCAGGGCAGGAGGGACTCGAACCCCCAACCCGCGGATTTGGAATCCGCTGCTCTACCAATTGGAGCTACTGCCCTCTCGTGCTGCAGATCCGAACTTCGCCCCCCATAGGCTGAAGCCTTTTGGGGAGCAGGAACGCCGTGGCACCAGCAAGGCACCACGGCGTTCCCGGTCAAACTTGCCGGCGAACCGGACTTTACTCGATGACTTTACTCACCACGCCTGCGCCGACAGTCTTGCCACCCTCGCGAATCGCGAAGCGAAGACCTTCGTCCATGGCGATCGGCTGAATCAAAGTCACAATAATCTTGGCGTTATCACCCGGCATGCACATGTCTGCGCCGACCACTTCAGTGTTTCCGGTCACGTCTGTGGTACGGAAGTAGAACTGTGGGCGGTAGCCGTTGAAGAAGGGAGAGTGACGTCCACCTTCGTCTTTGGAGAGGATGTAGACCTCTGCCTCGAACTTGGTGTGAGGAGTGATGCTTGCCGGCTTGGCTAGCACCTGACCACGGGTCACTTCCTCCTTTTTGGTACCACGAAGCAGGCAACCAACATTGTCGCCGGCCTGACCTTCATCGAGAGTCTTCTGGAACATCTCGACTCCAGTACAAGTCGTGGACTGGGTCTCCTTGATTCCAACGATTTCGATTTCGTCACCGGTCTTGACGATACCTTGCTCGATACGACCGGTCACCACGGTTCCACGACCCTCGATGGAGAACACGTCCTCCACGGGCATGAGGAAATCTTTCTCGGAATCGCGCTCAGGAATATCGATGTATTCATCGACGTTCTTCATCAGTTCAAGGATCGGAGCGGCGGCATCGCTACCGGGTGCTTCGAGGGCCTTGAGTGCAGATCCCTTGATGATCGGAATGTCGTCTCCGGGGAACTCGTAGCTGCTCAGCAACTCGCGAATCTCCATCTCGACGAGCTCGATGAGCTCTTCATCATCGACCATGTCGGCCTTGTTCATGAAGACCACGATCTTCGGTACACCGACCTGACGGGCCAACAGAATGTGCTCTCGTGTCTGGGGCATCGGACCGTCAGCAGCAGAAACCACCAGGATAGCGCCGTCCATCTGGGCGGCTCCGGTGATCATGTTTTTGACGTAGTCCGCGTGGCCCGGGCAGTCCACGTGAGCGTAGTGACGACCTTCGGTCTGGTACTCCACGTGAGCGGTTGCGATGGTGATACCACGCTCCCTCTCCTCGGGTGCATTGTCGATCTGGTCGAACGCCTTCTTCTCGGACATGCCGGCCTCAGCGAGCACGTTCGTGATCGCGGCAGTCAAAGTCGTCTTTCCGTGGTCGACGTGACCAATGGTTCCAATATTGCAGTGAGGCTTGTCGCGTACGAAGACTTCCTTCGCCATGATCCAATCTCCTCGCCCTCCGACCGCGATGCGATCGCTAGGGTCTCTTTACCCGCCCCACCGGCCACACTCGTGACTCGGCTACGGCGTCTCCTATTTTTGTTCAACCCCGCACCCATGTGCGGGCTCCGTTTGTCTGGAGCTGCTGACGGGACTTGAACCCGTGACCTCGTCCTTACCAAGGACGTGCTCTACCAGCTGAGCTACAGCAGCCCTTATTTCATTCCGTATCAGTGACGACCGCAGTCGACACTTCCATTTTCAATGGAGCGGGTGATGGGAATCGAACCCACATGACCAGCTTGGAAGGCTGGGGCTTTACCACTAAGCTACACCCGCAATTTTTTTACACTTACACAAACAAAACTCATCGAACACGTGCATGCAAAATCGTATCGGTTCAAAAACTGATGAACTCAAACGCTCACACACACACATCGATTCACGCACGATTCACCGAAGCGCAACTCCGAGTCTTCGTCGAACCCAGAGTCACCTCGACGCAGGAGAATCCTCCGCGATGACAAATCTGCGGAGCATCCCTAAGAGTCGAAGTGTGCAATGAGACGACTTCGGGGCGGTTCTTTCAAGTAAATCTGGGTATTTGAAGGAAAAGAGAACAGAGAGAGTGGGGGCGGTTGGATTCGAACCAACGTAGCTTACGCACTTGGTTTACAGCCAAGTCCCTTTAACCACTCGGGCACACCCCCCAA
>NHDG01000019.1 GCA_002167285.1 Planctomycetia bacterium TMED53
GCCGATCTCAAGTGGCAAGCGGCCAAATTGATCATCGAGCCGAGTGCTTCCACTCGAAAAGATAGTCGTCTCGTTTACCGTGTTGTGGCGACAGGAAAAGATCCTGCGCAAGTTGAGGATTGGGCGATCAATGTTGATCCTGAATCGGGTCAAACCCTCGAGGTGAAAACTCAAATTCTTCACGTCGATGTCGAAGGAAATGTATCAGGCCAAGTTACCGTCGGTGATCAGCCTGACACCCCCACAAACCCTCCCCAATCGGTTCCCCTCGAAGGGCTCAACGTTGGAATTGCCGGAGGGGCTACTGCTGAGAGTCAAGCTGGCGGTGATTTCGTCATACCCCACGGAGGTACGACTCCGGTCGAAGTTTTAGCGAACTTGACGGGGCGTTGGTGCTCTGTGATCAACCTCGATGGAGCTAATCTTTCTTCTTCGACTACGGTGACCCCTCCAGGTCCTGCGAATCTGGTGATGAATCCTGTTTTCGATGTGAAGACATTGGCAGAGGTAAATGCCTACCATTACACCCACCTGACCCATGATTTTGTTCGTTCGAGAACGACGGGGGTCCCGGGGATCGATGTTTCGATCACTACAAATGTCAATATTCTCGATAGCTGCAACGCATTCTTCAGCCCTGGTGAACAAAGCATCAACTTTTTCCAAGCGGGTGGCGGGTGTGTGAATACTAGTTTCGCCAGTGTGGTGGCTCACGAGTATGGCCACTTCATCGTGAATCGCTTGGGCTTAGCCCAGGGAGGATTTGGCGAAGGATTTTCTGACGTTGTCAGCATGTTGCAGTTTGATGACCCGATCATCGGAAGAGGAATCCTCGGCCCAGGAACTGAGGTCAGGGACCCAGTCGCAGCCAACATTCAGTATCCGTGCCCAACTACTTCGGTGCATACCTGCGGGCAGATTCTGGGTTCTTGCTTTTGGCTGATTCGCGAAGAATTCGGAACATTGTTGGGGTCTCAGCAGGGTTTGGAAGTCACTCAACAGCTCTTTGTCGATTGGTCATTATTGACCATTGGTGGAGTGGGTGATTCGAGTGCTCATCCTGAGACGGCGATCGAAATTTTAACGTTGGATGACGATGATGGAAATTTGGGAAATGGTACGCCCAACTTTGATTTGTTTTGCAATGTGTTTGCTACGCACTCCATCGACTGTCCTGTCCCTCCTCCGCTGACACTTGTCCTTCCGGATGGATTGCCGACGAGCTTGTTTCCCAATGTCGCCGAGACGATCAGAGTCTCTGCTCTGCCTGGAACGACAGAAGTTAATCCTGATACGGGTCAGCTGTTTTTCCGCAGCGGAAGTGCTGGGGCATTCAATGTGGTGCCCATTTCTTGGCAGGGCGGGCTGGATTTCATTGCAGAACTGCCAGGGCAGCTTTGTGGTGAGCCCGTGGAGTTTTACTTCCGATTCCTCGATCAAGTAGGCACTGCATTCCAATTGCCTTCCGAGGGAGCAACCGCTCCCTTTAGCTTGGAAGTGATTAGCGAGCTCCAGGTCGTTTTTGCTGACGATATGGAAACCGATACCGGGTGGAGTGTCGGAGATCCGGCAGATACTGCAACGACCGGTATCTGGGTTCGGGTTGATCCCATCGGAACCGCCGCTCAGCCGAATGGCGGTAACGGTGGAGGCGGGTTTGCCTGGGTCACAGGTCAGGGATCAGTTGGAGGATCCGTGGGAGAGAATGACATCGACAATGGAGCCACGACACTGAGGAGCCCTGTTTTTGATCTGTCAGGATTTGCTGGGGCTTTTGATCCAGTGGAGATCTCCTATTCACGCTGGTTTTCCAATGGAACCGGAGCGGCTCCATATACGGACAGTGCTCGAATTGAAATCACCAATAATTTGGTCGATTGGGTTCCTGTCGAGTTGCTCGGTCCTGCAAGTGGGCCCGATACCAATGGCGGTTGGGTTTTCCACTCATTTGTTGTCGAATCTGTCATCCCTCTTTCATCAACGATCCAGATGCGATTCGCTGCGGCGGATAATGATCCCGGTTCCATCGTTGAAATGGCCCTCGATGATTTCCAAGTCTTTCAAAAAATCTGTTTTGAAGGGCCGATTTTCAGACGTGGCGATGCGAATGGTGACGGCGGCGTTGATGTTTCAGACGCGGTGATGGTCCTTCAATATCTCTTTGAAGGTGCTTTGCTTGGTTGTGTTGATGCCGCAGACTTTGGCGACAATGGAAGCGTGAACATCGCTGATCCAGTAGCGATTGTCGGTTTCCTCTTCGGCGGCGATGCTCCACCGACGGCGCCGTGGCCAGCTTGTGGGGTTGATCCGACTGATACAGATGCCTTACCGGTGTGCCAGTCACACTCAAGCTGCCCTTAATGGCTTGAGAATCGACATTTCGTAATGAACTTATTTGGGGTCGGCGGACTTGATTCGTCGGCCCCATTCTGCGAAATCCAGAGTGTCAAAATCACATGGTTCCGGAAACGGAATATCCTCAGCAGAATTGGTCGGAATCAGATGAACATGAACGTGTGGTACTTCCCAACCGACGACCATCATGACGACCCGTTCACAGTCCGTCGCAGCTTTTATTTTCGCTGCGACATGGTGAACCGCATTCCATAAATTTGCATGGCTATTGGCGGGCATATCTGTGATGTGGCTGATCTCCTCCTTAGGAATGACGAGGCAGTGCCCAGGTTTCACAGGTCTGATGTCAAGAAACGCCAAATGATCTTCATCTTGCCAGACTTCATGACAGGGGAGCTCACCGGATACGATTTTTGTGAAGATGCTCGCCATGTTTAGCTTCTCCAACCTTCGTATTTCGAAATCGTTGACCGAAAGCTATCGGGGACCTTCATCGGATTAAAGTTTTCGTCGATGGCGCAATGGGTGGTCCAGCCACTCGCGATTAAACGATTCTCGCTTTTGTGACGGATTCTGACAGCAAAGGTGAATGAACTGTTGCGAATCTCTTTGGTGCAAACGTCAATAGATAAGTTGTCGTGTAGGCGTGCCGGAGATTTGAAGTCTAAGTGCGCACTCACGACTACATTTTCAAAATCTTTAATTGGACGTAATCCCTCAGCCAATCCCAGATTGAGTAAATACTCCACACGGCCCACCTCTAGATATGTGAAGTAGTTACCGTGAAAGACAATTCCCATAGCGTCAGTTTCAGGCAATCGGACTTTAACGGGAGTGCTGAAGTGGAAATTGAGGTCTTCGATGGACCGGGAGTTAATACTCGGATCTGAAGAATTCAACGGAGCGCTCCGTTCGTTTGAGGCAATCTCATTTGAAATCGCTGGGACGCATGTCATCATCCCAGCAACACAATGTTGTGAGTGGCGGTTGTGTCAACAGAGCCACGTCACATGATAACATCACAGTATGGCGATAATCGGAAGTCAATTTTGATTCCGGAGGGAATTTGCCGAGCGAATCAGAAGAAAACTATCTGAGGGCTATCTGGAAACTTACCGGAGAAGACTCTGAGGCGTGGATTCCAACAGGGATGGTCGCAGAGAGAGTGGGAGTTTCTCCTCCTTCTGCGACGAATATGGTTCAACAACTCTGCGAAAGGGGTTGGCTCAATCATAAGAGATACCATGGAGTCTGTCTGACCACCGAGGGGCGTGAACTCGCAGTACAAACGGTTCGCAGGCACAGAATTCTTGAAACATATCTCGCAAAAATTTTGGAAGTTCCATGGGACAGGGTCGATTCTGAAGTAGAGCGGTTGGAGCACGCGGTCAGTGAAGATTTAATCTGCAGAATGGAAGAGGCTCTCGATTATCCAGACCGTGATCCACACGGATCTCCAATCCCGGATCGTCATGGGAATCTTCCTAGTGGTAGGGATCTATTTCTCTATCAAGCTCCATTATCTGTGCCACTGAAAGTAGCGAGGGTTATCGATGCCTTGCCGGAAGTTTTAAATTGGCTGGGTGAGCGAGGAATCAAACCAGGAGTCAAAATATCCATACAATCCAAAGAGCCAGCAGGGGGGCCGCTATTGTTGGCAGTGACTGGGCAGCAACAATCACTGGCGATCAGTGGGGAGTTGGCTCGATCTATCTGTGTTACTGAGATTGATTGAGATTTATTCTTTCCCAGCGTCCAAGTTTTGATCCGCATCGATGTCTTGTGGTGAAGATAAGTTCTCTTCGTGCTCAAGCATCACCATTAAAGCCTCATCCAGATGGTGCTCGATACGGTGAGCGGGTTCCTCTAAGTGATCAGCAGGCAATCCTAATCGATCTGCAGCAAATCTTTGCCAAAGTCCCCGTTTCCTTAGCAGAGTTACTGCGATTCGTTCTCCGCGACCTTTAGGGGTGCCATTGCGGAGATATCCCATAAATCCCAGTTGGAGAAAGGCAAACCCTGACAAGCTCCATAAACCTGGGGATACAAATTTTCCTCCTGAATTCGAGAGCTGGAGCGATTCCGCAAGAAGATCTTCCCTCGCGACTCTCAATCGCCACATGAATAATCTGGTTGCAACAGGCAAAACTCCTCTATGGGGAGCAAAGATGACGGTTAAGAAAAGTAAGCCTCCCGAAGTGACGGCGATCATTCCCGGGACATTTGAATCTACAAAGTGAATGGCAGAAAATGTGCCGATCATTGCCGATATGACTCCCGCAAGGCCACTCACAAGCATCATGGTTCCAAATCTGTCACAGAGGATCCCAGCGATGGTAGGTGGGACAGCAATCATGGCGACCACCAGGATTGATCCTACCGCCTCGAAACATGAGACCGTAGTCACTGCGACCATGATGAGGAGTCCTCGCTCCATCGTTCTTACAGGTAAACCCATCGACCTAGCGAGGATTGGATCAAACGCACAGATTTTCCACTCTTTCCAAAAGATCAGCAGCGCACTGAGATTTATGAAGAGTGCTATTGAGATAGACACGATGGATCTTGGGACAGATATGCCGAATAGATCCATTCTTTGAAAGTGAGTGAACTCAATTAATCCATGTAAAACGCAGCTTGCGTCCAGGTCTATTTCACGCGTGTACATTTCAATGAGAATGATTCCACCTGAGAACAAGGTGGTAAACACGACTCCTAGAGCAGCTCCTCCATCCATCTCAGCACGATCTCTCAGCCATTCCGCAAGCAAGGAGAGGAATAGGGCAGCGATGACAGCCCCAGTGAACATGGGAAAAACTTCTCTACTTCCGGTGAAGATAAAACCGAGGATAAGCCCAGGAACAACTCCATGAGCGATGGCATCCCCAAGCATTGCGCGGTTTCTCAGAGTCAGATGGACCCCAATGATGGAACAGGAAAGCGCAGCGAGTATGGCGACAATATAGATGTCGAGCATCGCTGGATTCAGTAAGATTTCCATCATTTGGAATCCCTCTCCATGTCGGGGATTTCCATGCTCCTGCGATCCAGAAGTCTCTCGATGTCTTCTTCGTCGAGATCGATAAGATTGCGATCTATCTCCGCTGCGCTATCGAGCCATTCGGTCCAGCGTTTTCTTGCAGAGATCGATCTTTCAGCCCGAGCGATCCCCTTGGGAGTCAATCTTAAATGAGTGCCGGCTTGCTCCACAAAGCCAGATAAAATGCAAAATCTCAAAGCCGAAGAATCGGCCGCCAATGACCCTGCAATAATCCTTTCTCGTGCAACGAATTCATTTCCGCCTTGGAGGTTTTCATGGAGGAAGATGAGAATCCTTTGCATTTCGCGCCGCTGCTTTCTTCGTATCCAGCGTAGTCTTCTTCCAACCAAGCCTTTATGGGGAGCGACGATTAAAGAAACTGCAAATAGTGTGGCGGAGCAGAGAACTATGACCGGCCCTGTTGGCAGATCGAGTCGTTGTGAGCTGAGAAGAGTACCAGAGATTCCGGAGAGGGCTCCTACAAGGGCACTAATGGCTAAGAGATGTGTAAAGCGATCAGTCCAAAATCGGGCGGTTGCTGGCGGGATGACCACAAGCGCAGCGGTCAAAACTACTCCTACTGCTGGCAGTGATATGACGATGGTGATCGATAACAGCAGCATGACCAGCAAGTCGATGACTCCCATCGACATGCCCGTCCCCTTTCCGAAGGTGCTATCGAAGCAGCTGACCATAATTTCTTTGTGTAGCAGAATCATCAGTGCCCCGACGATGACAGCGACGATCGTGATCGTTAGTGCTTCCTGCTGAAGCATGCCCGCAGCTTGGCCAAGAAGAAAGTGATCGAGGCCTGCTGAGTAGGCTCCTGGGCCAGACCTTTGGGCGATGCTCAGTAAGGCGATTCCTGTGCCAAAGAAAATACCCAGAATCGAGGCTGTGGCGCTGTCGGGTCTGATTCTGGTCAGTATTGGAAGTCTGGAGACAAGGACTGCTCCCAGCAAAGTGGTCAAGAGAGCACCCGCACCGAGCGCCCAATAAGCTTGGCTTCCGGCGATCAGAAAACCGAGAACGATTCCCGGTAAGGTCGAATGTGCGAGGGCGTCCGCAAGGAGTGCCCGTTTACGCAATAGCAGTAGACTACCGACTAGCCCACAGCAAAAACCCAACGTTGAGGTTCCGATGAGAACGATGAGAGTGTTCGGCAGAATCACTTTCCGCCTGCTTTCCCCATCGATCGTCCGGAGCGAATCCTTCTGACAGCCTCAGCTGCTTCGTCAAGCAAGGTCAATTGACCCCCGTAGGTACGCAGGAGATTTTCTCGGGTGAAGGTGGATTCAGTAGGCCCTGCAGCGACAAGTCGTAAGTTTAGGAGCAGTACATGGTCGAAATAATCTTCGATGGTTTGAAGATCATGATGCACGATGACGACGGTACGTTCGTCATTTTTGAGGTCAGCGAGAACAGAGCGGATGGTGTCTTCAGTGGCAGCGTCCACTCCTGCAAAGGGTTCATCCATCAAAATGATTTTTGCATCTTGTGCTAATGCTCGTGCGATGAAGACTCTCTGTTGTTGACCGCCAGACAGTTCTCCAATCTGACGTGATCGATAATCGGCCATCCCGACTGCAGCCAAGCATTCCAGAGCCCAGTCCCTTTGAGCTTTTCCGGGCCAGCGAAACCACCCGAGTCTGCGATAGGTTCCCATCATGACGACATCGAGCACTTGAATCGGAAAGTCCCAATCGACACTTTCCCTCTGGGGGACAAAGCCGATCAGTTCATCGGATTGTTCACTGGGAACGTCGAATACTTTGATCCAACCATTTGCAGGTTTGTGTGTCCCCAAGATGCAGCTGAGCAGAGTGCTCTTTCCGGCGCCGTTGGGGCCAACGACAGCACAAAGTGATCCTTTTGGGATCTCTACATCGATATCCCAAAGCACCGGCTTTTCGCGGTAGGCCATAGTCAAATCATGAATCTCTATAGCGGTCTGATTCATCGTAGGCCCTCCACAATCGTTTTGGCATTGTGCAGAACCATCTTGGACCAGCTTCCTGCACCGCTTTCTTCGGGCCCTGGGGCATCGCTGTAAAGTTTGCCTCCAACCTTCAGCTCATGACCCAATCTTTTACAGCCTTCAATCAAGGCACGCACATTTCGTTCAGGAACTGTCGATTCGACAAAAATAGCCGGAATCTTGTGATCACTGAGAAGTTTGACCAGTTGGTTGACTCGTAAAAGGGAGGGTTCCGATTCGGTGCTGATTCCCTGAATCCCGTGAACTTCGAAGCCATACCGTTGTCCGAAGTAGGCAAAGGCATCGTGGGCTGTCACCAGAATTCTTCGATCCTTTGAAATTTGATTGAGAAGTTGGCTGACATCGTTATCGAGAGAATCGAGAGATTGTGAGAGTGATTGATGACGAGCAGAGATGTCTTCAGTGTTGAAACCACCATGAGTGATCAAGGTCAATTTCAGCTGATCACAGACTTGCTTCCAAAGTTGGACGTCGAGCCAAAGATGGGGATCGGTTGCGCCTGATTCATCTACGAGGAGAGATTCTTGCGGGATTTTTGAACAGATCGCCACAGCCTTTCCACCGGGCTCGTCCACGCTCATCTGCGAGAGCATTTCCGCCATTCGGCCTTCGAGGTGGAGTCCGTGATAGAGGACCAAGTCTGCTCGTAAGATTTTTCTCAGATCCTCAGGGGTGGGTTTGTATAGGTGGGGGTCTACACCACTTCCCATCAGGTGGTCAACTTCGACACCCGGGGGGGCTAATAAGCGCACCGGTTCAGCGATCATTTGCGTTGTACAGAGGATCGTGATGGCCGCTTTCTTCTGCGGAGCGGTATCACGGGTGCACCCACCGAGGCATGAGATCAGTAGCAGAGCCCCAATAAAAAGCACAACAGAGTAAATATTCTGGCGTTTTGAATACGCGAAAGTTTTGAAGTAAGTCATTCATCCATTTTCGGCCAGCGGTGGAGAGCGATCAAGGTTTAACCTAGGCAAAACTCCTATTTAGTCTGGGCTAAAAAAGAGAAGGATCGGCTTGTAAGTGATTTCGGTCGCGATAGTCAGTGGGGCATTGTATCTTATCGGTATATCGGAGAGTGATCTGTCACGGCTGACTTTGTTTATTCAACTAATGACAGTCTTGTTCATTCAGTTCTATTGATTACGGAGGCGCCCCATGGCGGCAGCCCACCCAAAGGTATCGATATTCTGTTCGGGGCTTCTACTTTTGCTCAGTTTTTGGATTTCTCCAATTGCTGACGCCGCCAAAATTTTCGTTCCTCAAGATATCGCCAGTATTCAAGAAGCCATCGATACCTCTGTTGAAGGGGATGAAATCATCGTCTCCCCGGGGGATTGGATCGGCCCCTTCGATTTTCTGGGAAAAAATATCACCGTACGCTCGAGTGCCGGCCCTGAGCAGACGAGGCTCATCGGAACTGCAGCCAATTCAGTAGTGAGATTTGTTTCCGGGGAAGCCACTCAAGCGCTGCTTGAGGGGTTCTCTATCCGATCAGGGAGTGGCAGTGTGACGTCGACAGGGATTTGTGGTGGAGGTGTGCTCATCCTCAATTCCACACCAACGATCCGTAATTGCATCATTGAGGAAAATAGCGCTTCCTCTGGCGCAGGAGTTCACATTGAAGGCCCCACCTTTGGGATCGTTGTTTTCGAAGATGTCATCATTCGAAACAATAATGCTGCTGATGCCGGTGGCGGAGTGACGATGGTGAGCAGCGCAGAAGTTACGATGACGAATTGTGTCATCGAAAACAACTTTGCACTGGTCGTCTCTGGTGGGATTCAGTGCGAAGAGAGTACGCTGACTGCTTCGACTTGTACTCTCTCCGGCAACTCTTCAAGCCTTGCAGTGGGGGGCGCCTGGATATTCCTCGATTCGGAAGCTCAGTTTTTAAACTGTGTTATTGAAAATAATGAATCTCCGATTTCAGGCGGAGGAATTGTGATTTCGGATCTAGGAAGAGCAACTCTAGACGGCTGCGTCATTAGGGATAATTTTGGCGGAAGTTCAGGTGGAGGAGTCCTCCTTGATTCAGGGTCGAGGCAGGAAGATCAGGTTATTCGAGGTTGCGTGTTTCATAACAATTACTCAGCAGATGGCGGAGCTCACTTGGCAGTAAGCTTCAATCCCGTGAGCTTAGTTGTTGAGAAGTGCACTTTTGGACTCACTGCTGTAAACAGTGGTTCTGCGATTAGCGTCAACAATGGAAATCTAGAGGCAGTTTCAATCGATTCAAGCGTCATTCTTCCGGGAGCCGGACTCTCCATTGAAGCAATTCCAGGGTCCACTTTGGTACAGTACTCCTGCGTTGAAGATTTATTGGCGACCTCTGTGATGGCGATCGACACCATCGATATGGATCCTCTTTTCACCGACGCCGCTAACGGAATCTATACCCTGGAACCTGGATCGCCCTGCATCGACAACGGCAATCCTCTCCTACCATTTGATGTCGATGGAACGATCACTGATATGGGAGCTCTCGGCCCAGCATTGGTTCCTGTCAGGGGTTTCCGTAGGGGAGATGTGGATCAATCAGGGATTGCCAACATCGCTGACGCGATTCAATTGTTGTCATTCCTCTTTGGCCCTGGGTCTGGAGTGGCTACATGCGCGGATGCGATGGATTGCAATGATGATGGATCTCTCAACCTCGCCGATGCCATTTCATTATTGGATACACTCTTTTTGTCAGGAGACCCCTTACCGACTCCCCATCTTGAGTGTGGACAAGATCCTACTGCGGATTCCCTCACTTGCGATTCATATTGCTCCTGAGCGGTAGATCCTCACTTGACCCGAGTTGATTCACGATTGAAACTCGATCCCAGTAAATCCGTTGTGATTTGGGAAAGGTGGGGGATTGGCCAAGGTACTGCAGCTCAATGCGACCATAGAAGCTCGCGAAGATTTTTCAGACGAGTTAGCGATCTTCAAAGTCCGGCCCGATGAACCACTTCCTGAAGGGGATTGGTTCGTGCCAGGCCAGTACATGGTCATCGGTGTCAACAACACTCAGGAGCCGGAACTCGCAGGGGTCCAGAGGCCAATGTCTATCGCTTCCGAGCCTGCCCAAAGAAACCATGTCGAGTTTTATATTCGTAGGGTAGGAAAACCGGAGTCTAAAAACCCACTGACCCATTCCTTGTTTCGGTTACGTGAAGGGGAGAGGGTTTTTCTGCGTCCCAAGCCCAAGGGCCATTTCACAATCCCCGGAACAGTAGGGCAGGAAGATTCCCGCTGGCGGGTGTTCGTCAGTGCAGGGACTGGCTTGGCTCCTTTCGTGTCAATTGCTAGGGATGATTTGACTCAGGGCAGACCCTTGAACAAGACATGCATCATTCATGGTGCCTCAAGACCGGGAGATCTCGGGTATCGAAGCGAGTTGGAAGCCCTTGCTGAGGAGCATGGACTTGTCTATCTGCCGACTGTCAGTAGGCCAGCGGATCATCCAGATTGGAGCGGATTACAGGGGCGGGCGGAAGACCGCTTTCTGCCCGATGAGCTAGCGCTTCTTGAAGAGCGGATGAGCTTACCCACGGGGACCCTGGGCCCCGAAAATACCGTGGTTTTGGTGTGTGGTCTTCAGGGGACGATCGGTGAGTCTTTGGTCCGACTTGCGAAGAGAGGATTTGTCCCCGCCGAGAAGAAGATTCGCAAAAAGCTGGAGATTCCGGAGGATCTTCCCGGCTCATTTTTCTTTGAGCAGTACGATTCTGAGCCTGTGATCGACCTTGAGAATGGTGCGCTCATCGAGGAGCTGAAATCGGACCTTGGGATCGAATAGGGCCGTTAAACTCTGGATATGAAGGCGAGGCTCATGGAAGATATCCGTGAAAGAAATGAGCCTCCATGTCTAATAGCCCCTCTGAGAAGTTGACCCTTCACTTTCGCCATGGAACTGACTCTCGTCAGATTCCTACTTCCGGTGTGACCAGCATCACGATTGGCCGATCTGCAGAGTGTACGATCTGCCTCGACATACCCAAGATTAGCAGAGTTCATGCTGAGATTAGAATTGATGATTCTGGTTTCAGGTTGATCGACAAAAAATCTTCTAATGGCACTTTGCTCAATGGTGATCGTATCGAAACTGCGCGTCTTCGAGAGGGAGACCGTATCGAAATTGGTGCAGCGGTCATCGAAGTTCGCAATGCCGCAACAAAGATTGAGCGGCCACGTGCAGGTAGAAAAAAACAAGCAGTCCCCGCTTCAAACCGTGGGGGACGTTCCACAAGTCCTTCCGCAGCAGCCGCTTCAAGCACAGAAGAATCAGAAGTCGTAGCGGCCTCTCAGCAGCGTCGATCAAGACCAACCCTTGTCAATAAGCTGGCAGATTTATCACTTTTGGTATTGCTAGTTGTTTTGGTGGGCCTCGTCGCCATGGAGTATTCGAAGGGACCTGGAAAGATCGTCCGTGAAGTACAGCCGGCGATCGGTGAAGCCACTTCCGAAGAATCAAGCCTGGAGATTGCCAGGCCTATGGATGACGGGGAAGTCTCTCTCAAGCTTCTTGAGCAGGAGATGGCCGATGGGGAGTTGGGCTGGGATGCCATAGAAGGTTTGAGGTCGATCGCTCGCAGGCAACCTGGAAGCAGGGCTGCCAATACTTGCCTCGATCTCGCTGAGGCCCTGGAAGGTGTCAAAGGGGTCACTATCGTTCAGCGAAGAGAAACTCTTGAAGAGTTGTTGACGCCTATGGTGCTGGGTCAGGAGTTCGGTGAAGCCTCAGCAGTCGCCCGCTTTCTCGCAAATGTAGATTCTGAACAAACGACCGATCGTTATTGGACTGATCGGGCAGACCAGATAGGAAAGATGGCACGAGCAGACATCCGTAAGCTCGATGAACAGGTCACTGGTTTACTCGATTTAAGGCGACCAGGGGAAGCACTTCGTCTCGTCGCAGCCTCTCGTCAGAGACTCGGCGGATTTCAAGAATTTGAATCGATGCTGACGGATCTGGTCGAAGGTGTGGCCGACCTGAAACTGAAGGAACCACCAAGGCGAGTTTCCGCTCCAAGGGAGTGGAGTGAGTTACTTTCTCGATCCCGCAGGTATTTGGAAGAGTGTCGCTACTCTGATCTCGCACCGGTGTTGTACCGTGCTCTTTCTCTTGAGCTTCCTCCAACTGATCACATTCAAGCGCTCGAGCTTCTAGTTAAAGCAGGAGCTCTTACAGCGATGTTTGAAGAGTTTATTGAAGGCGCATCAGGTGGGGATCTTTCGGTGAGAATCTCCGGGTCACCGATGCGGGTACTTCGTGCAACTCGAGAAGGTGTCGAACTTGAACGCGATATCGCCGGTGGAAAGCAAACGATTGAGAAGAGTTGGCTTGAGGTGACCTCGACCGACAAGTCAGCACTATTCAGAGCAGTTCCTCACTCCGTGGAAGGAGTGATGGGGTTGGTATTCCTCGCTGAGGTCGCTGGAGACGATGAGGGGTTTCACCGGTCTTTGGTGAATCTGCACCGAAGAAAAAATGGGGAAGGATTGGCAGAAGCGATTCTGATGAAAGCTCGGCCGGGAATTCCTCCGGGTTCAAAATTTGAGGAGTTTGACGGTCGTTTGGTAACGAAGTTAGAGAAAGAAAATCTTCTTGAGGAACGTCGTCTGAAAAAGGAACGCGAAAAGGAAGCGATCGCTGAAGCGAAGCGATTGCAGAAATCTCAAAAGATCGATGTGATCGTCGATTATGCACAACTCTTGAGGGAGCAGGGCTCATTCAGCCTGGCGGATCAAATGCTCCGTGAGGTCGTCGCAAAATCGGATGATGCTGAGCAATCTGCTGAAGCGAGAAGGCTATTGGCAGATCCATACCTAGCGGTGGTTCCTTTGCGAGAGAGTGGTGATCCAACAAATCGGATTGATCTGTTCATCCTTGGAGATGGTTATCAGGTTAATGATGAACAACAAACCCAATTTTTGAACCACGCCAAAACCTGCGAAAGGCTCCTCTTCTCAGTCGATCCTTACAGAGAGTATGAACAATACTTCAACTGCTCTGCGGTTCACCTTCAATCGGTGGACAATGGAGTCTCTCGGGAGCCGGGTGAAATAGACAAGGACACTCCTCTAGGCTGTCTCGTTCGATACGACGTTTTGACCTCCAACGCTGGGATGGTGTTCTCGATTACAGATCGTCTTGGCGAGGCAGGTAAAGATCGCCAAACGGTGGTGATCGCCAACGACGTTGCAGGAGTTGCGACTGGTGGAGGTGGAGTTACTAGTCTTCCAAAAGGTGCGCTCGGTCTCGTTCACCACGAGGTTGGTCACTCATTTGGCGGATTGAATGACGAGTACGATAACGAACCGGGTCAAGATCCAGACAAGCAACCTCCGCCCCCCAGGGATGCGATCGTGCCGACGAGGCCGGGACCTCCTAATCTGATGCACGGCAGTGATAAAGCGGACGTCGCCTCCAAAGTGATTTGGCAAGAGTGGATCGATGCGGAGGATCGTTGGTGGAACAACAGTACCGTCGGTCTCTTTGAGGGTGGGGATCGAAAGCCTTACCACGTCTGGCGACCTCAGTTGTCATGCATGATGCGGGATTTGAGCGGATTCTGTGTGGTTTGTATGGAACACATGGTCAAGCAGATTTATCGCAATGTTCGTCCCGTGGATAGGGTTGAGCCCGAGCCCGGGGAATTGGTTCTCAAAAAAGAAGATGAGGATGAAATCATCCTCAAAGTGTGGACTTTGCAGCCGCGAACCCATGATTTGGATGTGACTTGGAGAGTACTCTCCTTTGGATTGCAGAAACCTGCTGCAGCAGGGGGAGAGGCCTCCAAGGGCCAGACCGCCGTTAACGATCAACGGCAGGGAGAACTGTGGAGAAGATCTCAAAGTGGGCTCGACGCCACCGGTAAAACGGTTCGGGCAGCTCAATTGCGTGCTAAGGATTTAGAACCGGGATGGCACAGGGTGCGCTGTTCCATCAAAGATCCCACACCGTGGGTACTTCGGGATGACGAAGGGTTACTGACCCAGGAATTGGAATGGTGGGTGGAAGTCCGGCCTTAATCCCTTCATGATGGGGCTGCGCCGTCCACAGAATTCAACAGCGAAGCCTTACGCAAGCTCCGCCCTCTTCCTTGAAATGAGGATGATTCGTGTCAGATTTCAAGACCATCGCTATTACCAGTGGCAAAGGCGGCGTCGGAAAAACCCACCTGTCTGTGGCGGCCAGCATCGAATGGGCCCGTTGTGGTCAGAGAGTGATTCTCGTCGATATCGATCTAAATACTCCCAACGCTCACATCTATCTTTCAGTCAAAGATCCTCGCTGGACCCTGAAGGATGTTTTGAAGGGGTCCTGTTCTTTGGAGGACGCTCTGATCGAGATTCCTGAAAGTAACTGGGGAGGAACTCAAGGTAATCCAGGGGGCTCCCTACATCTGTTACCTGGATCTGTCGACAGAGCCGATTTGCTGGAAATGTCGTTAGCTGATCACAAGCACTTACAAAGTATGCTCGATGACCAAAAACATAGGGCAGATCTGATCGTTTTCGACACGGGGGCCGGTGTCGATCATCACCTCCTGCTTTGCTGTGACTACTGCGAAGAGGTGCTGGTGGTGACCAATTCGGAAGCTTCCTCAAGGTCGGATGCGGTAACAGTGCTCTTTTGTTTGGCGGTTCTCGATTCAAAGCCCTCCCGTTGGCTGGTTCCAAACTTGGTCGAAGATCAAGTTCAAGGGAGAAGGCTCTTCGATCATTTCCAACAAAAAACAAATGACAAAGAGCTAAAGTGGGCAGGGGCGATCAGGGAAGATGGTTCACTAAGAGATGCAGCGATGATTGGGAAACTGGTTTCAATTGAGGAGCCGGGATCGAATGCTGCGATGGATATTCGAAACATCGCGAGAAAGGTCTTGGAGGTCGCAGCCGGAGAAACGGATGGAGAATTCATCCGTCGTATCGACGATATCATTAGCGGTTGAGCTCAAACTTGCATTTCAATCACCCAAAAAAAATCCAGCGCGAAATCGCGCTGGAAGTAAATTTGAACTCAATGTGAGACCTAGCCCCATGCTGTCAGGCGGGTGCTTCCTTTACGGCGGCGAGCGTTGATTTGCTTGCGACCGGCTTTGGTCTTCATGCGGGCGCGAAAACCTTGACGCTTACGCTTGATACCGCTTTTTCTGATCCTGACCTTCATTTTTCCTCCGTGAGATTTAAACCGAACGAGAAGTCTATCTGCCTGGCCTCGGGGGTGCAACGGTTTCCGTGGAATCCTGGGATTTAGCGCCGATCTGAGGCTATTTGGGGCCTATTTCGTGGTTTTTGGCACCAGAGCCTGGACCTTCCAGGTCGCACCGGGAGTGGCACTGATCTCAGCTTCTCTAGCGGGCGAAAGCACCTTTTTGCGGTGATGAACAAATCTTCTCGAGGAGCCTTCGCGGTCTTTAGGGATGAACTCGTAACCGTGACCCCAATCGCCGGCGTAGAGGAAGATCTGCACGTCTTTCCACTGTTTATTGCTCCCCATCGAGGGGCTGGATCCTCGCAGCGAGATCGATTTTCCCTGAACGAGATAGCTCCAGCTTCGACGATCTGCGCTGGAATGAAACGCGCCGATTCCACTCCTAAAATTCCAGAACTCACCGCCTTTGAGTTCGAGGGTGACCTGCAAACTGTCCACTGAAGCTGGGAGTTCTATCTTCCAGGGATTCTCTTTGCTTCCGGTTCCTTGAGAGGGGGGAGTGGTATCGTTTTCAGAGGAGGTGAGCCAGGTTATCCAGTGGTGTTCTCCATGATCCCTAATTCGAATATTTTTCCATTGCACCTGGAGTGGTTCAGTTTGATTGGAACCCACGCCATGAACTTGAAGACCGATGACACCCTTTAAACGTTGGCCGCATCGAGTCTTCGCTGCAGGGACTCCATTTAAAAAGGTTTCGATCATGGCCCCACGAGTCACCACTCGAACATGGTTCCAGTCGTCGATGTTATGAGCGGCGATGGCCTCAGGATTGTTTGACAGATCACTGAGCCAGCCGCGATCCCCTTCCTCGTAGATACCTGCGCTCCAGAACCTTTGTCGATCTTCATCCATGTCGATTTCGATCTGGCAGCCACGCATGCGTCCATCGATTACCTCGCTACGGATTTGAACACCGGCGTTCAGCTTGCTATCGACTTTGAATTCGTATTCCAGATCAAAGTCGCCCCAGGTCTTCTCTGTGACGAGGAAGGTGTTGGGACTTCCGGGGACAGTCGTGCCGGTGACGACCCCATCTTTAACGCTGTATTGAGCAGGGCCACAGCAGATCTTCCAACCAGACAGATCCTCCGGAGGGGTCAGCTCTTGCCACTCTGGTAAGACTTGTAGATTCAAATGTGCTGGATCGTTTTCGGATAGAAGAAGTGAGGGTACCAAGAGTAACAGTACAAAGGTCGTCATTGAGATCCTTCTCTTAATAGAGCATCCGTCCACGGGTGTTTTCTATGTACCGTTTCGCTGCGGATCTTCGTAACTGTTTCCGGTGACACCGGGTCTGCGCGGTGTCCCCATTGCCTGCGGATCCACGTCAGCAGAGCAGAGATCTCCGAGTCGGTCATTTTGGGGTTTTCTCGATGCCCTGGCATCGTTTGATTCCACAACTCGCCATCGACGGTGATTGGGCCGGTCAAGCCGTCGAGGATGATGCGGATGGGGATGTCTTCAGCTCCCAACAACCATTCGCTACCAAGAAGGGAGGGGCCCAGACCTGGCAGCCCTTGACCTCCAGCGCCGTGACAGGAAGAGCAAGCTGAAGCAAAAGCATTGGCACCGGATTTGGCCCATCTTCTTTCCTCTTCCGTCCATGGGCGAACCGACTCCTGCGTCGAATCGGAGACGAGGATCTTTGAAATGATTCCTTTGCATGCCGCAGCAAGAGGCTCGGGTAGATCTTCCCTTGTCAAAGTCTGGGGGATCACCGAGAGAGCAGGAGGCTGCCACCTTTTTTGCTGGAACGTGAAATCGATCCCTGCGATCACCGCTGAAAATCGTGCGTCGGTCGATTCCAATTCACCGATCATATCGAGAATCAAAGACAGGGAATTTTTGTCTTTGAAGAGAGCGGATCGGGTCAGTTCATTGAGTAATGCGGTAAATCCAGAAAAGTTAGCGTCTACAAAACGATCTGACAAAAAGCGGCTCAATCTTTCAACCTGGTAATCGTCCCACTGACTGAGAGCGGTCAGACGAATCAGCGGGGATTTCGCATGTTGTTGCAATATCGCGAAGACTCCTTCTAGAGCGGGCTCACTCTCTTTCATCGCTGAAAGTGCGAGCAATCGATTAACCATATCGAGGAGGCTCTCTGAACGGCGTTCATCAATTTGTGAAGTCAGAACTGAAATACAAGCTTGCCAGTTGGTTGAAGGCTCAGTCTGCTCTGCGAGAATTTGACAGCCGATGCGTCTTAAAGGCAATTTAGGCGACGAGAGAATATGACAAAGATCCTCCGGTTGAAGCTGTCCGAGTCCTTCCAGTGTTCTTAGAGCGTGGATTCTCGCGAGCAGTGAATCATCTTCATTCGCCAAAATAGGTTTCAGAAGCGAGGCAGTCTGTGGGGCAGCCGATTCTACGAGAAGGCGTTGTGCGGTATCACGAATCCAGCCGACCGGATGACTGAGAGCCTCAACTTGTCCCTCAGTATCTTTGAGTAGCTGCAGCCCAGATTTGCTGGGGGCAAAATTCTTTGGTGCATTTTCTGGAACGATTCTCCAGATTCTTCCTAATCCCACCGGTTCGGCGAGTCCTCGCTCCTCAATCTGCTTACGCAAATAACTGGTAACAAATTGTCGGTGTTGAATAATTCCACGATACATATCGATGATGTAGAGATGCCCATCGGGACCTACTTTTACATCGACAGGTCGAAACCGTTCATCCGTGGAAGCGAGGAAAGCTTGTTGACCATACTTGGGGTGAGGCCAAAGCAATTGTTGACCTTGCAAACCTTCTGAAGCTTCTTGCAAATCGAATGCCGCAACCAGATTGCCGGCGGCTTCAGGGACAAAAGCTCTACCATTCCAATCGGGGCCCCAGCGATCGCTGCGAAGGATGGCGACGCCGGATGCCGCAGTGTTACGGCGCAATCTGCCATCGTTTCGGAGCATCGGCTTTTGATATCCACGATTGATTCCTGGATTGATGCGAATCGGATAGGTCGATTGATCTGCAACAACGGTTTGGCCGGCACGCGCTGGCTGGCCGATGGCGCGACCACACCAAGGGTTGGTGAGGAGCTGCTCCGTCGGTAGGGGGTCCGCCAGTATCCAGGTGGAGTTGTGATTGTAGTAGAGCCGCCCAAAATCGTCTTGGCAGATACCCCATTGCCCACGAAATGAGGTCGTGGCAGCGATCAGTTGTGGCTTTCCAGCAACGAGGTTAAAGCGGAATTTACGACTGCTCTTGGAGTTATAGATCCAATTGTCGAGGTTGTGGACCAGGCCATTGTCGGTGTGTTCCACGTGGTCCGGATTTTCGGTGCCATAGTGGGTCAAAGAGGTTCGTCGATCACAACGAAAGTCCCCATCCAAATCCTGGCAATACCAAAGATTTGGAGGTTCACCAACGAGAACTCCACCTTCGACGATACTGATGGCCCTGGGATTGATCAGCCGATCGAGGAAGACATGGCTTGTTTCGTAGTGACCATTTTTGTCATGGTCTTCCAAGACTACGATTTGGCCGACAGCCTCCATTTCGCCATCACCATCGACATTGGGCATGTAGCTGCGCATCTCGACAACCCACAGTCGGCCTTTTTCATCCCATGCCATGGCAACTGGATCGACGACTTCAGGTTCGCTTGCCACCAATTCGATGGTGAATCCTGGAGCGAGTTGAAAAGATTTGATCGCTTCTTCCGCAGTTAGAACCGGTGCCTCGGGAACCTCCCACTGTCGCCAATTCTCTTCCTGAATTTCACCTTGTCGATCTCCGTTTTGTCCAATACAGAACTCAGGCAGGGACAGCATCAATAACAGGACGGTGAAACACACCCCCCAGCTTGGGGTAGCAAGGGGCCCTCGAGCGCTCATAGTCATTCCGAGGAATCCCGCTCTCCTTTGGAGCCGGTGATCTTGCGCAGGCCCTGTTGCAGGATGAAGAGGGGGCCGACGAGGAGGAAGCGAGGGTCCTTCATGAAAGAGGGGCGATTACCTTCAATTCCGTGCCCGATAAATTGCAATATCCAGCCACCAACAAATAGGCCAACACCCCAACGCCAATCAAAAAAGACCACCACTAGAGAAGCGACGATGGCAGGAATCCCGATGACGTGGGTCGCATGGTTAAGGGGATGCTTGTGGTCCGCGTGGTAGCGATCAATCCAGCTTTGAACGGGCCCCGCCTTTGAAACGGATCCGGTGCCTGAAGCGTTTTGCGGGCTCAAGTCAGAATCATTTGCCTCTGGGTGCATAGGTTCCTCCGCTGCCATTGTCCATCGAATTCTCCTTCGGTTCCATCCTCACTTTCTGGAAGATCATCTCATACTCAGGGGATCAGGGAGGCTTGCCTCGGCAGCGATCGCAGACGATGCTGTAGGTCTGAGTTGAGCGCCAACGCGATGGGACGCGAGAAGATGAGTGGAGCCCAAAGATTGGGCTTACCATTGAGGCACTTCACAGGGAGGTATTTTGGCCAGCCAATTTTTTGCAGGACTCGATCTGGGAGGTACCGAGATCAAGATCGGGATATGCGGATCCGATGGCACGGAGGCATGGTCAGATCGATCTCCGAGCAATGCCGCTCAAGGTCAAGAAGCGATCCTCGCAGCCCTCGGAGAGGCCGCTAAAGTTGCCATCGCAGCCGCAGAGGATAGGGGTGGCGAAGTTCTGGCCCTCGGATTGGGAACCCCAGGTGTCGTTGATCCAGATAGCGGTAAGATCCGTTTTCCTGTCGCCAATCTCGGCGGTTGGCATGGAACCGACATCGTCGGTTTTTTCCGCGATCGATTTAGTATTCCTGCGGTCGTTGAAAATGATGCGAACTCCGCAGCTTGGGGTGAATTCAAAACGGGAGCTGGAAGAGGAGCTCGCAATCTACTTTTGGCGACAGTTGGAACTGGAATAGGTGGAGGCGCAGTCATCGATGGAGAACTCCTCCAAGGTTCCATTGGTGGGGCGATGGAGTTGGGGCATATCACCTACCAGCCTGGAGGGCGCCCGTGCAACTGCGGTTTGATCGGTTGCGTAGAAGCCTACTCGGGAGGCTGGGGAATGGCCAAGGAGTGGGCTCGTCAACTCGCTACTGAAACAGAGACCGAAAACACAAATACTGAAGCACTAGGAGTCTCCGATCTGATCAAAGCAGGATTGTCAGGAGACCCCCTCGCCAACAAAGTTCTCGATGAAGGCGCAAGAATTCTTGGAGAAGGAATGATGAGTGCAGTGCATCTCTTGAACCCGGATGTGATAGTTTTGGGTGGTGGCATCATCGATGCCAGGCCCAGACATCTCGAATTGATCGAAGAAGCACTGCGCAGTCGTTTGTTACCAAAGGCTTTGGCGAGCCTTTCGGTGGTCAAGGCTGAACAAGGCAACAGAGCAGGGTGGATTGGCGCAGCGATGCGAGCACAGCATCACCTGAACAAAATGGGAGGAACAGGATGAGCAATCCTGAAGAATCGGAAACAAAGGTGGTGCTTCGGGATGGGCTATTGGTTCTTCCCGACCGAATTGCGCGGGGGGATTTGATCCTCGAAGGAGCGGTGATAAGAGCCTTGGCTCCTGCGGGGAGTGCCAGCGGAGACGAGATTTGGGATCTCGGTGGGCGCAGGGTTATTCCTGGTTGGATCGACCCCCATATCCATGGTGTCGGTGGTGTGGATTTTAATCACACCGACCCGGAAACCCTGGCGGAGAGTATCGAAGGATTGGCGAAACAGGGAATCACTACTGTGTATCCGACCATCGTTCCAGGACCTGAAGAAGAGATGAAGCAGGCTTTGGCGACGGTCGCAAGAGCTGCGGAGTTGAGTCCGTCCATCCTCGGTATTCATCTTGAAGGTCCCTTTGTTTCTCCCGGAAGACGAGGTGCTTTACCGGAGTCGGGTGTTCTCGAGTGGGACGACGAATTGATGAATCGGTTACTCGATGCCGCCGCCGGCCGTTTGAGAGTGATGACTTTTGCTCCTGAGAGAGTCCCCCTCGCCGCACAAAAGAAATTTTCGATGGTTGGTGTTAAAGGGTCGATCGGGCACACATGTGCGGATGCTGAGCAAACGAAAGCCGCTATCGATGCCGGTGCCCGGCGCTGTACCCACCTTTGCAACGCAATGCCACCGCTGCACCACCGTGAACCAGGTCCGGTGGGAGTGTTGTTGCTCGACCACAGGGTGAGGTGTGAAGTCATTCTGGACGGACATCATCTGTCGGATGATTTGGTTCGGTTAGCCCTGAAAATGAAGGGGCCCTCGGGCTTGATCGCTGTCAGTGATGCGATGCCTCTCGCCGGAATGGGTGTTTCTTCGGGGGTCTTTTGTGGTCAAGAGGTATGCTCCGATGGTCAGCGAGCAACCCTTTCCGATGGAACATTGGCCGGTAGTGTCACCTTGTTACCGGAGGCATTATCGAGGACTGGAAATGCATTGAATTTAGATGAGATTTCGCTGCAGGCGCTCGCTTCTCTGAATGCTGCAGAAGATTTGGGTTTGCCTCGTAGGGGCAGCCTGCGAAGTGATCATCGAGCAGACCTCGTGATTCACGGAGATGACGGAATCGACGCAGTTCTGCGCGGAGGATTGTCTGTGGAGGATGCTGAAGGGCCTCGTCTACCGGCGAGTTTCGAAAGAGCGCTCTAAGACTAGAGAGGTGGACTGATGACTCCCCATGAGATCCAAGATCTGTTGGGTCGGATCGCCCCAAGGGGAACATGGTGTTCCCTGCGCTGGGTGGAAAATCACAGTGAGAATTTCACGGTTCGTGACGATGCTCTGTTACCACCTTCTGCCACGGAAGATCGAGGAGCGATGATCACCGTCGTTTCTGGCAATGGGCAGGGCGTTGCTGCGACCAGTGACTTATCAGTAGGCGGGCTATACCAAGCTGCTAGAGTCGCATTGGACTGGGCCCAATCGATGAATGATCGCGGGGTCGTTGATTTTTCAAAAGCCCCACGGCCGATGCAATCGGGCACCTGGAGCCATCCTATCGAGAAGCCTTGGGAAGATGTCTCGCACAACGATTTGATCGATAGATTGAAATCGGCATGCCGCCAAATGTCGGGTGACGATCGAATCGTGCAACGTGTCGTTAGCCTTTCAAGGTCTAGAACCGATACGACTCTCGTCACTACCGACGGGGTTACGATTCAGCAATCCCATGATCGATTAATCCCATGGTTACAGGCTCTGGCTTCCGACGGTTCTGACGTCCAATCAAAGAGCAATGGTGGACGCAGTGATGCCCAACTGGGGGGGCTTGAAATTCTCGACCGTAATGGGTTTGACGAACTTGGAAGTTCTATTCGGGATGAGGCGATAGAAACTCTGCTCTCTCCAGTCTGTCCCAGTGGAGTGATGGACGCGGTGATTGGCCCCGCACAAATGGTATTACAAGTCCATGAGTCGATTGGCCATGCCCTTGAGCTCGACCGAATTTTGGGGGATGAGCGCAACTATGCTGGTACCAGTTTTGTTCAAAGCTCAGACCTTGGATCGCTTCGTTGGGGACCAGAGATTCTCGACGTGGTCATCGATCCGGGTGTTGCTGGGGAAGTTTGTAGTACTGGATTTGACGATGAGGGGCTCGAGGCTGAAAAGGTCAGCTTGATTGAAAAAGGTCTTCTCGTCAGGGGGATCGGTGGTTCATTGAGTGCTCAAAGGTTGCAGACGCCAGAGGCTGCGATGGCGGTGACCCGAGCGTGCTCATGGAACCGCCCTCCCATCGATCGCATGGCGAATCTTAATGTTGAACCTGGTGATACCACGATGGGCGACTTGATCGGTGGAATCGAAAAGGGGATCTGGCTCGATGTCAATTCCTCATGGTCCATCGATGACCGGCGTTGGAAATTTCAGTTTGGAGTCGAAGACGCCCGATTGATTGAAGATGGGCAACTGACTACGAGGGTCAAAGACGCTGGGTACCGCAGTACGACGATTCCATTTTGGAACTCTCTCGATGCCGTGGGGGATCGGGACACCTGGCAGGTTCGGGGAACGCCGAACTGTGGAAAGGGTGAACCTAATCAAATGGTCTTTGTTGGTCATGCGATGCCCGCTTGTCGATTCAGGGGGCTTGAAGTCTTCGGAAGGGAGGGGTAATGCAGTCCTGGTTTTTTGATTTGGCAGATTACTCGGAAACTTTACTCACCGCTGGTGAAGAGATCACCCTTGGCTTTGCTGGAGAGAAGACGGGCTTTACTCGCATATCTGCAGGCAAGGTAAGGCAAGCGGGTTCGATAGAGCAACGTGAAGTCGTTCTCGGTCTGAGGTCTGCCGGGCGTGAAGCTCGTATGAACCTGATGCTTTCTGGGATGATGGAGAATGATCGATCCCCTGTCAGGAATGCGATCGATCGACTTTCAAAAATCTTGAAGACAATTCCTGAAGATCCCAACCTTCCTCCCCTTCCCAATTCGGCGAGTGGGGAGAGTCGAACTGAAGGCCGCTTGCCCCACAAGTCGGAGTTGATCCAATCCCTTGCGGGGGAAATCCCGGGAGCAGAGTCCTGTGGAATTGCGCTCACGGGGATGATGTACCGTGGAGTTGCCACATCTAATGCGGTGAGACGTTGGTATGAATCACCGATGACCGTCATCGATGGTTCGATGCATCTGACCGAAGCTCCGGGTGCGGCCAAATGGAGTTGGGCAGGTCGAGATTGGCAAGGGGGTGAAGTTTCAGCCCGACGCGAGCGAGCTCAACGATCTCTCGAGCTTCTTTCAAAGCCGGTAGACACACCTCCAGCGGGTGAGTATCGCGCCTGGTTGGAACCTGCAGCCATCCGCGATCTCTTCGGACCACTGTTGTGGAATGGTGCTTTCTCAGCACGAGCCATCGAGAAAGGTTCGAGTCCATTTGCTCCCTTGTATTCAGGAGAAACCCTCGATCCACGCGTCAACTTTTCGGAGAGACCGGCGGCAGTCGGTGCACCTGCTTTTGGGAATCTAGGATTTGCATTGCCGGACCGAATTCCGTTGATCGATGGTGGAGCTGGAGTCGATCGGCTCGTCAGCCCAAGAACCGCCAGTGAGTTTGATTTGGAGACGAATGGGGTCAACGGTCCCGAAACTCCTTCTGCACTGGAGATGCAACCGGGGGCGCTGGATTCCCAAAATTCATTTGAGGCTGTCGGTGATGGGCTTTGGCTCTCCCATGTTCACTATTGCAATATGGCGGCACGTGAGGGTGCAAGAGTGACAGGGGTCACTCGTTGGATCGCTCTCAGAGTCAGAGATGGCAAGCCGGTCGCTCCGGTGGGAACTGTGCGCATCGACGATTCAGTGATTCGATTGCTCGGAGAAGGCCTTCTCGAAATTGGGAATCAAGTTGAAGTCATCCCGGATAATCACACATATGGCAGAAGGCATCCCCGTGGAGCAGTGCTGCCGGGCATCCTCGTCGATGGTCTTCGGGTTGTCGCCTGAGATCAGATTCTGAAAGAGTCGTTGATCCGATCGAGAACACCTGCTGCCGGGCGAAGGTCTCCTTGTTCCTGTTGAACGAGTGTTTCCTTCGTCAGGTTTGTTGCTGCGGTCAGAGAGGGTTGCTCCGTATCGACATGGATCAATCCCGTAAGGATTTCTCCTCGATCCCGTGTCTCCTGTAAGACACTTCGCGCTGAATTGATGTTTGCAGGATCATGGTTTGAATCAACTTTTCTAAGTACCAGGCGCGAGCCATCATGAAGCGTGACTTCTTGGAGTTCGCCCTCATCGTACTCGATATCGATTTGTTCCTTTGGCGCAATAAAGTAGGGGTCGTGATATGTCACCCCGTGCTCTTTTTGGTGCGTGTAGGATTTTGTCGATCCTTCGTGGTTATTAAAAGTCACGCACGGTGAGATCACGTCAATAAAGGCGAGCCCATCGAATGAAAAGGCCGCTTTTAAAATGGGAACCAGTTGCTTTTTGTCTCCACTGAATGAACGAGCGATGAAAGAAGCTCCAAGTTCCAGAGCGAGTCCACAGAGATCGATGGAATCTTCGCGCGGAAATTTACCTCTTTTTGAGGGGCTCAAACGATCGGCAGTGGCAGAGAATTGACCTTTTGTCAGACCGTAGACGCCGTTGTTTTCGACGATGTAGATCAGCTTGGGATTGCGGCGAATCATGTGAACGAATTGCCCCATGCCAATACTGGCTGAATCGCCGTCTCCACTGACACCTATCGGACTCATATCCGCATTGGCGATGTGGGCACCGGTGGCAAAGCTGGGCATTCTTCCATGGGTTGAGTTCAATCCCATCGATTGGCCGAGGAAATACGCCGGGGTCTTTGAACTACAGCCGATGCCGCTCATCTTGATCACATTACGACCATCTACACCGAGATCGTAACAAGCTTGAATGATGGCTTCTGAGATACGGTCGTGACCACAGCCCTTACACATCGTCGATGCGCCTGCTTTGTAGTCACCTTTTGAAAGTCCCAGCTGATTGACCGCGGGTGCTTTTTCTTCACTCATCGGGCCTCCACTTCAGAAGCACTATTGAGGGCGTTGCGAACAAAGTTTGCTGAAAGGGGTAAACCGCCATAGTAGTTTTTAGAAACGATTCGACCGGCGATATCCGGATATTCCATCGCCAGTAATCGAGCGAGCTGACCCTGCTGATTTTGTTCGATCACTAACACCGATTCATGATCTTCGATGAAAGCTTTGACCTCTTCGTGGAATGGGAAGCTTCGAACCCGTAGGTAAGGAGGTGGAGCTTCCATTTCGGAGAGGACTTCATCGATCGCCCATTCCGTGGTTCCGCAAGCGATCAATCCCATCGATCCGGTACCGTTTCGAAGAACAGGCTTGGGCAAGTCGACCACCATGCCGGAAATCTTGCGCGCAATCCGGTCGAGATTTCTGGAGTAGACCTGGGGATCTTCACTGTAGTTGGCATCTTCGTCATGCCCAGAGCCACGCGTGAGATGGGCAGCATCCGGATGTAAAGTGACACCGGGAATGGTGCGATATGGAATTCCATCACCATCCACATCGCGGTAGCGGCCCCAGTTGTCCAACCTGGCGATGACCTCATCGGTGGCGATTTTGCCGCGGTCGAAATCTTTGCTGGGCTCTTCAAGGGGATCACAGATCCAGTTGTTCATACCGAGATCCAAATCAGACATGAAGATCACCGGAGTTTGGTACTTTTCTGCGAGGTCGTATGCTTGGCATGACATATCGAAGGCCTCACCGGGATTCGCAGGGATCAGCATGGGAAAGCGAGTATCTCCATGGGAATGAAACGCTACTTGGAGAAGGTCGCTCTGTTGAGTTCTGGTGGGAAGTCCGGTTGAAGGTCCCACTCGTTGAACGTCATAGATGACGGTTGGAATCTCTGTGAAATATGCGAGGCCAAGATTCTCTGCCATCAGCGAGATTCCGGGCCCACTCGTAGAGGTCATCGATCGAGTACCAGCCCAACCGGCACCTAGTGCCATGCCCACAGCGGCGAGCTCATCCTCTGCCTGAATGATGACAAATCTGTTATCGCCATTCGGATCTTTTTCCCGAACTTTGCCGATGTGCTTCTCCAGAGACTCTGCTAGAGAGGAGGCCGGAGTGATCGGGTACCATGCAACGACAGAAACGCCCCCCCAAATCGCTCCTAGTGCAGCGGCTTCGTTGCCATCGACTAGGATTCGATTCCCTACTTGATCGGCAGGCTCGACTTTATAGGGGTCTTCTTTTTTGAAGTTCTCTTCGGCGTATTGAAGACCTATGTTCGCGGCATCCACGTTGAGCTGTATCACTTCTTCCTTGCCGGGGAAGACAGATTCGATCGCCTCACGAACTGCAGTGAGGGGAATGTCGAGAAGCCATGCAACCACACCCACATAAATCAGGTTCTTTAGTCGAGGACGTAGTTTTGCGTTGTCGATGTTGCGCGCCAACTTGTCGAATGGGACAGGGTATCGGACGAAACCTTCAAAAGCGCTCTCCGCTGTTTTCCAATCGCTATTGTCGATGACAACAGTTCCCTTGGCGCTCTCTTTCAGGTCTTTACCAATCGTCGCCTGATTGAGCGGTAATAAAACCTGCCATGACTCAGCCATCGTTTGCCAGCCTCCTGGACTGACACGAATTTGGTACCAAGTGGGCAATCCTGCGATGTTGGACGGGAACAAATTTTTCGCATTGGCCGCGAGTCCCATCCTTAGAAGGGCTCGATGGATCACAATATTCGAGGTTTGGCTACCGGTACCATTTGGAGTCGCGATGCGAATCGAAAAGTCGTTCACCACCATGCTCATGAGATACTCCCAACACCTTTGGAGTTCCGGAATGAAGCTCCGTCGAGTCCCAAGAGGATCCGCCCCCTTGAGCTCAGAATCAAGTGTTCCCATTTCGATGCGGTACACTACTGGCTGAGCGAGCTGGTCTGTGAGACTTTGCTGGCCTAGAAGTCTCTCCGGGAGCTTCGGCAGCGCGGAGAATCCTGACTTGTTAGAGGATCGGGAGGAATCTTGGATTTTGATCCATTGACCCTGGAGCCGGCTCTTTGGGCGATGATTCTTGTGGTGGGCATCATCGCAGGAGTCATCAATACCTTGGTGGGTGGTGGCACTTTGCTGATATTGCCACTTCTGATCGAGGTGGTGAGTATTCCTCCGCACCTGGCAAATGGCACCAATCGACTATGTGTGGCGGTGCAGGCTGCAGTTGCATTATGGGCACTGACCAGAAGGTCGAAGAGATCAGGGGATGAAGTTCCCAAACCGGTTTTGCAGGGGATGCCCTGGAAAGTGGCGATCGTCATCGGTTTTTCTGCTCTACCAGGCGCATGGTTAGCCAGCGTGCTCAACCCGGAAGCTCTGCGTAAGACTCTTGGTCTACTCGTCCTTGTCGCTGTCAGCGTATTTATGTTTTCAGGTTCAAAAAATCAGAAGCAAAATTCGCAAGATCATCCCCCAGGCTTTCAAGCGGCCAATCCTACAGGAGTTGCTGGCTTAGGACTTTTGATCGCTTCCGTCTGTTGTGGATTGTATGGAGGGTTTATCGGTGCAGGGATCGGGGCGTTTATCATTTTGATGTTTTCGACTTCAGGGATCGATATTGAACGTGCCGTCCGTTGGAAGGTGTTCCTTGTCTGGTTGCTCTCCACTGTTTCGGGAATCTACTACCTCTGGGTCGGGAATTTCTCCCTGTCGGTGGCGATTCCATTGCTCATCGCCTATTCCATCGGTGGATTTCTCGGGGCGCGCTTGATCGTTCATGGAGGCAAAAAGTGGTTGAGACCCTTAGTTGGCGTGATCAGCGCTTCATTGGCCTTGATGATGCTCTTTGGGGATTCGCTTCGTTAAAGCTGAATCGCCTTCAGGGCTCATATATAGCCGGATTGGTGCTATGTAGACTCGTCTATCAGGAGTAATATGGATGAATAGACTCAGGGGAACTTTCCTTCAAGGGAATTCGATCCTGATTCGACTATATTTCAGTCTTGGGTCGTTGCTGGCCCCACTATCCCGCAATGTGGGGCGCCGGCAGCTTGTGCTGCAGGAAGTGCATTTTGATTCGCCCTTCAGAGCGCGCCCCGCTGAGATTCCAAATGTTGGGTTTTTGACCACAGGTTGCTTTGGCTACAGAGGTATTGGATACGAGGTTTTTGGATGAAATTTCACCTTCACCGCCTCTCGGTTTTTGCGTCGGTATGGATGCTCCTGATCGCTCTGATGGCGCCGAGTTCTCTCGACGCTAGGGATTTCATGCGCGGCGATATCAACGAGGATGGATCCGTCAATATCGCTGACGGTGTGAACATGCTCGATTACATGTTTGTGAGTGGTTTTACCTATTGCGTCGATGCCAATGACATCGACGACGACGGCGATGTGAACGTCACCGATGCCGTCAATTTGTTTGGTTACCTCTTTTCTGGAGCAAGTCCTCCGGCAGCACCCTTTACGGTGTGCGGACCTGATCCCACCCCCGATTCCCTGGGTTGTGAAAGCTACGCCACGTGCACGATGGGCGATGCGATTCCGGGACTTGATCAGGATACCTTTGAATCCTTTGTTCGCGGGCGTGAATTGACAGCGAAGCAGTTTTCTCCGGAAGAGGGGCTCGGTCCTTTCTACAATGCGGTCAGCTGCGCATCTTGTCACAGTACTCCTGTTGTCGGCGGATCAGCGCCCCTTTACCGCAACTTCTTCTTTGCTGCAGTGGGGCAGTTGGGAAGCCAATCACCGATTTGGGATCCTCCTGGGGTTCCTAGTATTGTCATGCCCAGCTACACCTATCCCTTCGGTCCACGACCTGCGTTCCCTGATCCATCACAGGTTGGAAATCAACCAGTGACGGTCGCCCAGAGAAATGCACCTCCTGGGTTGGGAGTGGGTCTCTTCGAGCAGGTTTCTAATCAAGAGATCGCTTCTCGCGCAGACCCCGCTGACAGTGACGGCGACGGCATCAGTGGCCGCTTTAACACCGACGGTTTTGGCAATATGGGCCGATTCGGATACAAGCTGCAGGCCAACTTCCTCGAGGCCTTCTTGAGGGGGGCGATCAACAACCAAATGGGGATCACCACCGATCCCTTCTTTGGTTCTTCTGGAATCGTAAGTTCTTCAATGATGCAGGTGGGAGCGTCCTATGACGAATCAACCATCGATGGAGACAGTGTCGCCGATCCAGAGATTTCAGTCGTAGACTTCGGTGACATCGTCATCTTTTCGCAGTTTGTCGCACCTTCGCCTACAGGAGAGATGGGACCTGAAGAACAGCTCGGGGAAGAAATTTTCGCTGATTTGGGCTGTGTGAAGTGTCACGTACCCGAGATCGAATCCGCTTACGGCCCCCTCGCCGCCTACACCGACTTACTCCTCCACGATATGGGGCCTGAGTTGGCTGATGGGATTTCGATGGGGATGCCGCAGTTCAGCCCGATTTCTCCGAATACCACCGGAAGTGAATGGCGTACCCAGCCATTGTGGGGAGTTCGTTTGCACGGACCTTGGCTCCATGATGGTCGGGCAGATACCCTTCATGAGGCGATCATTCTTCATGGTGGAGAAGCCGAAAGTATCAGGCAAGCCTACGAGGCATTGCCTGCCGCAGATCAAGAAGCGGTGATTCGATTCTTGGAGGCGCTGTAATGAAAAACAAATATCGCGAGGTTCTCTTCGTGGCATTTCTCTTCTGCACCGCGCTGCTCTTCTCAAATATGAGCACTGCCGTAGGCGAGATCATTGACGATTCCACACCTGTTCCCCCTGTCGGCGATTGGGGAGGCCCGGATCGTGTTCTGACCGCCGTTGAATTGGAACAGTGGATTCGCGGACGCAAAGTCTTCGACAAGGATTGGCGTCAGTCCGATGGCCTCGGCACCCCTGACATGAATGCGGATTCTTGCCGTGCTTGTCACCAAGATCCGGTCATCGGTGCGGGGGGGGCACTCGACACCAACGTCACCCAGTTTGGAAGCGACAATGGCGGCGCAGGGCCCTTTGTGCTCCTGCCCGGTGGGCTCGTTGCCAGTAAGTTGCGCCGACCTGATACTCCCGGTAGGGAAGATGCAGATCCCAGTGCGGATCTGTTTGAGCAAAGACAGACTCCCTCCCTCCTTGGGGCAGGACTCATCGACGGAATTGCAGACAGTGTGATTCTGGCGAATGAAGATCCTCTCGATAATGACGGAGACGGAGTCCGTGGTGTTGCCCGATTCATCGATACTGGAAGCGCGTTAGAGGTCGGCAAGTTCGGTTGGAAATCTCAGATTCCCACCGTTTCAGATTTCGTTCGCGATGCCTTGGGTGGCGAGATTGGCTTGACCGTCTTTGACGATGGTCGAGGTTTTGGAATTTTGACCGACAGTGACAATGTTCCTGATCCAGAAGTTTCGCTCCAGGACTACGATGATCTGATCTTCTACAATCAGCATCTTGCGGCACCACCAAGAGCGGGTGGCGAGGTTGCTGCCGGTGAAGCACTGTTTGCATCGGTGGGCTGTGCCACTTGCCATATTCCGGAGCTCCCCGGGACTAATGGCCCTGTTCCACTTTATTCGAATCTGCTGCTTCACGACATTCACGACTCAGACTTCCGTGGAACTGCAGAACCGGATGCTGGTGTGGGTTTGTACCGCACGCCACCGCTCTGGGGATTAAGGAAATCTGCGCCCTACTTGCACGATGGCAGGGCAACGACCATCGAGGACGCCATCGAGCAGCATTTCGATGAAGCGGAAAATGCCCGACTCAACTACGAAGCATTGACGGACTCCGAGAGAGAGCAATTGTTGCTCTTCCTTCAGGATCTCTAAATCGCTACTCGATCCCTGATATTAGGACCGCCCGTGATTCACACCTTGCGTTTGGATCACGGGCGGTATTTCATCTAAGCGACACGAAACTGATGTTGTCTTGACCGGAGTCGCTGATTTGAAACGATTGCCTTCGACCCTTCTCTTGCCATTTCTCGTTCTGTTGAGTGCATGCTGCGCCACGGAGAATCCAACGATTGAACGGGTTCCCCTTTTGGCGGAAGGATATGCCTACCCATATCAGATTCTGCATCGGTTGAAGGGGGTTGCGCGAATTGGTTGGTTCCACGATGCCACCGGTTGTCCCATCGATGTGGACTCTGCAACTGAGGTGATGGGCAAAGCATTGGCCCAATGGAATCTCACTGGAAGCGTCGCGTTTGAAGAAGCGGAAAGCCTCGACGATGCCGCTGTCATAATCCGTTGGCAATCGCGGGAGGTACGTGGCAGAGCTAGATTTGGCAATACGGAATCTGTTTTGGCACAGGTGGTGAAATCAGCCGATTCGGGTGTCATGGAGATTGTTTTAAACAGTTCGCTGAAGTGGCATATGGGGCCGAGGAAAACTGATCACCTGGAGCAACCTGCGGAAGTGAGGGGTGTACCTCCCAGATTTCCGGATCTTCCTGAGCCTCACTTATATTCAGTCGTGATGCATGAGGGCGGTCATGTTCTTGGATTAGGGCATGTCGAATTGATAGATTCGGTAATGCAGCCCCTGCAGGGACACACGGTGAACAAACCGTCCTCCGGTGATTTGGCGGGAGTTCGCAGCCTATACGGAAGTGATGAGCCTTCTGGCAAAGGTGACATTCAAATCGTCTGCAAGAATCCTGAAGGAGAAGATTATTTAGCCGCTCCAATTCTCAGGGAGATCGCTCCCGCCGATCGGGTCAGAGCTTTCGTTGTCGATCTCGACGGGGATGAGAAAGATGAGATCTTGTTACTTCAATCATCTCAATCCTGGAAACCTGGCACCGGTTTGTTGTTGTTGTCTTTCGATGAGCGATCTTTGCTGAAGCGGACTTATGGACCATTGCCTGCAGCAATTGACGGGTCTTCACCAATTTGTTTCGGCCGAACCACTTCGGGCGATGGGATCATTGCTCATCCGACTAAAGACGGTCGCTACTATGGACTGATATTTTATGCTGGGCGTTTACCGGTCAAACCATGTATACAAGGTACTCCTTGGGAGTCGATGAGTGGTGGAGGTGGAGATCGAGATGGAGATGGGATTCTAGATTCCCCCATCGTTGGGATCTCACCAATGGGGGCTTGTGATCTGGATGGCGATGGATACGAGGAAACCCTTTTACTTGAAGCGAACTGATCTAATCGAAGAGAGCGTCGATAAACTGGTCAGGGTCAAAGGTCTGTAGATCTTCGACCCCTTCACCGACTCCGATGTACTTCACCGGAAGACTCAACTCTTCAAGAATCGGGAAGATGACTCCTCCACGGGCAGTTCCATCGAGCTTCGTCAGAACCAAACCGGTCACTGGCATCACTTCATTGAACGCTCGGGTTTGTTGGATCGCATTTTGGCCGGTGGTGGCATCGAGAACCTGCAAGACTTCATGGGGAGCGTCAGGCATGTTTCGACTGATGACTCTGCCGATCTTTCCCAACTGATCCATCAACGGTTTCTCCGTATGCAAGCGACCAGCAGTGTCGATCATGAGGATATCGGCACCCTTTTCTTCAGCGGTCTTCACGGCGTCGAAGACAACTGAGGCGGGGTCTGCACCCTCTGCTCCACGAACCATGTCAACTCCGAGACGATCACTCCAAATCCCGAGCTGGTCTGCTGCGGCCGCACGAAAAGTGTCCCCTGCGGCGAGGACGATGCTGCGACCTTCAGAGCGCCATTGGTGCGCAAGTTTGGCGATTGATGTGGTTTTACCGACACCGTTTACTCCGGCGACGACGATGACTGTGGTTTTATTTTCCGCCCAGCCAATCGAAGATCCGTCACTGAGTTTTTCACGCAATTTTGATTTCAGGAAAGGAACAATCTCTTCGGCGTCGAAATCTCGATCTTTATAGGCATCGCGAAGTTGGTCGCAGAGATCCATCGCCAAGCCGGGACCGAAGTCGGATTCGATGAGGAGTGTTTCGACCTCCTCAAGGAGATCGTCATCCAGTTTACGACCAACCCCAAAGAGGGAAGTCAGGGCATCTCTGGTTTTACCGAGACCTCTTCGAAGGCGCTCGAATGCCCCAACATTTTCCTCTTCGCCCTCTTTTTTGTCTGGCGAAGATTTACCGAAGAGTCGATCAAAAATCATGTGGGCTCTCCATGATCATTTTGGGTTTCTCTCAGCAGGCGATCGAGGATGCCATTAACAAAGGAAGCTGACTTCTCAGTGGAGAATCTTTTGACGATCTCCAGAGCTTCGTCGATGGCGACCTTTGGAGGGATGTCGTCGAGATGTTTCAACTCGGTGGCAGCGATTCTTAAAGTGTTTCGATCGATGACGGCCATTCGGGATAGTTTCCAGCGCTCGCTGGCGGCATCAATCCACTCATCGATCTCCGGAGAATGTTGCCAATAGGTTTCTACCAGAGTTAGGGCAAATTCTCGTGAATCGGGCATAGCACCCAGGTCATCGAGTGTTTCCTCCGCTAATTGACGACTAGATTCATGTCCTTGTTGATCCCATTGATAGAGGCATTGGAGAGCGAGTTCGCGGGCTCTCCGGCGAGGGCCGGTACTGTGACTCATTGGGAAACCCTCCCCATCGATCGAATCAGGTTAGCCATCTCAACCGCCGCTTCAGCACAGTCTCGACCTTTATCACTGTGATCTCCGCCGCTCCGGGCCATCGCTTGTTCACGGTTGTCTGTAGTGAGGACACCAAAGATGATCGGCGGGCAGAGCATGTTCGAGGAGTTGTACTCGCATTGAATCTTCATCAGGGCATCCGCACATGGGCCAGCGACGAAATCGAAGTGGGGAGTTTCGCCACGAATAACACAACCTAGAGTGATGATGGCATCGAAGGTCGAGGGCCTTCCGTCCACCATCTCGCGGACAACTCGCGGAATTTCGTAGGCTCCGGGTACTGATGTGGTGGTGATGTCGTCACTGGCTACTTCAAGTCCCTCAAGTCTGCTTAGAGCTGATGCGAGAAGACGGTCGCAAGGTTCCCCGCTGAATCGGGAAGTAACAATCCCGATCTTCAGGCCTTTGCCAGTGATCGAACCACGGAATTCGGTGACCATTTCATCTCACTTCAGTTACTGATCTTCAAATCTGTATTCACGGTGATGACACATTTTTCTGTATCTCAGCAAGAAATCAAAGTGGAACTGAGAAGGAAATCCAGCAGCAGGGCAGGAATTTCCCATTAGGGGAGGGATTTTGCAACTTGGAACGGTCTTGAAGAGGTTCGGAGCTTGAGCAAATGATAGCCAGTCCAGTGAATCAGGAAGTGATACTCGTGTTTGAAAAACTCAACTGAATATCAGCGCGCTTTCGATCATTGGGCATATCAAGTGGATGAGGCAAAAGATTTTCAGAGGCGGCCTTCGCATATTTGCTGAATGTGAGCTCCATAGTCAAAGGCAGTTGATCAGATTTTCTGATGAGGCCGCAATTGTTGGGATGAACGTGAACAAGTTTCAAACCAAATTTTTCTACGAAATTCTTGATGGTTTGGAGATGAATATCACAATCGTGAAACTCGATCACCATGCCACTGATCCTGTTTTTATTTTCGATCAAGGTATCCAGGAAACGATATTCAGAGCCCTCAACGTCAATTTTCAAAAACACATTGTCTGAGGATACTTCGCCAAGGACCTGATTCATCGTGCAGTGAGGCCCCGCTGACTCAAGGCCGACAAACTGTTCTCTGTGTTGGACGTCGTTTCGAAAAAAGTTTTTGTAAGAAAAGTAGGTATTCATCGCGCGCCATAGTTTTTTGGGTCTCGTGGGTTTGAGCAGCGCTTTGAGTGCTTTCTTGGCAAAAAAAGCTTTGCTTACGGAGGCGTCATAAGCAATCACCGGAACTTTACGATGATTCAAGAAATCGCTTTCGAAGCTCCAGTCATCATTGATTCCCAAACCGATCAGGAAATCTGATTCGAGAACGTCAGCCTTCGATACCAAGTAGCCACCGTCGTAGTCCCGGCCGACCCTGATGAGATCATCCGCAGAATTAAACTTCAGAAAAGCGGGTAAAATGCCTTCCATGTGACTCTCTTTCAAACTCAGTACTCGCAGCGGATCACGGCTCGGCTTGCCTTCGGATTGAATGATGGCCGAGAAATGGGGATCGTTACGAACTATTGAGATTTGATCAATCCTCATCCTTTGACGAGCGATTGAAAACTAACCAAGCGATGAGCAATAGACCGAAGATGAGGCCCGCGAACAGTAATATGCTTAATCCGCCCATGTCACTCCCATTCTATGGTGGATGGAGGCTTGCTAGAGATGTCCAGCACGACTCGATTGATGCCTTTGACCTCATTGCAGATTCGATTGCTGATTCTGGCAAGAATCTCTTGGGGAGGCAGCATCCAATTCGCAGTCATTCCATCGATGGATTCGACGATTCTTAGAGCCGCGGTCGCTTCGTAGGTTCTTTGGTCTCCCTGTACTCCGACTGATCTCACCGGAAGTAGCACCGCGAAGCCTTGCCAAACGTCCGAGTGGCGTTCCCACTGCTGGAGTTCTTCACGGACGATGGCGTCCGCATCGCGAAGAGTGTCGAGGCGTTCTCGAGTGATATCACCGATGATTCTGATTCCCAAGCCAGGACCAGGGAATGGTTGACGATGGACGATTTCGTCGGGGAGTCCGAGCTCCTTGCCGATCAGGCGCGCTTCGTCTTTGAAGAGGAATCGCAGTGGCTCCACAAGTTCAAAGTCGAGATCGTCAGGAAGTCCGCCGACGTTGTGGTGACTTTTGATGGTTGCCGAAGGGCCTTCAAAGGGGCTGACACTTTCGATCACATCAGGATAAAGAGTTCCTTGGGCGAGAAATTTGGCATCTTTGAACTCTTTGGCTGCTTCACGGAATTCATCGATGAATTGGTAACCGATTTGTTTTCTCTTCGTTTCAGGGTCGGTCACATCCACAAGCCGCTCGAGGAAGCGGTCGGTCGCATCGATGAAGCGGAAGTCTAGATTGAACTGTCCTTGGAAAACATCACAAACCTGTTCTGCTTCGCCTTTTCGTAACAGACCATTATCGACGAAGAAGCAGGTGAGTCGATCTCCGATGGCCTTATGGATTAGCAAGGCGACAACGGAAGAATCGACGCCGCCCGAAAGGCCACAGACGACCCTTCCATCTCCAACTTGGTTTCGGATTTCCTCCACCGCCCATTCGACGTAATCTTTGATCTCCCAATCGCCGCTGAATCCGCAGATTCGATACAGGAAGTTGTGAAGAATCTTGCCTTCGTCGAGGGTGTGAGTGACTTCCGGGTGAAACTGAAGTCCCCAGAAGTTCAGGTTTGGATCATGGACCGCGGCGAGGGGGGTATTTTCAGTGTGGGCGATGGCTTGAAAACCGTCACCGCTCTTCGAGATTCTATCGCCATGGCTCATCCACACTTGAAGTTGTGCGGGGCAATCCTGGAAGATGGGATTGTCGGTGGCATCGATATTCAGGGTCGTGTCGCCGTACTCACGCTCATTGGAGGGGATCACCTCACCTCCGGCAGTTTGGCAAGCGACCTGCATGCCGTAGCAGATTCCCAAGACGGGTACAGGTAAGTTGAGGATGGCTGGATCCAGCTGGGGAGCACCTTCATCGTAAACTCCGCAGGGGCCGCCACTGAGGATGACTCCGTGAACACCGCGGCTTTGAAGCTCTTCAGCGGTGGTCGTGCACGGGAGGATCTCACAGTAAACGCGATTCTCCCTGACCCGGCGGGCGATCAGTTGGCTGTACTGGGATCCAAAGTCGAGGATCGCACAGAATTCATTCTTATTGCTTGAGGCCAACTTGGCATCCTCTCTCTTACAATCTCAACTATTCGACGCGCTCTCGAGTGCCCATGGCAGGTTTCTCGTAGGAGTACATATCGTGAACACCACCCTCACGCTGGGCTGACATCGTCCGTGTTTCAAAACTGACTTTGCCTGCTTCCAAAGCGGCGTGAAGTGCGGGCAACGATTTCACTCCGATATCTTGGAAGGCGTGCTTTAGGCCCTGACATAGGTAAGGCGCCAAGTTTCTAACAGAACCTTTGTCCATCACCATTCCGGAAACGCCCTGTGCAACACGAACCTGTTCGTCTTCTGCGAAGTAGCGTTTGCCGCCACCGGAATCCATCGCCTCGATGGAGGCCATGCCACGGTAGCGCTTGAGGCGAACACCATTTTGATAAAAGTATTCGCCAGGGGTTTCTGACGTTCCTGAGAACATTAGACCCATCATGACAGCAGATGATCCTAGTGAGAGAGCTTTGACGATGTGTCCGATATCTCTGATTCCGCCATCTGCGATGACGGGGACACCGCGTGTACGACAGTAGCTTGCGCAGTGGTAAACTGCTGCGGCCTGTCCACGACCGACCGCCATCGTCTCTTGTGTGGTGCAAATGGATCCAGGGCCCATTCCGACACGAATACCATCGGCTCCACTATCGATCAGGGTTTCGCATTGATCTCGGGTGACCACATTTCCTGCGATCACTTGTAGGTCAGGGTATTTAGCTTTGGTTTCTCTTAGTAGGTCTACCTGAAAGACCGAGTGTCCCTGGGCACTGTCGACGACGATCACATCGACTCCTGCCTCAACGAGGGCAGCAAGTCGCTCGCGGTCATCGGGACGAGTGGAAATCGCGGCCCCAACCATCAGTTGTTTGTCAGCACTTTTGGAGGCTTCAGGGAAGTCGCGATTCTTTTTGATGTCATTGCGCGAAACCAATGCGCAGAGGAAGCCGTTTTCATCGACGATGGGAAGTTTTCCCTTCTTCGATTCTCGCAAAATTCGATTTGCTTCCTGAAGTGTGATGCCCTTGGGTGCTGTGATAGGATCTTTTGTCAGCACCTGCTCAAGAATGATTGAGCGATCGGCTTCGAAATCTACATCCCTATTCGTGACGATTCCGACCAACCGTGATTGCAGGGTGCCGTCTTCAGTGATGGGAACCCCTGAGAATCCGTGGCGCTCGCGGATCGAATCGACATCTGAGATTTGATCTTTGGGACTCAACACGATCGGTTCTGTAATGAAACCGTTCTCATAACGTTTGACCCGGCGCACCATTCGCGCTTGTTCTTCGATAGTGTTGTTGTAGTGAATAAATCCGATTCCACCGAGAAGGGCCAGATTGACTGCCATCTCGGTTTCGGTCACGGTATCCATCGGCGAGGAACAGAGGGGAGCCTGGATTACGATTTCCCGAGTCAGTTGTGTCTGCAGCTTGACATCTTGAACACCGAAATCGATGAATCCGGGCATGATGATCAAATCGTCGTAGGTCAGGCTGCTATGTGAATGAAAGACTTCACTGGCAGTCATTCCATCGGCCACGAGGCCCCCTCAACTAGTCATCCGGCGATGACTTCCATGCAATTTTGCAATTGCGTCTTCACGAACTTTGAATCGCCAACCCGGATTTTGCCAATTGGAGAGGTCAATTACGGCCTGGACCGTAAGGTGAAGCCTCGAACCGCGAATCCGGTGGAACCACCCCAAGGCGACACATCGTATGAAGGGGCAGTTGGCAAAGTTTAGGGGAGGCATGGTCGAAGTCAACGAGACCGGCCCAGAGAGACCACTTTCCAGTGCCTGGTTTAGGTGGGTTGAACGGCAGGGAAAGGCTCAATTTCGAGCTTCTTCGACGGTTTTCACACGTCTCCCAGCTTTCGGAGCAAACCGCCGTGGATTATCCTTTCCGAGACCAAAGAGGTTGTTTTTTTGCAGTTAGCCAAGCGGCATCACCCTATTTGACGGGGATTTACAAAGGTTTGAACCAAAGCTGAACCGGAGTGAAGTCGCGATTGGCGGATCAGCAGCCCTCTTAGCCATCTAATTCAGGGATTCGCCCCCAGACGGATCCGGAGCAGTGACCCACCGGCATTTTCCGGTCAGGGATCGAGGAACGAGGAACACTGAATGAACGAAGAAGACATGAATTCAGACCATGAGGATGCAGCGTTGCCAGATGAGCCCGTCAATGATTCTTCCTCCGCAGCTGGATCAGGTGTGGGAGATCGACTCGATGAAATCCAGGGCGCAGTGGAGTCCCTGCGACAGCAGTTGGCACAAGTGATCGTCGGTCAGGAAGAAGTGATCGACCAACTCCTTCTTTCTCTGCTTTCTTCGGGGCACTGCCTGTTGGTCGGAGTTCCGGGGCTCGCAAAGACATTGTTGATCAGCACTCTCGCCAGAGCTCTGAACTTGGAGTTTAACCGCATCCAATTCACACCAGATTTGATGCCGAGTGACATCACCGGTACTGAAGTGATTCAGGAAGATAGCGCCTCCGGAGAGCGAGTTTTCCGATTCGTTCCCGGACCGATTTTCGCCAACATCGTTCTTGCCGACGAGATCAACCGAACTCCGCCAAAAACCCAGGCTGCATTGCTGGAGGCGATGCAGGAGAAGCAGGTGACAGTCGGAGGTCATCGCCATCCGCTGGATGAGCCCTTCTTTGTTCTCGCAACACAGAACCCGATCGAGCAAGAGGGAACCTATCCTCTTCCGGAAGCACAGTTGGACCGATTCATGTTCAACATCCGTGTTGATTACCCCTCCTCTGATGAGGAATTGGAAATCATGCAGCGAACGACTGGAGGTCACGCCGCCGAAGTCAATTCGGTGCTCGATGGACCAAAGATTCGCGAGCTCCAAGCCTTGGTCAGGGAAGTTCCTATCGCCGATGATTTGATTCGTTACGCATTGCGGTTGACCCGCGCCACCAGAGTTCGCACCGATGAGTCCCCGGATTTCATCAAGCGTCACGTCGATTGGGGTGCAGGTCCAAGGGCCGGCCAATATCTGGTGCTCGGAGCGAAAGCGAGTGCCGTTCTCTCTGGGCGACCTCATGTGACCGCAGAAGATATCCGTAGGGTTGCGTTACCAGTGCTGCGGCATCGCATCGTGACGAACTTCGCTGCGGAGGCTGAAGGGGTCACTTCTGACGACATCGTCACGAGGCTTCTGGAGGAGACGGCTGCGCATGTCGTCTGAGGAATCTCAGCGACTCGAATCTCAAAGACTCCTCGACCCGGCTGTTTTGGCACGGGTCTCAGGACTCATCGTGCGTGCACGAATGATCGTTGAAGGTTCGATCACCGGCCTTCACCGAAGTCCATTCCATGGCTCGTCCGTCGAGTTCGCTGAGCACCGTGAGTACGTTCCCGGCGACGACATTCGGCACATCGATTGGAAAGTTTTTGGCCGCAGTGATCGCTTCTATATCAAACAGTTTGAGGAAGAGACAAACCTCAGGGTGCAGTTGGTTCTCGATGCTAGTGAGTCGATGAACTACGGCTCTGGGGCGATGACCAAACTGGATTACGCTAGAACCCTCGCAGCTTCTCTCGCCTATCTGATCTTGGGCCAACAGGATGCTGTGGGCGCTCTCGTCTTCGATGAAAAGATTCGTGCTGATGCGCCGATTTCACAAAGCCGCAGCCATCTTCAAGACTTAGTGACGGTTTTGTCACAGGAGTCGGGTAAAGACGCCACCGATCTCGGTGAGGTTCTCGGTCGCGTATCTGATCGTCTGAAAAGACGCTGCTTGATCGTGCTATTAAGCGATCTCTTCGATGAGCCTGAGGGGATTCTCCACGGACTGAGAAGGCTGCGTCATGCCGGCCATGATGTTCTTGTTCTTCACGTGATGGATCCAGATGAACTCGAGTTCCCTTTCACTCGGATGACGATGTTCGAGGGGCTCGAAGGGATGCCTCATCAGTTGGCTGATCCGGAAGCGGTTCGGGAGGCGTACCTCTCGGAGGTTCGAGAATTTACTCGCACGATTCGTAGGGATTTTCGTAACAGTGGAATCCAGTATCAGTTGGCAGATTGCTCACGGGGGTTTGATCAAATCCTTCGTGAAGCTCTAGTTAAGAGATCAGGGAGCCCACGATGAGTTTCGTCAATCCGGCGCTCCTTGGTTTTCTTTCCTTGGGTCTGATTCCCATCGTGATCTACCTGATCAACCGTCAGCGCTATCGTCGTAGACCATGGGCAGCCATGGAGTTTTTGCTGAAGGCGATGAAGCGGCATCAGCGCAGATTACGTCTCGAAAATCTGCTGTTGTTGATCCTTCGAACACTCGCCGTTCTGCTCTTCGTTTTCGCCATGGCAAGGCCGAGCCTCGACGATGGAACTTTGCCAGTTTTGGGAAGAGTGGCTCGTCAAGAAGCGGTGATCATCGATGCTTCTTCAAGTATGGCTGCAACGATGGCGAGCAGAACCACATTGCAGGGTGCAAGAGAGCAAGCTCGGACTTTGTTGTTGGATTTGGAAGTTGGGGATCGAACGTCACTCTTTGTGGGGGGGTTACCTCCGGTGGAAACACCAACCCCACAGATGGAGCTAGTCGCTGAGGGTGGGCCTGCACAGATCCTTGGTCAGTTGGAGCAGATTAAACCAGGCTGGCTCAAGCTCGATCCAGAGACATTGATATCAGAAGCAGCAGCTTTCGCTGAAGAACAGGGTGGAGAGTGGACCTTCCACTTCTTTTCCGACTTCCAACGAAATGACTGGTACTCAGAAGATGGAACCGAGAGGCCGGCAGTCAGAAAAGCACTCGACCTTTTGGAGGCCGCGGGGTCGGTGGTTCGCCTCCACAACGTGGCTCCAGAAAAACCACGCAATATCAGCATGCTTTCGCTACGCCCATCTTCCGGGTTGATCAGCACTGACCTTCCGCTCTCCTTTCAAGTTGAGTTGGCCAATCGGGGAATGGAAATGGTTCCCGGTATCGAAGTCGAATTGTTGATCGATGGCGAGGTCCAAGGAACAAGGCAAGTCGATGTAGAAGGCGGTGAAGAAATCACTTTGAGCTTCCCGCACATCTTTAGATTGCCGGGTGTTGCACGAGTGGAAGCCAGGCTTCGAAGCGATGATTTAGATAGGGATGATGCCCGCTGGTTTGCGTGTGAAGTGGTGGAGTCTGTCAAGATTCTTGTGGCCGATGGCGGTTGGGATGAAGCCGAGCAAACTTCCGAATCGGACTGGCTATTGGCAGCGATTGGTGAGGGTGATACTTCGGGCTCAGGAATTCGTCTTTCTCCATACCGTGTGGAAGTCGTTCCCGAAGATCGACTTCTTTCTGCAGATCTCAACAGCGCGAGAATTTTGGTTTTGGCCGATGTCTCAACGATGAATCCTGCTGAATCTGATTTGATCGATCAGTTTTTAAAAGATGGTGGCGGCGTACTGGCATTCACCGGGGCGCGGATGGATCACGCGACATGGAGTGCCAACGCTTGGAAAAATGGTGAGGGGTGGCTTCCTTGGGAGCCTGGAATTAGTGTCTCCGACCCTCGTCGCCAAGTCTTCTACCATTGGCTCATCACTGATCAGGAACATCCTGTGATGGAGTATCTCGCTGATTTCCCTGAAGCGGGTCTTGGCGACGTCATCGTCCATGGTTTCCAAAAACCTGAAAGATTGAAGGAGGGTACTGAGGTACTCCTCGAGCTCGATGACTTTGACGAGACCCCTGTGCTCGTTCAGGGATATCGAGGCAATGGAACTATTGTCGTTCTCGGCACAGGTGCGGACCGAGAATGGAGCAACTTCCCAGTGACCCCTGCCTACGTCTGTTTTCTTCATGAGTGTCTTCCCTGGTTGACTTTGCAGGATGGGAATTGGCGCTATCTCGCCCTTGGGCAACCCTTGGTCAAAGAGATCCCCTCATCGGAATATGCTCCCAGGGTTTCATTAATCACCCCAGAAGGTGGAGTGGTTCCCCTTGCTCTCAAGGAGTCCGAGGATCGTAAATCTTTCCTGTTGAACGTCGCCGGTTCTTGGCAACCGGGAGTTTATGAGATTCGGTTTGAAAAAGATTCTGGTGAAACTCGCAGCGATGCATTTGCTGTGAATCCAACACCTGGGGAGGGCGATCTCGTCTTCGTGGATCCCCAAGGCTTGATGGAGATTTATCCAGCTGTGGAAGTTGAAGATCCCGGTGCCTCCTCTGATGAGGAGGGAAGCAGTGGGCGAATTGGTGACCTTTGGTATCCGCTCTTTTCGACGGTGTTTGTCCTACTCCTTTTAGAGACTGGGCTCGCCAGTTTCTTTAGCAGGGCTAGGAGGAAATCCTCATGATGAATTTCTTCCTCGATCATTTACTGGTCTTCGCCGATACGAGAACAGAGACAAGGGTCGAATGGCTTGGTGCCCCAGAGCCTTGGGTGACCGCTGTTGTGATCATCCCTCTTTTGATATTGGTCGCTGCCTGGTGCTACCGGGGAGACCAAGGACGAATGAATCTGACTGCAAGATGGGCGATGGGGGTCCTTAGATTTGTCGTTCTCTTGGCCATCGTCATGATTCTCTTCAAGCCGACTCTAACGAAGGAACGGGTCCAGACTGAAAACTCCACCGTTCTCGTTGTCGTCGATGATTCCTTTTCCATGGGGATCAAGGATCGATTCGAAGATCCGACGGTGACTTCGAATACTTTATCGATGGCGGGGCTGAGTCCTGGCGGGGAGCACAGTCGATTGGATATCGCTCAAGGCCTTCTCGATGGTGGGACAGCCAATCTTGTCGAGCGGCTGAGGAATAAAGCAGATGTCAAAGTATTGACCGGTTCAGATGGGGTGAGAACCCTTTCAGAGTTTCCCCGCTTTGGCGATCAATCGGATGAATCTGCACCAGAAGGTGATACCACCGGTGATCTCCCTGAGATTGAGTTACGGGGTCGGGTTAGCCGACTTGGCGATGCCATGTCCGATTCAATCGACAGTACAAGAAATAAAAATGTCGCTGCTCTCGTTCTGCTCAGTGATGGGCAGGAGAGTGGCGGGGTATCAACCTCACTAGAGGTTTCTCGTCGACTTGGATTGAGAGAGATCCCTGTTCACGTCATCGGAATCGGGAACTCTGCAGATCCACGTGATATCCGTATGGTTGATCTTGATTTGGCAGACGTGGTTCTCGAGGGAGACATGGTCCCCGTAGACTTCCGTGTTGCCGCTGAAGGATTCGAAGGCCAAGAGATCAGGGCAGAGTTGAAGTTGTTACGAGAAGACGGGGGTATCGAGCAGCGAGTCGATTACTACGTCAGTATCGGAGCAGATGGGGAAGTGGTTCCCCATAGGTTAGAGTTCACCCCGCGATCTCCAGGCCAATACCTTTGTAAAATTGAGCTGCCATATCAAAACGGTGAACTCTTCAGCGAGAACAATGCGCTCGAAAAACCAGTGACGGTTGTCGCGCAGAAGATCAAGGTTCTCTACGTCGAAGGGCCTCCTCGTTACGACTACCGCTATCTGAAAAACTCTCTGATCAGAGATCCAACGATGGAAGCACACTGTCTGCTTTTGGAAGCAGACCCCGAGTTTCCACAAGAGTCTTCTCCAGGGCTAAAGCCATTGCGCTCTTTCCCTCGATCTCGCGAAGAGTTGTTCCATTACGACGTGGTCATCCTCGGTGACATTCGACCTGACGCTCTAACCTCACGTCAACTCGAGTGGTTGACAGAGTTCGTTGAGGATCAGGGCGGAGGAATCGTATTTCTTTCGGGGCAGTGGTTTATGCCGAGGAGATTCCTCGGTTCGCCACTCGAGAGACTCCTTCCCGTTGAGCTGGAAGAAGCGGATGGACGTGGTGGAGTATCCAGGGATATCACCGAGTCTTTCCATGTCCAACTCACACCGGAGGGGCTTGATCACCCGGTGATGCAGTTGACCGGGGATTCAGAGAGAAATAAGGAACTTTGGGAGTGGCAGGGACGTAGTGATAGAACGATGCCCGGGTTCTTTTGGTATCAAAAGGTCAAGAAACTCAAAAAAGGTGCGGTGGCTTTGGCGGTTCACGAGACCGACGAGCATTTCACCTATGGGCCCAGACCTATTTTTGCATTCCAGTATCAGGGTAGGGGGCGTTCCTTCATCTCGCTGACTGACGACACTTGGCGTCTTCGTCGATTGGTGGGGAATCGTTGGTTCTACCGTTTTTGGGGTCAGGTGATTCGCTTTGTCGGAGCATCGAGACTGTTGGGGCCCTCGAAGCGTTACTCCGTCAGCGTCGATCCCAGGGAGGCGATTCTCGGTGGGGAAGTGAATGTATTGGCTCGTTTGCTCGGGCCCGACTTCAAACCGACCACCGATGAAGAGGTCTCTTTGGAACTCGAGAGGATCGACCCCCCGGGGGAGATACCCTTGAAAGTGAAGGCACTACGTAATCCTGCGAGACCGGAATACTATGGAGTCACCCTGGAGGCACGGGATTTGGGAGAGCATCGAATCGCCCTCTTTGATAGGGAAGAGGAGGTAGCGAATGCCAGCTTCCGCGTTGTCGTGCCCCAATTGGAGTATGCGGACCCTCGCATGGACGAGGGGCGGTTGCGGCAAATGGCGGCATTGTCTGGTGGGACCTATCATCATGCTCGTGATGCCGGAGGATTGATCGATGCCGTGGAAGTACTCGAGCGGGAAGTACCCATTTCGGCGGATCGGCAACCGCTATGGGATACTCGCTGGGTACTGTTGCTCTTCATCTTCGTTTTGACGGTAGAATGGATCCTTAGAAAGGTCTTCCGATTGCCATGATTGACTGCCAGCAAGATTCCACCAAGAGACATCAGCCAGAAGGGCGAACAGTAGCCAGATTTTTGGTGCTGGTATACGTCATGTTGATTTCTATGGGGAGCTTGTCGTTGTTCAAGGCTAAGGAAGCTTCCGCCGATGTAGGGCGCGCCTTGATTCCACTATTGGTGGGGGCGGATGCACAATCGCAGCAGTTCCGCGATTCGCTCCAAAGAATCCAAGATGGAGATGTGGTTGAGGGATTGCGCAAATTACAAGGATTGCACGAAGAGATCTGGGGACTGGATCCGCTCCTGGAGGATTACCGCGATGACAACTGGTTGATGACAGTACCCATCTCAGATCGCATCAGCGATTATTTGCATGCTCTCCCCGAAGGCCACCGGAAGATCTATTTGGCTGAGTATCAAACGAGAGCCAACTCGCTTCTTGCCAAAGCAACCCAAGAGCGCAGTCCACGTAAGCTGTATCGGGTCGCAAAGCTATATCCGTTGATGAGTTTTTGTCGAGATACTTTGGTGAGGGCTGGGGAGCTGTTTTTTGAAGAGGACCAGCCGGAAGCTGCTTACAGTGTGTGGAACCAGGCTTTGGCCCCAGAGTTTGGCGAAGTAGAGGAACAATTGCGCAAATCCATCTCTCAACGGATGGCTCTCGCGGCAGCGAGATCAGGCAACTCGAAGCAGATGTCCCTACACGCTGGTGAGCTGGCAGAAGATGTGGTTCTACCGGTATCAGGTCCGGGACAACGACGGGATCAATTGATTTCTCCCTTGCCCTTTAGTGAAGGAAGAATCGCATGGAAGACCAGCGATTATTCCAGGCATGTTTATGAAGACTCCAGATCCTTGCGTGGCTATTTCGTTGCTGATCAAAATGCTCTGATTGCCCCGGGGGTTGGTCAAGACACCTTAGCTGTTGCAACATCGGCAAAGCTGCTCAGGTATGATTTACGCACGGGAAAACTGATCTCCGATTTTAATCTTCGCCCCGGCGATTCTACCTTCCAAGAGCAGGACCCCCAGATGCGCCTTTGGGCTGTGGAGCAGAAGCCTTACGTGCTCGCTTCCTACGTAGCTCGTGCGAGTCGAAGGGAAAACTATCTCGGATACGACATTCAAGTATCGCTCCCTTGGCGCGGTATCAAATGTTGGAACACAAACGTCGATGGCGGCAGGCTACTTTGGGATACCGCACATCGCAGTGTTTCTGATGAAGAACTTAGAACGACCAGTTTCAACACTCGTCCAGTTCTGCATGAAGGCAGAGTTTATGCATTGGGCTGGAGGAAGAGTGGATACATCGACGTCAGTGTATGGTGTCTCGATGCTGAAACCGGAGAGAAGATTTGGGTGAGGCCTATCGTTGGCAACCAAGTCGACTTAACGATGTTTGGGGAGCCTTCACGGGAGCCGATCCTCGGATCACTTCTCCTTGACGGAGATGTCGTCTACTGCTGCAGCAACCTTGGTGCGATTGCAGCGGTTCGTATTTGGGATGGTAAAGTGAAGTGGGTTTCCGAATATGAACAGATCGCACCCAGAAAGCGTGGACGTCGCTACAACAATCGGTATCGCGAACAGGTTTGGAAGCCAAACCCGCTATACCTCCATGAGGGGATGCTCTTCGTTACTCCTCTCGATTCGGCGAGCCTCTATTGCATCTCGGTGACCGATGGAAGCCTCGTGAATCGGATTTCAAATTCAGAAGGAGCCCTTGGCCCCCATATGTTGGGTATCTCAGGAAATCGTCTGGTTCTCGCCGGAGATTTGGTGACCTCGATGATCGCCCACGACCCAGGTCGGGAAGAACTGTGGCGGCAGAGTATCGTTAGAAATCCAGCGCGATCGCGTCCAGCCCTCGTGGAAGAGGGAGTTCTCTACATGAACAATCAGGACGGAGGGTTGTATCTGCAATCCTTGCGTCAGGGACGATCTGCGACCCAGATCGCTTCCATCGTGAGAAGGGGAGCTCGGGATCGTGTTGACCGTTGGGGAGATCCTTTGCTTGCTAATGAAGGTTTCTCCGGCAGGGTGGATGTCGCTGGAGACAAAATCTTGATTACTCACTTACAGCGCTCCGCATGCGTCAGGACTGCAGAGAAGGAGAAAAAATGAAATCACTCCTTAATTTATCGATACTCGCGGCACTGCTCTTTTTGTGCCCAGGTTTCGTTGCCGGTCAAGTGATCGACGAAGGCCCTGAGAGAGTCATCGACATGGAGCTCCAAGAGCGATCTCGACTGGCTGTCGAGAGAGGACTTCAGTATCTCAAGCGAGCTCAAAACAGCGACGGATCCTGGACTGACAAGATCGGGCGCAAGGTTCACTACGAATATCGCGGCAGACTTGGAAAGCATGTTGGAGTCACAGCTCTGGCATGCATTGCATTTCTTGCTGAAGGAAGTCTGCCCGGCAGAGGGAAATATGGTGAACAGGTAGAAAAAGGCCTCGATTTCATTCTCAAAAATGTGCAGACCAATGGGTTTATTACATGTGATGAATCCCGGATGTACAGCCATGCTTTCGCGACATTGTTCCTGGCTGAAGTATACGGCATGACAGGGATGGAGCGGGTCAAGGAAAAGTTGAAGCTATCGGTGGGCTTGATCGTTCAGGCGCAAAACGAAACAGGTGGCTGGAGGTATCAGCCAGGTGCTGACGATGCCGATATGAGTATCACTGTTTGCCAGGTGATGGCTTTGCGAGCCGCGAGAAACGCGGGGATCAATGTTCCCAAGTCTTCCATCGACCGTGCGATCACCTACGTCAGGAATTCGGTAAACCTTGATAGTGGTGGATTCATGTATCAGCACGAAATCGGTCCAAGTGGTCGTGTTCAGAGATCGAGAACCACTTTTCCGCTGACGGCAGCAGGAATCACCGCTCTCTACGGCGCGGGGATTTATGAAGATCGATTTATCGATAATGGATTGAAGTACTTGAGCCGCCATCGCCCTAGGCGTTACGAAGCACTGAACACCTTCGATTATTACTACGGCATGTATTACGCAACTTTGGCAGCTTTTCAGCGTGGTGGATCATTTTGGACACGCTGGCACAAAGACACATGGCGCGATGTTCTTTCCTTACAGAATTCTGATGGATCATGGCAAGACCTCGTCGGCGCAAATTATGCCACGGCGATGGCCTGCATCATTTTGGAAGTGCCTTATCAGTATCTTCCGATCTTTGAGAGGTGATCGTGTCTGATTCCCAGGAGTCTCACTTGATCGAACGACCTAAGTTAGCTCTCAAGCGACTGCGCCAGTTGCGCGCGAGGCGTCGCTGGATGCGTGTGGTCACAGGATCTTTGCGCTGGATTTGCCTTGCTGCTGCGGCGGTATGGCTGGCATTTCTCCTCGACTGGATCGCAGTGCTCCCTCAAGCGTTGAGAATTGCCCAAGGGGTTTTCTGGCTCACATTCTTGTTGGTGACTTTTAGAGCGATTTTCATGGCTGTTCGTGTTCCGGCAAAGGACTCTGAGCTGGCCGCGATGGTTGAGTTGTCGAGCAAGGAGTTAGAGGATTCGCTGATTACTGCGATTCAATTGACCGATCCCAACAATCCCAGAAGGAACTACTACAATCAGGATTTGATTCGCCAGACTGTGGAACTCGCTGAGAGCAGAGTCGAGAAGTTAAAGCCGGGGCAGTTGTTTACATGGCAGCGCGCAAGGTGGGCACTTTTCTGTTGTCTTATCTTGTTGATTCCCGCATTTTTAGCCGCCGAGCTTCGCCCTGATCTCTTCAGAAATTTCGTCGCCAGAAATGTCTTCTTCAAAGATACCCCATGGCCACGAAGCTACGATCTCGTCATTCTACAGCCGACCGAACAACAGCAGACCCTCGCGAAGGGATCCTCACTAGTGGTAGACATCCGAAAGGATCGCGGCGGTGGCGCTCGTGGATATTTGGAAGTCTTTTTTCCTGCAACCGATGATCGCGGAGCCATAGAAGAGGAGATTGGCCTCGACCGTAAAGGTGAAGATGGATTCCGTCATGTATTCCAAAATTTGCAGCGCGATTTGCAATTCAGAGCTCATTGCGGAGATTTCTCAAGTGGTTGGTACGTCGTCGAAGTTCGTTCTCGACCGCGTATCGAAGAGATCGAACTCTATTACGAATATCCGCAATACACCGGTTTGCTGTCGGACCTTGAAAATCCAGCAGTGCGAACCGGTCACGTCAAAGCTCCGGTTGGCACGAGGGTCAAGTATCGTGCCAAGGTCAGCTTGCCCGTCGAATCAGCCTTTAGGGTCGAATCGAGGCCAAGTGGAGATGGCGAAGATCTGTCCAAGGAACAGTTGTCGGTTCAGGCCGGGAACATTCTCGAAGGATCTTTCAATGCTGATGTCGATGCTCGCTGGTGGTTTGAGTTGACGAGCCTTGAAGGGTTTGTAAATGAGAATCCCATCACTTGGAGGATTGCGGTGATTCCCGATCGCTCCCCTGAAGTACTGGTCGAAGTTCCCGGTCAGAACATCGAGGTGACTCCCCGCGCGATGTTGGAAATTTCGGTGTTGTTGAGAGACGACTACTCTGTGCAGTCGGGTTCTTTGATCTTTGAACCGGAGCTCGAGGAGGATGGAGCGGGTGAAGTCAAAACTTTACCCCTCGAAAACCTAACGGTAGACCCAGAAAATCTCAGAAACAGTTCAGAGTCTCTCTCCATCGACCTTGATTCGTGGAATTTGGAGCCGGGTCAGAGATGGAAATACCGGGCAGAGGCGAGGGACGCACTGGACCAAATCGGAGTTAGTCGAACTTGGATCCTCAGCATCCTTAGCCAGGAAGAACTCGAGCGGGTGACCCAAGATGAATTGACCCTGTTGCGTGAACGGCTCGAGGAGACTCTCACAGTTCAAAGGGACGTTCGCAGAGAATTGGAAGATTTGGCAGAAGCCCTATCGACGGGAGAGGATGCCAGTGACCAGGCTCCCATCGCTAGGCAGGCAAGAACCGGTCAGGATCGTGTCTCAACCCGTATCGACGACGCTGCAGAGCGACTTGAGACGATCTCCAATCGTCTCCTGCGAAATAGGATGAGTGATGCCGAAGAGCTCGACTGGATTCAGTCACTTCGGGAAAACCTCGACAACATTTCTAAGGACACCATGGCTCCTGTCCGTGAAAAGCTTGATCAGCTGGCACGGCGAACTGCCCAAGGTGAGGTGAGTGCGGCAGAAGCTGAAGAGGCGATCTTTGAAGTTCGCCAGGCAGAAAACCAATTGGGTGCGGTCGTCTCCGATCTCCAGGAGTGGGGAGATATGCGTACGATGATTCGTAAAATTGAAGAATTGATTCGCTCTGAGAAGGATCTTGAAGAACGTGTTGAAGAGCGAGTTCGACAACTTCTCGGGGGAGAAGACGAATCAGAGGGAGGCAACTAATGCCTATATTAAAGAAGACTCTGGCGATCTTTTTGCCATTGATATTGGTGACGGTCTCCCTGGAGGCTCAGACCTCTGATCGACTGGCGCGTTTGCAAGAGGAAGCCAGGGAGTACCTCAGATCTTTGCAGGTTCAGATGGAGTCTTTAGCTGAAAGACTCGATTCGGAGATTCCAGAAGATTCTGAAAAGCTTCGCTCTGCACGTCAGAAGATCATCAAGGATCTGATCGAAGATGACATGAAGGCCGTGACTGAGGCCCTGACCACCGATGACTATGTTCAAGCTCTTGAAACGATTCGCAAGGTGAGATCAAACCTTGAATTGGTTTTGGCGATCCTAGAGTCCAGAAACATCAATCCGGAGGAGCTGGACTCTGATTTGGAAAAGGTTGCTGATCGACTCAAGGCAGTCGGTGAGTTAGCGGATTCACAAAGATCTCTTCTCGAAAGAACCCGTAGGGCGGAAGAAGCTCGTCAGGATGCTGCTGATTTGGCCGATCTTCAGGATCAATTGGGAGATCTGATCAACCAACAGCAAGAGCTGGCAGAAAGTGAGCCACAGGCCGCGAACAATTCTCAACTGGGAGCAGAAGCCTCTGAGTTGTCACAAGGCGTCCAAAAACTTGCCGACGAATTGTCCAGGGAGGCTCGACGTCTCCAGGGGATCTCTGCGATTTCTCGACAGATCGAAAACTTGGAAAGATCTCTGTCTGAACAGTTGGCTACGATCAATTCCAGTGCTGAACCTTCTGCAACGACAGAGGCGAAGGAAGCGAGAGATCAAGCCCGTGAATCTCGATCTGTTGCAGAGCGTATCGGGGCATTGATCCGTGAGGCGCAGGCCGATGCCGAAGATGGTGATTCTGCAGCCGGAGAATTGATTGCTGATCTTGAGGCCGCACGGGATGCCCTGAATGAAGCTGCGGCTGAAGCGGATCAAGCAGCAAGTCGAATGCAACAGGAAGGGTCCGCAGCGACCCCTCGTGGTGGGCAACAAGCGGCACTGCAGCAGGCTCGCGATGCGATCGATCGTGCTGCCGATGTCGAAGGTGATCGCACCGAAGATTTGCGCTCAGCGGTCGAAGAGTGGACTGGAAAATTGGACGACTGGCTCGATCGGTCCCGTGGTCAGCTTTCGGAAGCAGCAAGATCGTTAGGCAGCAGTGCTCGCGAAGATTTACAGCAAGCGGCTGAAGCGATGAATCGGGCAAGTCAGAGTCAACAAGGCCAACAGGGCCAGCAAGGCCAGCAAGGCCAGCAAGGCCAGCAAGGCCAACAAGGCCAGCAAGGCCAGCAAGGCCAACAAGGCCAACAAGGCCAACAAGGTCAACAAGGCCAACAAGGTCAACAAGGCCAACAAGGCCAAC
>NHDG01000020.1 GCA_002167285.1 Planctomycetia bacterium TMED53
GCCCCCCGAGGGTGACGACCTGCTCATCGACACAATCATTGAGTTCACACCCTCCCATAAAGAGGGAGAGTTGGTCTGCTAACACCAAAGGGTCATCGGATGCAGGTCCATGTCCACGAACGACTAGCTGAACAACGGCATTTTCGGCATGCGTGAGTCCTTCTCCCAAGAGAATCTCTCCTGCAGCCTCGCCTTCTACCATGATCGCTTCAAACTCTGCTTCACCATCTTCATCTGCGACAAATCCGACTCCGGACCACAGCACGCTCGAGCTCTCCAGAGCCAAATCGTCATCCATACTGCAACGGCCGCTACAATCCATCGGGTCGTTGTAGACGATCGCCCAAACGGTATATGCATGTCCTGGCTGAAGTCCCTCTGTTTCAGCTTCAATGATGACAGCCCCATCAACACGTTCCATTTCGGCTTCAGAATCCTCGATCATCGCCCCAGAATTCTCCATCAGCATCGATCTGAACGGCATTTCGTCATCGCCAGCGAACACCGTTGAACTCAAAAAAAACGCAATCACCAGTGCAATCGTATTCAATCTGATATCCATCATGACCCCCTTCAAGGGCAGAGATTGATACACCTCCCAGGTTCACCATGAACGTCATGATGGCTGGAAGGGTGGATCCGAAACAATCGCCACTCCGGACAGATTTATCCTGTTGCATCTGCTTATTTTGACTCCCTGGGCGTGTCATCATGTCATTTCACTCAGCCTTAAGTCATGGAAGCAGGATCACTTGAATCAAAGCCCTAGCAAACCACGACTGCTTCCCTTTCTTCTTGGGGGGGCTCTGGTGTTTGTGGCCACCTATCCCAGGCAAGAAGCAACTCCGTTGCAGGGAGCCGCATTAACGGGGCGAATTTTGGAGATCGTCGAATCGCAGTACGTCGACAATGTAGATACGGAAGAGCTTCTCAATACAGGCATGAATCGGATGCTCAGAGAATTGGACCGCAATAGTGCCTACTATCCCCCGAGGCGGGCCAGCGACTTCCAAAACGAAATGAACGGTACTCTATTTGGCATCGGCGTCATTCTTCGTTTTACCGAAAACGGCATCAGAATTACTCACGTTCTCGAGGACGGACCCGCTGATCGAAGTGGATTGCCCGCAGATTCTCGATTGATCTCCATCGATGGTGAAGAGTGTGAGGATTGGAACCTGGCTCAAGTCTCTGCAGCGATCAAAGGGGAACGAGGAACTACGGTTTCTTTGGTGGTTGAATCTGCTGGTGAGACGAGCAGTCACGATCCAGTGCGCGATGAAGTCTCTATTCCGAGTCTAACGCTGGGAAAAACTTTCCGCTCAACGGAGAGTGGTAAAAAATATGCCATGGTTCAGTTACAACAGTTTCAACCCGGCACTACGGAAGAGGTTCAAGAAGCTCTCAGTGATCCAGATATCGGCGTCCCTCTCTCCGGACTGATCATCGATTTACGCAATAATCCGGGAGGAGTCCTCGAAGAATCTGTTCTCTTCTGCTCTCTATTTCTCGAGGAGGGCAAGGAGATCGTCAGTACCCGTAACCTCCGAGAAGAAAATGAAACTTCGAGTTCTTCCGTACAAGTCTCCCGCGGAACCGGGCCCTGGTTTGATCTCCCCCTGGTAATTCTCATCGATGGAAATAGTGCCAGCGCATCAGAAACAGTCTCCGCAGCCTTACGCGATCATCGCCGGGCAGTCCTGGTTGGCGAAAATTCATTTGGTAAATGGACCGTCCAGGGTGTGTTCAATCTCGATTCCAGTGCGACTCCTGCGATGCTCAAACTCACGACCGACTTCTTCTTCCCCCCCAATGGAGATCGATTGATCTATGATGATCGGGGTTTCCCGGCAGGACTCGCACCAGATATCGAAGTCTCAGTCACCGAAGAAGCAAGACTGGCTCAATATGAATCGTGGAGTGAGCAATTTTACTCAGGCCTCGCCGACAAAGAATCGATGTGGAAGACGTATCGCCTCGAGGATGCTGGCAACATTCCTGGAGGTGGCACCGATGATGCCATTGTGGAGGCACTGAAACTATTAGAGGATGAGGCTCGCTGGGAAGAGCTTCTAAAAGCCCCTCCCCTCGTTGAACGGAGCCAGAGGTGAAGATTCTCGCCATTGAAACGACTTGTGATGAGACCGCCGCAGCCGTCGTCGCTTCTGGGCCAGAAGTCCTCTCAGACATCGTCTACTCACAGATCAGTCAGCATGAACCCTATGGCGGAGTCGTTCCCGAAATTGCTAGTCGCAGTCACCTCGAACAGCTGACATGTGTCATCGAAGATGCCTTACAAAAAGCGAATTTAACGCCCTCCGATCTCGATGCTGTGGCGGTCGCTCATCGTCCAGGATTGATCGGTGCTCTACTCGTCGGTGTCACCACGGCGAAAGCACTCGCATGGTCCTGGAATCTACCGCTGATTGGGGTGCACCATTTGGAAGCGCACCTGGAGGCGGCCTTCCTCGCCGGTGAAGAGATCGAGCACCCCTACCTCGGTGTCGTCATCTCCGGAGGCCACACCGACATGCATCGCGTCGATGGAGAAGGGGAAACCCGCTGGCTAGGTGGAACCCGTGACGATGCTCTCGGCGAAGCTTTTGACAAGGTTGCAGCCGTCATGGGCCTCGGCTACCCGGGTGGCCCTATCGTTGAGAAGACCGCCCTAAAAGGGGATCCCACGGCGGTCAAACTACCACGCACCCTTCTCGCGGAGGATTCTCTCGATTTTTCCTTCTCAGGCATCAAAACAGCAGTCCTCTACAAGTGGAGAGGAATGAATGCCGTGCATAAAGACAAAGCTCCGGATGCCCCAACACCTGAAGATATGTGTGCATCGTTTCAGGCAGCAGTCTTCGATGTCCTCGCTGAAAAGATTCGCCGTGCCGGAAAACAAGAAGACCTACACACGGTGGTTCTCGGTGGCGGAGTGACAGCCAATAAGACTCTCCGTCAGGGATTGGCGGATCGACTCGGCCCCAAATACAAACTCGTCTTTCCCCCTCCCCGCTTCACCACCGACAATGCAGCGATGATCGGAGCTAGAGCTTTGAGACAACTAGCCCGCGGGGATGTTTCGGATTTAGAATTGATGGCACAGGCGCAACCATGATGAATATCAACCCCCTCGATCTCGACCATGATCGTGAAGACCGAACCGGATTTCCTGAAGTCGTCTTCGGCCAGGGTAAAACCCCTGATGAAATCCAGAAAGCCGTCTCAGCCATCGCAGATCGATCAGGAGTCGCTCTCGCCACTCGTGTCGATGCCAATGCGGGCGAAGGGATCGCTCAGGAGATTCCGAATGCTCAATGGCACCCTCGCTGTCGCTGTATCTCCGTCGACCGAAGATCTTCAGTCTCCTCAGGATTGATCGCAGTGATCTGCGCAGGAACCAGCGATCTTCCGGTCGCTCAGGAAGCTGCACTGACATCCGAATTGGCTGGAGCAAAAACAGAACTGATCGTCGACGTAGGAGTCGCGGGATTACACCGGATTCTTGCCCACAAGAGCACCCTGCAGCAGTGCAACGCCATCGTCGTCGTCGCCGGAATGGAAGGCGCGCTCCCCTCGGTAGTTGCTGGTCTCGTAAGCGTTCCCGTCATCGCGGTTCCTACCAGTATTGGTTATGGCGCCTCATTTGCTGGAGTGACGGCCCTCCTGGGCATGCTGAATTCCTGCTCCCCCGGGATCTCCGTGGTCAACATCGACAACGGCTTTGGCGCAGGTCTCATCGCTTCTCGGATCAATCGATTGGCTTGTCAGGGAATTGCCGAGAATTCATCGGATCACTTGCCTGGGGCACCCAAGGATGGGAAACAGAACTGGCAGGAAAACAGTGAGCCTGAAGGGGAGCCAATCCGATGAAGATGCCCGTTGAAAAGTGCCATGTCGATGAGTACCCGATTCTCCGCCAGGAGGATTTAGGTGAAGGCTGGTTCCGGCTCGACATCGAAGCCCCTGAGATCGCCCGTGAAACCCGAGCGGGTCAATTTGTTCAAGTCAGAGTCGGCCCCGGTGACGATCCTCTGATTCGAAGGCCTTTCAGTGTTTTCGATGTGGGTCCCGAACCAGGAGAAGAAGCCACCGAAGTGCGACTGCTGATTCAAAAGGTCGGCCCCGGAACGACTGCGCTGGCACAACTGAGGGAAGGCGATAAGGTTCGATTGATGGGGCCTCTCGGTCATCCAATGCCCGTCCCTGAGATTTCTACCGACGGAGCGCTATTCCTCGTCGGTGGAGGAATCGGTGTGGCTCCCCTCTACCTTTATTGCCGTGAACGAAAGAGCGAAAACTCCGAATTACCGATCAAGGTTTTACTTGGAGCGCGTAGAGAATCGCTGCTGATCGGTCACCAAGGCTTTATCGACCTGGGTGTCGAAACGGGATTGGCCACTGACGATGGCAGTGCTGGCCATCACGGCAACGTCATCGAGTTGCTCGATCAGTACCTTGGCGAAATGGGACCTGGCGCAGATATCGCCGGAATCGGTTGTGGCCCCCACGGTATGAATGTGGCTCTTCGTGATATCGCCATCGAGAAAGAACTTCGCTTCTGGATCTCACTTGAAAACTACATGCCGTGTGGATTCGGAGCCTGTTTTGGGTGCGTCATCTCAGGACCGGAGGACGGTCCACTGCGTTATCGCCGAGTCTGCGTCGAAGGACCTTGCTTCCCGGTGGAAGAATTACCAGCGACCTTCTAGCCGTAACAATTCCTGACAGACCCCTTTAGAGGGGGTCCAAAGACGGATATCGGACCCAACGCCCAAGGGATTCATCGGCCATTTCCCCCCTCAGAAGCGTCATCATTCATGACAACGGGCCTCGATTCCCCCATCTGAGACGGAAGGGTCCCGATCCCCCAACCTGAAGCGGTTAAATTGTAGCCAATAAAATTGGAATTACCGTTCTTCTGGAAGTCAAAGCTCATTTTCGGTAGGGTGTGTCCGTTGAGGGCAGTTTCACCGAAGCCGCTTCAACCCTTGATAGAAATCAAACTCCGGAGGGGCCTGGCCCCCTCGATCCTGATGTGCCGAGAGAGTTCGCTCTCTCGGCGTTTTTTTTTATCTCAATCGCTGTGTGGATGGATTTTTGGAGTCTCTCGGAGCTGGATTCTCTTTCGATGTCGGCTTCACAGCACCTGCGGATTTCACCCATTTCGCCATGACTTCGGCACTCTTTGGGATTCCTTTAGAGAGTACTTCCACTCCATCTTCTGTAACCCTGACCATGTCTTCGATACGGATCCCTAATTTTTCTTCGGCGATATAGATCCCCGGTTCTATCGTGATCACCATCCCCGGTGCCAATGGACGCCGCGGCCCAACGTCATGAACATCCATTCCCACGTGGTGAGATGTTCCATGGGGGAAATACTTGCCGAAACCAGCTTCAGTGATCACTTTTCGAGCAGCAGCATCGATGGAGTTCATTGTTGCACCGGGCTTCACCGCTGCGATCCCTGCTTTTTGAGCTTCGAGTACCACTTCGTAAACTTCTCTTTGCCGATCAGTCCAACTTCCGGAAACAGGAACAGTCCTGGTGATATCGGCGGTATAGGCTCCACTGCGGGCTCCTACATCCATCAACAAAACTCCATCACGATCCAGCTCACCGTTATTTTCTTGCCAATGCAAAATGCAACTACGTTCACCGCTGCCAACGATGGAGGAAAATCCCGGTGCTGGAGACCCCAAGGATCTAAAGCATCCTTCGATTGCTGCTTCGACCTCCCATTCATGGTTTGCATTCGCTGCAATCGCGGCTCCTGCCATCAAACCTTGATGAGTCCTGTGGATCGCTCTCCGAAGTTGATCGATCTCCCACTCACTTTTGATTTGACGAAAGGGATGGATTCGACGCCATGCAGGAACGATCTCAACACTGTCCTTAAGTACCTCAAAAAACTTGGGACTGTCTTTGGGATTTTTGGAGGCGAGATAGACCCTTTGAATCTGATCTCGACGTTGGGAGAGCCAAGTCTTCAAGTGCGGTAATGGATGAACGACCGAGACGCCTGTGAGACGAAGAGCCTCGGCATCCGGAGCAGCCCGCGGCCCATGCCAAAGTTCAAAGCTCGGATCCTTTGGAGGCAAAAACAGATTTGATCTTTGCTGGCCATCCACCTCCTCGAGAATCAGCACTCCCCCCCACGAGCGCAATCCGGTGAGATATTCATAATCTTTAAGAACTTCTTCCCCCTCGGCCCCTCCCGCGATCAGGACCACTAACTCTTCCGCCTCCGCCACTGCGATACGGCTTCGACGCTTTTCCAGTTCAGAAGAGGGGGGAATCGGCTCCGCAGAGAAACTCCACAAAGGAAGAAGTAAAAAAAGTAGCGCGAAGAGTGCCCTCAATTGAGCTCTCCAGAGGTACTTCCAAGACGATCGAGGTGAGCTGCGAGGATGAAATCGGATTCGGTCAAAGCGTCGATTTTGTGTGTCCAAATCTGAATACTGACCCAACCCCAGCTGAAGGAAATGTCAGGATGGTGCCCTTGGGTTTCAGCCACTTCCCCTACTTCATTTACAAAGTTCAGCGCCTCACGGAAATTAGAAAATTGCCATTTGCGCTCGAGGTGGTGCTCTCCCTCGACAGACCATTGCGGAACCTGGTCGGCCCAACTCTTGAGCTCTTTACCCTTGAGAGCTGGCAAGTCTCCACGACACGCCTTACAGCTTCTCTCATGCAAGGGCAGTGACAAACCTTCAGACATCATTCACCCCATCCGGATTCAATTTTACGAACGATACAGTTCCTCAGATCCAGCTTTACGAAGAGCACCATGAAGCATCCCCAAAGCAGAGTCCACCAACAGTCCAGGATGACGTTTGACAGGTTAGACAGTTTAGTCATAAATGCATATAAATAAAGGACTTACGAATCAAGTGGCGGCCAATTTCAGCCACGAAAACACGTCTAAAGGGCCGGATTTGGCCATGAAAACTTCGCGTTTGAACGTAAGTCCTTACAAATGAGTAGTTTTCTAAGTTGGCATGATCATTGCATAAGAATAGACGCCTAAGCGTTTATTTAACGACGAGGTGTACCAAGTCCCCCACACAGGGACGCTGGAACACTAAACAGTTATACAGATTCAGATTATCCAGCGCGCGACCTAATATGCGCGATCGCCCCGGCTCCTCCAATCGTGTAGGGAGGACAGGGATGGCTTCCTTTCATCGAGGGTAGCCGGGGCTTTATTTTTCTTTCGACGCACCTCTTCAACATTTCGCTGTTTTTGATGAGTAAATGCACACGAAAGATGCCACTGGATCCGATACCTGCTCGAGCTTAATCTGTAAGTGGGCTGTCCGCTCCCGAGGTTCATGACACCGAGGGGAGATTGCATGTCGAGTCATCTGGAGACACCAACACTCGTTCTCAATCGTGCCTGGCTGCCGACCCACACGCTCCCGGCGAAACTGGCGATTGGATTGGTTTCTCGTGGGGCAGCTCGGATCATCGACCCCACCACCTATGAAGCGCACGACCTCAATTCTTGGCACGATCTTTCCAAGACCAAACCTGAACAAACTCACCAGTGGATCAGATCTGAAAGTCTGTGCCTCGCCCCATTGGAAATCATCGTCTTAACCGGTTACTCAGGGGTCGGCGATCGGCAAGTGACCTTCTCACGCCTCAATCTTTACCGCAGAGACAAAAATACATGTCAATACTGTGGCGAGAGACCAGGCACGAAAGAACTGACCATCGACCACGTTATGCCACGCAGTCGAGGTGGTGAACTGAGTTGGGAAAACTGTGTTCTGGCTTGTGTGTCATGTAACAAGCACAAAGCGAACAGGACTCCTGAAGAGGCTTCAATGCATCTCAAAATCAAACCGGTCAGGCCGAGTTGGTCGCAGATCCGTAAACTACCTCTGCGTCCGATTTGGTCTTCTTGGGAAAAGTTTGTCAGCGACGCCTATTGGCAAAAAGAACTCCTCGATTAAGCGCCACTCCTGCTGGCGTGATTCAACCGCGAGCACAATAGATGCGTCCATGAGGTTTGACTCGCAACCTGCCAACCAGAGAACTCAACTCAGACAGCCTGCGAATTTCCCCAGATTTCAGCAACACCGGCAGGTCACCACCTTTTGCGAGTGAAGGTGGAGGTGCAACGACATCTGCAAGCGGATCTCGCTGAGGTTCATAGTTACGAATTTCTCGAACCCTTGTAGCAAGTCGGTCAGCCACTTCATCGGTATCTTGGCCCTCGACGACTTCAGGAAGTGCCCGGTGCTGCTCTCTACGAATGATTTTTCGAGCAGAAGAATGCCCCGGATGGGAGCTGTCTGCATCCGCCTCCCTGAGAAGCTGGAAGACTCGGATATCATCCCAACGAAGATATTCTTCAGGTTCTTCTGGGTATCTTCTCTGGTGAAGGGTTCTCACCAGGAAATCGACCAAATGTAGATCTAGAATCCTTCGTGTTCGATGGAAATACACTTGGGTAAACATGGAGAAGCGTGCCCATTGCAGTCCTTCTGCAGCCAACAAGCCACCAGCCTCGATACCCAGTTGAACTCCCTGATCTGTTTCCAATGGCCTGAGAGTATGCTGGATTCTGGGAAGATCAAAGGCTCCATATTCAACGCCTACATGGTGAGCATCCCTTAGAAGATAATCCATTCGATCAGAACCGAACTCTCCACAAACGAGTGAACGGACAAATCGTAGGTGACTGGGAAGGTCAGATTTGGCCGGATCCATCACATGGGCCACCGAGGTCATAATTTCATGCCCTTGCCCCAATAGAGCCGCCGCAATTTGAGGATGCTCCAGCAGGGAGAGAGACATCTCTTCATGCATCCCTCGAGGTAACAATCTTTCCGTCACATGCGAGAATGGTGGATGGCCCAAATCGTGGAGAAGAGCAACATTGCGAGCGATCCTCAGTAGATCCACATATGATCCTTCGTCCACAGAGAGAGACAAAGGACGTAGTAACTCTTCAAGCCCCAATCTCGACTTCATCTCTTCGAGAAGCCGTGTGGTGACCTCCATGGTACCCAGAGCATGTTCAAATCGACTGTGACACGCACCCGGATATACCCGGTCAGTGAGCCCGAGCTGAGCAATACTGCGCAATCGCTGAATCGGCATAGAGTCGATCAAATGAAGATCACTCTTTTCAAGCCGAATCAGACCGTGGACTGGGTCGCGGATCGCCTCAGAAAACTGCAATGGCTCCTGCTTTCTTGGAGTTGCTTCATATTGAATAAGGGATGGATCCGGAGCAACCCCCAAACAGGTGGCGACTTGCTAAAAACTCTCAATCAGAGACACTCATTTACCACATTTTCACAGCTGGAAAGTGATCCGATCGATGAAAGTGAACTGGTCACAAAAGGTCGTAGATCTTGGCAAGCTTCAAACGGGGCTTGGAGTCGCATGGGTCGATTCCGGAGTTCTCCTAGGGGTCTCCCTCAACCCTGACAGAAATGCTGCAAAAAGATCCTTACAGCAGACATCTTCAACGAAGCAACTCATCGACAGCCCTTTGCCTGAAGACCTCAACGATCAACTGGAAGGTGCTCTATGGGGGCGAGAAATTGAATGGACTTGGCCACCAATGCTGGAAATAGGGACGTCATTCCAGCGAACGGTTTGGGTAGAACTCCTTAAATGCCCCCATGGTCAGTGCTGGAGTTATTCTGAGCTCGCACGACGACTTGGAAATCCTGGTGCGGCTCGCGCAGTGGGAAGTGCTTGCGGTAAAAACCCTTTTCCCCTGCGAATCCCATGTCACAGAATCGTCTCAGCGAATGGCTCGCTGGGTGGATTCACCGGCGATTTGGAGTTAAAGCGCTGGCTTCTGCAAAAAGAGGCTCTCCAGGCTCAGGTCCTCGGCTCATCTCTAAGTGATAACGCACTTCTCTGAATAACCCCTGATTGCCGTAGAGCCTTGCCAACTGTTGATGGGAGACAGTCCGCCATGGGTCTTCCTGCAATGCGAAAAAGAAACACTCGGCTGCGAGGTCGTCATGACCATCTTCAAGGAGGATCAGGGCCAATGTTTCCCAGGCTGCACTACAACCGGGGCTCTTTTTCAGAATCAAGGACAGGCTCCTTCTCGCCTCGATGGTATCCCCTTGAGATTGTTGCTGAAGCGCCTCCTCAAACAAACTACGAGGCTTGCCATCACTGCGTACCAAAGCAAAGGAATTCCCAAAGAGCTGATATCTCTCGATCTCTATGCCCTTACTCTGATCAATATCCAACACCTGCAAACAGGAACGTTCCCGATCTTGAAATGCCGGTCGATCTGTCCCCATGACGAGCATGTGTGCCCATGGCCCTGCGAGTGGCTCCCCGACTGGTACGAGTCGATCCAGGCTATCCCTCGCTACTTGCCAACAATTCGTCGAGTGCGCCAAGCGATTGAGGTTAATAGGGACCATAAATACAACCAAGCTGATGAGAACAGACCAGGCCACTGAGGAACGTTTGAAACCCGATCGAAGCCCTATCAGAGATCCGACGATATAAACCGCCAAAAATAGAGAGGTGATAGCAGTGACGCGAGCTCCTGTTTCTTGGGTAGCAAAAACAACCCCCCCAATGAAAAGGAATGTCAGAAAAAAGAGAAATGCTTCCCTGATTCCTCGCCCACCTTGGTCAAGATCCAACACTTTAACTCGACTGCGATCTGCAAAAGTTTCTGTGACGAGCCATACCATCGAAGGGATTAATACAACCAATGGAAAGATGGGAAGCGCTCCAGCTAGAACCCATGGCAAGCCACACGTCACTAACAAACCGACCAGCGGCCTCAAACGAGGTTCAGAATTTCTGAATCCCGCAACCAAAGAGAGAGCGACCAGTAATATTAAGCCGGGTTCAACGGACAACATCGATGCACTCGTTGAAGTTAAGAATTCAGAGGAGATTCCACTTTGCAAACTAGCCAATGCTTCGAGATTCGCACCTGCCATTTTCAGCAAGATGAGACCGATTGACGAGATCCAGAAGAGACTCCACCCTCCAGGTTGCCAACGATCGCTGACCTCCCTGCGACAACCTTCGATCCAACAGATCGGTACGACCGTCATCACCAAGGGGCTCAATCCCCAAGAGAAAAGCCCTCCCAATACAAAAGCCATCCATGGAGCCCATCGTTGGGGCTGTCCCGCCAAAAATACCAATCCCAAAACAAGGCAACTTGCCAATGGAACAGTGGCGGGAACACTCGACCATGCCAGAAAAGTCGGCTGAAACGCCAACCATGCCCCACCAATCAGGCCGAAAATTCGTCCTCTCCTCCTCGAGATGAAGAGTGCTACCAAGAAGATACTGAGCATGTACGGAACTACGGAAAAGAGCATCAAACTATCGCTTCCGTGGCCGAAGAAGCTGAATACTCCCACCGCTAAAGCGGTCAAGATGGGTTGGTGACCATTTGAATCGATACCTGAATCGATTCCCAGATGGACCCCTCGGGCCTCAGCAAATGGCTCTATGCCGATGCTTCGATATGGTTGCGAAACTCCCCATAGACTGCTCGGATCGCTTCCAGATCCGAGACAAAAGAACATGCCAAGGGACAAGATTAAACCCAGGAATAGGCCTGCATGTCGCTGAGGAAAACTGACCGACGAAATTTGCATTAGGCAATCTCCGCAGATCTTACTTTTAAATTCAATTTGTTTACCCGATAGCGAAACTGTCGATAAGAAATCCCCAAAAACTCTGCTGCTCTTGTTTGATTCCCATTACAACGATCCAATGCCTGAAGAATTAATCTTCCTTCAAATCGGTTCATCTGCTCTTCCAGACCCGAGCCCACGTCTCCCACATCAGAGTTCTCTCCTTCAGAAAGTTGAGATACCTCTGGTTCAGAAGTCGTATTTCCAGTTGATTCACCAGACTCAATCCCGATGGAACTCGAGGAAAATTCAGCGACAGAGAGGGAAAACTTATCAATTCGATCGCCCTTACACAGAGCAACCTGCCTTTGAATTACATTTTCCAACTCTCTAACATTGCCGGGCCAATGATGATCATTAAGTACTTGATAGGCGGCTTCCGTCATTCCCGTAACAGATTTAGCCATCGCTTCGGCATGTCTACGAATAAAATGACCCGCGAGAAGTGGAAGGTCTTCCTTGCGTTCTCTCAAAGGAGGTAGATGCATAGGAATGACATTCAAACGATAAAACAGATCTTCCCTGAAGCGGCCTTCCCTAACTTCTTGAGCCAAATCCTTATTCGTTGCCGCAATTATCCTGACATCGGTTTCAATCTCCGAATCCCCCCCCACGGGAATAACCCGGCGATCCTCCAAAGCCCGTAAGATTCTGACCTGGGTAGAGAGACTCATGTCAGCCACTTCATCGAGGAAAAGGGTTCCTCCGTTGGCATTGAGGAAAACCCCTTTGCGTTCCTCTACTGCCCCAGTGAATGCTCCTTTAACGTGGCCGAACAATTCACTTTCAAGCAGTCCCTCAGTGAATGCAGAACAATTCACCGCCACAAATTGTTGGTCCTTGCGACTGGATCCATCATGGATTGCTCGAGCAATCAATTCCTTACCACAGCCACTCTCGCCTGTGACAAAAACGGTCGAATCGGTAGGAGCGACTCGATCGACCATTTCAAACAACTCCCTCATCACGGGAGTGTTTCCGACCATTCGCTGACGCAAGTTTTTGTTTCTATTTTGATCTCTATCGGTTGATGCAATGGCTCGACTCACCGCTCCTTTGACTTCGTCATTCTGGAATGGCTTACGTAAGAAATCGAAGCCACCATGACGCATCGCTTCCATCGCTACATCTGAATTGGAATATGCCGTCATCACCAGAATCGGCATCTCTGGAGATAAGCTTCTCGCCTTTTGGAGAAGTTTCATTCCATCGAGCCCACCCATTCTTAGATCCTGTAGAAAGACCTTTGCGCCCTCTTCTTTGAGTATTTGGAGAGCTTCCTCACCCGATTCAGCACACCGAACCGAATAGCCTTCATTACTCAAAAGGATCTCAAGAAATTCACGCATGCTCAGTTCGTCATCGACGATCAAGACATCGTAAGTTTTGTGATTCATTTTTGGCCTGCCTCAACAACTTCATTGGTTGAACACTCAACAAGAGGGACGATGACTCGGAATGTAGTCCCAACCCCTTCTTCAGAATCCAACTCGATTCTCCCACCAGACTCCTCGATAATTTTTCTAACGATGGCGAGCCCAAGCCCCCCCTCCCTCGACTTCGTAGTGAAGAAGGGATGAAAAACTTTACCCAAAGCCACTGAACTAATTCCTGGTCCATCATCCTCTACGGTCAGCGACGCCACCCCGTTTCCGCTTGCCAGAGAAACTTCGATGACTCCATTCCCAAGGCATGCTTCAACGGCATTGATGACCAAATTCGTAATGACGCTATTCCAAGAATCTCCATCCATAGAAACCATCACTTCAGGCTCCATGGAGGAACGAATCTTCAAATCAGCGCAATCTGTTCTTTGACGAATCATTTCCAATGCATCCGCGACTCCAGTGGATGCATTTGCGACCGCAGAGAGATTTCTTTTTCTGTTCGCGGAATATTCAAGGAAACGATCAACAGTTCGATTCAATCGTTCAGATTCACGATTAACGATTCCCGACATTTTTTGAGCTTGGTCAAGATCAAGCTTCCCGCCAGAGATCTCCTCAGCTGCGCCCCTAAGAGAGGCGAGAGGATTTCTGATTTCATGCGCGAGTCCAAGGGAAAGCTCGTCTAACTCTTCAAGATGGGTGAGACGTGCTTCTGTTTCGATAACTCTGCGTTCAGCAGTTCTATCGGTGAAGACCGCAAGAATCACCCCAGATTCGAGAGCTGTGGTTCTTACCCTGAATGATCTTTCGACCCCATCCCGATTTGACCAACGGATTTCATCACCAACCATCGCCGAAGTCGTCAATGCTTTACGAAAGCCCATGTCGGAATCTCGGCGCAGGATTTGATCGATGGGAATACCGACCCAAGGAGTTGTTGAAGGAAATCCTAGGTAACTTCTGGCTGCAGGATTGGCTTCGATGATCCGCCCCTCAGGGTCGGTAACAACAATGCCTTCTTCTAGCGCCTTGAGAATCTGGTCGTGCTGCTCTTCAAGATCGTGCCATCTCCCCTTTAATCGGCCTCCGAGCCAGGCTAATCCAAGCATGGCAACAGAGAGAGCAGTCGACTGAGTCCAGCTCGCTGAGACTCCGGTGTCATTCGGGAAAAGAACCGAAATCAACGCCAGAATTATTGCAGATAACCCGGCATGAAAAAGTGCGCGCCGACTTCCATGGCGAACTCCGGAGATCGTAACAACTAGCATTAGAACTGTTACGAATGGAGAAGAGGTCCATCCAGTCAAAGCGGTCAGTACCAGGGCTCCAGTAAGATCCATCACCTCACGAGAGCTCCTGAGTCCGGGAACAAATAATGATCCCGTGGAAATTCCTACCCAGGTCAACAGAGTACCGATGGAGAGGGCAGTGACTGTCCCCTCACCAAGGATGCCAAGGAGGCAAAACGCCACCAATGGCATGCTCAATCGGTTCAATAGTTGCGTCATGAGGTCCTGTCTCATCACTCTCGCAATCTTCAGTTAGTGCGATCCCATTTTTCCCAACATCGACAAGAGTGGCAGGAACATTGCCAACACCATCGTTCCTACAACCGCTCCCATGATGAGGATCAGGAAAGGCTCAATCAGTGAAGTAAGCTGCTTGACTGTGCTTCTGACTTCCGAGTCGTAGAATTGAGCAACCTTCCCCAGGAGCTGCTCGAGGGAACCGGATCTTTCGCCGATGGCGATCATTCGACATACCATTGGCGGAAAACGACGAGTCCTTGCGAGAGGTTGACCCAAACTTTCACCCTGCCGAACAGACTCAGCGGAAGATTCGATCGCTTCCGCGTAAAGCATGTTTCCAGTGGTCTGGCCAACGATTTCCAACGCTCCCAAGATGGGGACACCACTCTTGATCAGCGTTGCAAAGGTGCCACTGAATCTACTAACAATCGTTTTGCGAATCAGGGGGCC
>NHDG01000021.1 GCA_002167285.1 Planctomycetia bacterium TMED53
GAAAAAGAGCGGGTGCAGATCTTCAACGGCACCGTGATTGCCCGTAAGAATGCCGGGAATCGTTCCGCTTTCACCGTGCGCAGGATTGTTGCTGGTGAGGGCGTCGAGAGAACTTTCCCCTTCCACTCACCGTGGATTGAGAAGGTCGATGTCAAGCGTCGCGGTCGCGTGCGTCGAGCGAAGCTTTACTACCTCCGTGATCGCGTCGGTAAGTCGACGCGGATTCGCGAAAAGGTTCCGACCCGCAAAGGCGAGTAATCTTCGTCGGTAGCCGCCAGTTTCCGCTTCGGGGATTGGCGGCTACTTTTATGTCTATACGACTCCTTCGGAAGTGGGTTGCCACCTTCAGATGGAGAGATCACCATCCTTTCAGGGCCAGCATCGAAAGGCCAACATCGAAGGGACAGTGATGTTCGATTCCTTTTTCCGTGAATTCCCGGCAAAGAAAATTGTTCTGACGTTTAGCCTGTTCCTCGGGATCATCGGCTATGCGATCGGCTCTTCGGTATTCCTCGACAATCCAAAGTACGATGTCAAAACCAATGTGGGCCCCGATGCGGCGACAGGGGGCTGGTTTATTCACCTCGGGCTGACAGGGCTTCGCGTGAAATTGACCCCCGAATCCCCACAAGAGCTTGAGGTCGCCTACGTGTTTCCCGACTCACCTTCCGCAGGCAAGCTGCAAACAGGAGACCGCATCGTCGGTATCGGTAAGCGCGCGTTCAGCAAGGCCCATACTTTTGGCTACGGAGTTGGCAAGTTCAGTTATGAGGGCCCCCTGACCGAGTTTGCGGATGGTCTCGATGCAGCGATGGCATCCAAGGGGAAGTTGCCATTGCTGGTCATCCGTGAGGAAAAGAAAAGCGGTGTCACGATTCAAGTGGATACCAAGTATGGGAAGTATGCTAAGAACTGGCCCTTCAAGTGTGATCGCAGCGAAATGTTACTGCGTGAAGGCATTGCTGATTTGCTCGCAAGGCAAAAGGCTTCAGGCCTATGGCACGACAGGCCCCACTTAAATTGTTTTGCGGTGCTCGCGCTACTCGGTGACGACCTCAAGTTGCATCGAGAAAAAATCCTCAAAGCGGCACGATCGATGGCCCGTAGTACCGATGACAAGATTCGCTACGAGGGTCTCGATTGCTGGAAGTACAGTCTCTACGGCATCGCCCTTGCCGAAATTTACCTCGCCACCGGTGAAGAGTGGATCCTTCCCGAGTTGCAAGAGATCAACAGCTGGCTGGTGAAAGCTCAGATTGCTGACGGTGGGTTTGGTCATCGCCCAGCAAATCGTCCAGGGGGCAATGGATATGGATCCATCTGCATTCTGACGGGACAAGCAAAGATGGCGTGGGCGTTGATGAAGCTTTGCGGAATTCAAATCGATGAAGCGGCGTATCAAAAAGCTCACGAATTTGTCGCGCGCGGAACCAACAAGCGCGGCTATGTTTGGTATGAGGATTCTTCCGGCGGAAATGGATATGCCGACATGGGGCGCACCGGTGCCGCTGTTCTCGCTCACGCGTTTGACGCTAGCCGTGACGGCTACAAAGATTTCGCCCTGAGATCAGCAAAATGTATCGGCGAGTACCCAGACACTTTTTCTGATACCCACGGATCACCGATCCTCGGCATGGTGTGGACGGCCTTTGGGGCTGCGCAGGACCCGACTTCACTTCGAAAGTTGCTCGATACCAATCGTTGGTGGTTCACCCTTTCCCAATGTTCCGATGGAACCTTTTACTACCAGCCGAATCGGGACAACAATCCGCAGGATTACACTGCTGCTCCGCGACTCTCTGCCACCGCCGCCGCTGCGCTGATTCTGACTTTGCCGAAGCGCAACTTGAAGATGACTCAATTGCTTCTGAAGTAGTTGGAGATCGCGAGCAAGAGTTGGTAGTCCGTTAGCGGTCGTATTTTTAAATCGCCAGTTTCTTTCGACCCCACATCGATTTCTTCTGAGATGTTGGGAGAGAAGATGGGACGTTTTTATCACTGGGTTCATAAGCTGATTCCAGCCAGGACACATCTTTCAGTGACACATCTTTCAGTGCCACATCTATTGCAGCGCAGTCACCGCCGATTTGGAAAGTGGGCTGAATCAGCGGCTGCGGCCTATCTTTGGTGTAAAGGTTGGACCTTGCTGTCCAAAAATTTGCGCACCCCTTTTGCTGAAATTGACCTCTTGTTTGAGGACGGTATAGGCCTCGTCGTGGTCGAAGTGAAATACCGATCGCGAGTATTTGGCGATCCAGTTTCCAGTATTCAAGTCGATCGATTACAACGGGCTGCCCGCTGGCTACAGAGCCAAAGGAGAAGAGGCCGTTGTCACGGCGTGAGAGTTGATTTGATTCTACTGATGCGCAATGGGTGGCGGTTGAAAATACAGCACTTACGAAACATCACTCTGCAATTCGATGAGCAGCGGCAAAGCATGTTTGAGAAGCGGTTGTTTCCGTGATCCAGCTGTCGTGATAGTGTGTCGCTCTTGTTGCAGGAGACGTTTTCACCCGCAAAACCGGAGGATTATTATGGCTTCACCAGATTATTCAATTCCGTTGGTGGACAATCGCTGGCGCCATTTTTTGCAACGAGATGATAGTGCGCTGCTCCTCGAGCGGTTGGGTCAGGATCGAATTCGCCATCTATGGAACTGGTTCGTCTGCGATGATGGATTGCGATCGGGTGGGGTTCTGGCAGAGAGGGCTCCAGTCTTCGATTTGATCCTCGATAAAATCTGTGAGGTCATCTATTCAGGGCCGGAAGAGCTGCCTGCAGAGGACCCATTCCAAATGATGCAGTACCTGCGCAATTCTGATTGGGCGCAAATCCTCTTTGGTGCGGGGCTGATGTTCTCGGCGACCTGGAAAGATGGAGCTGTGAGTGATCCTCTCGGGCCATCTCCGGATATGGGAGATCTCGTCGAGTTTTTGGCGACGGAAGATTGGGTGATCAGGGTCAGGGATGAGCGCAACAGCGGTAAGGTTCTCGATGCCAACCCTATGGAGGTAACGCAGGTCCTCGTAAAGATGGAGCCGTTGTTGGAATTACCGATTGAGGCGATGCGCAAACTCGTCAACCGCGAATCCCATGCCACTCAGTGGTCACAGGATGTTCCCTCAGAAGCGAGAGCCTTGTTTTTCCTGGGTGCGCTCGCGGCTGGCGTCGAGATACCCGAAATCGTAGGAGACAAGCCCGCCGAATATGCCCTCAAGATTACGCTTTAATAGTTCAGCAAAGACTAGGGGCAAATCCCGCTATCGCAGGCGATGAAAACAGGACCTGTGCCACAGGCTGGGTGGGGGGATTCCGGTGGTGTCCCCCCGGAAAACAAATACAGCAAAAGATACACCGCGTCGGAGAGATCGAGACTGCCATCGCCGTTACAGTTTGCTGACTCAAGACAATCGAGATTAACTCCAGCAAAAAGATACTGAAGCGTTCCGATCACGTCGGAGATGTTGGTCGACTGATCACCATTGACGTCCCCGCGAATAAAGCTCGCAGGAGGGGTGGCGGCGTTCTCCATGAAGTCAAAGATCATCGATCTCCAAGTGTCATTGAAATTGGGCAGATGCCCGGTTCCCCCCAGCGACCAAAGCTCGACTGTTCCCGGGGCGTTACAGCCATTTTCCCAACGCAATACTTCCGTTTCAGATCCAGATGCCGAGGTGAGATCTAGATTCGGAAGACTGATAGCGTTGGTGGAGCAGCCATTCAGACTCGCCCAGGCTTCGCAGGTTTCCTGTGCAGAGGGATAGACTCCCGCTCCGAGAATTCCACCGCCATAGAAGATGATGGGGTCGAGAGTCCCGTGAACTTGAAGGACGGGCACCGGAACTGCGGGGGTACAGTTGGCTGAATTGCTCCAAGTCATTCCTGAAACGCTAATGATGGAGGTGATCAGCTCCGACCTTTCGCAGGCGATTCTGTGAGACATGAATCCGCCATTAGAGTGACCGATTAAATGAATGCGCTCTGGGTCGATCGAATAGGTGTTTTGCAGTACTGCAATCAAATCGGTCAGATAGCTGACGTCGTCTTCGCAGCTTGTGAAGGGGAAGCCCTGACAGCAACAAGCATCGGTGGCGTTCCAGTAGCGCACACCGGTGAACGTTGCTAATCCATCGGGGTAGCAGTAAATATATCCCCGGTTGTTGGCTTCTGTCGTTAGTTCGAAGAGGCCCTCCATCGAGTCGCCATCCCATGCCCTTCCGTGAAGAAGCATTAATAATGGGGCGGGGGTCCCGGGGGTGTAGTTGTTTGAAACCTGAACCGTGACACCGCCGCGGCCGGCGTCAACTTGTTCGAAACTTTGAGCGCGCACTGGGCTTGAGGCGAAAAGAGCCAATAGGATAGAAAAGAAGCTGAGATTTAATCGAATAGCCGTGCTGTTCAACATCGCTTCGATTCCTTCATCAACCAGAACTCAGAGCCAGCTGTCTATACGGCTGTAACCCCACCCCTTGATTGTATCAGCTCTAGATCAGCACCGTCCGACTATTCATCGGTATTCAAAGGCCTTCGGAGGGGCCTAATGAATAACAAAATCAAAACTAAAACGGCAGCTGACCCAGATTCGATCAGGACTTGCACCTTTGTCCATGCTTCCAACGTAAGCCAAATTTCCGGGCGCAGATAAATCAGTAGGTAAAAGTGAAGAGTCGTATGCATAAGTAGGATCAAGATTGCAGGAGGAACGCTACCGGGTGTTCCCACCCATAACTGACGCGCGATGGCGAGACACATGAAGCCAACGAGCCCATCCAGGAGAGGAGTCGATAACAACAGTGGCGAATTGAGCCAGCCGATGCCGGTGAGCCACCAGGCTAAACCCCTAAAAGTCAGCCAGCCAACTACCAGAGAGAGAGCAGGGCCTGGAATCGTGGTCGCCTCTTTGGGCTGTGAGGTCATCAATTGAATCCTGTCCGATTCTTTCTCTTCGACTGCATGACGCGAATCTTGAGGATATGATAACGGAGGCGGAGGCTGCCAAAAACTGCCCAAAAATTTCTATGACACCCTTTGAAGGGAAGTCGTGATCAATAGAGCTGTCGTATCCCTTCTGCCGCTGGTTCCCCGTTCTCTCGTTTGGAAGATCTCTCGGCGCTACATCGCTGGTAAATCACTCGAAGAAGCGCTCCAGTGTGTAAAGGAATTAAATGATCAGGGGATGAGCGCAACTCTCGATGTTCTCGGTGAAGATTCCACTTCAAGCGAACAGGCTTTGAGGGGGGAAGAGATCTACCAGCGAGCGCTCGCTGAAATAGATCGCCAATCTCTCGATGCGAACATCTCTGTTAAGCTTTCTATGTTGGCGTTGCGATTCGATGAATCTTTATGCCTCGAGATTTTGCAAAGATTGATCCGTACCGCAGAAATCCACGATTCCTTCGTCCGAATCGATATGGAAGATTCCTCAGTCACTGAAAAGACTCTCGACATTTATCGGAGACTGCGAAAGGACACTGACAAGGTTGGAGCAGTGGTACAGGCGTACCTTAGATCAACAGAGTCAGATGTTCAAAAGTTGCTCGATGAAGGCGATACGTTTTTGCGGCTATGCAAAGGGATCTACGTCGAACCAGAAGAGATTGCCTTCAACGACTTCACCGAGATTCAGGATGCGTTCTTGAGAAACCTGGAGCTGATGCTGCGGGGTGGAATCAAAAAAGTTGGCATCGCAACTCATGACACACGACTTGTGGAAGGAAGCCTCGACCTTCTTCAGCGCTTGGAGATCCCAAAAGAGCGGTATGAGTTTCAAATGCTTTTGGGTGTGACAGAAAAGCTGCGCAGCGAGTTAGTGGAGAATGGGCATCCATTACGGGTTTACGTCCCCTTTGGTGAAGAATGGTACGCATATTCTTCAAGGCGGTTGAGGGAGAACCCTAAGATCGCAGGCCACGTGATCCGCAATATGTTGCCATTTTGATCGACAAGAGGTTGCAAATGGACTTTTGGAGATCAGGGGATTCGCGCCTTGTTGTCGAAGAAGGTAAAGAGTCCGCGATCAGGTGGATCGAGGCTTACCAACCTGAAGGCTCATCTCAACAACAGCAGAGGGATGCAATTCTAAAAGCATGCCACACAAATGAGGACGTTTTGCTCAGGAGTTGCCTTCCTGGTCATTTGACTGCTTCCGCTTTAGTGATCGATGATCGTTGGGAAAAGGTACTGTTACATCACCACGCCAAGTTGGAGCGCTGGTTGCAGTTTGGTGGGCACTGTGATGGCGATGGAAACCTGGTCCATGCTGCCTGGCGCGAATGCCAAGAAGAGTCAGGAATTGAAGATCTGTGGATTTTTCCACAAGTGATCGACGTTGATATTCATGGGATACCTGAGATTGGCTCCGAACAAGCTCATGATCACTTGGATATTCGGTTTTTGGTCATGACAGATCACAGGAATCAACCCGTGGTCAGTGAGGAATCAAAAGATGTTCGCTGGTTTGCATTCGAAGAACTCAAAGATTTGGATACTGACGATTCCGTAATTCGCCTTGTGGATTGGGTAGTTACACACAAAGCAAAATTGAATTGCGAATCCGAGTCAGAAAGGTGAGGTCATGGCACTCAAGAGGTCTTTAAGGTGGTCGCTTGTCATTGGAGGTTTGATCATGTTTGGTTTTTTCGGCACCCTCCTTGGCAACGGTGAAGACAAAAAAGAGCTGAAGATCGGTGATCCGATACCGAAGGTTTCTTTGAAGGCGTCTGACGGCAAGACCTATAACCTGCCTGAGATCGCAGAAAAGGGAGAGGCGTTGATCATTGCCTGGATCCCCAAAACGTTTACCCCGGGCTGAACCAAGCAATGCAAAGCGTTGCGTGACAGCGCCAAAAAGATTGCTGAATACAAAGCCAAGTTGTTTGTTGTATCGACCGACGATGAAAAGAAGGCTAAGGAATTTGCTGAGTCATTAGGAAACGCTTATCCAATTTTGGCCGACCCGGAAAGGAAGGCAGCTAAGCTTTTTGGCGTTGATGGTTTCCTTGGCTTTGCAAAACGCGTGACCTTTATCTTCGACAATTCAGGCAAGTTGGTTGAGGTCGATCGCAAAGTAAAATTGGGATCTCATGGTGAGGATTTGTTGAACAAACTTAAGCAACTTCAGATCTCAAAAAGAGATGAGTAACAGCTCGAAAAGTCCCGATATTTAAGCAAGTGTAAATCCTCAAAATGGGTTATTGCTCCTGTCCAAACTGTCATTATGGTCAGATCTGTTTATACATAGCCTTCTTATTCATGTGGGGAGAGATACATGAAAATAAATCGTCGGCAGCTACTCAAGGGTGCTCTTTCAGCTGGCGCACTTGGAGCTGCTTCTCCTTTATCGATTTCCGGAAAAGCGGAAGCTGCAAATTTTGGATACACTCCGTTTACTCAACCCTTCTTTAAGCCTCCAGTAATTCCAAAGGCGGACCAGATGGTTCCTGCAGCTGGAACTCCGGAAGCGAGTTTGGGGTCTGAAGAGGTTTACCACGGCATTGCTCCCGAGTACTACGCTGATCACCCAGCGCATTTACCTGACTGGGACCGATTCCCAGAGAAGTACTGGGAAGTCGATGCAGTAGAGGGAACTTGGGAGTTCTTCCCGGGCCTTCAGACACCAGTGTTTGCATACAAAGGCAGAGAAGGGACCGCTTGCGAAACCGCTCCAAGCTTCCCTGGTCCAACTTTCATTGCACGCAATGGAGAGCCAGCAGTTTTACGCCTCGATAACAAAACAAGCGTCGAAAACTCTCCACACTTGCACGGAGATCATGGGCCTGCTCACAGTGATGGTTACCCCGATTTCTATACACTGCAGGGTAAGAAGCGGGACTACTACTATCCCAACATTGCTCCACGCCAAAATGCCACTCCAGATGTTCCATTTCCGGCAACCGTGGAGGAGGCAGGCGAGTTTGATACCAGCCATATTCCAACAACGATGTGGATTCACGATCACGCCATGGATGTCACCGGTTTCAATGTGAACCGAGGGCTTGCTGCCTTCTACCTTTGTGAAGACGACCTTGAAATCGAACATCAACAAAGTGGTCGCCTGCCGAAGCTGTATGGTGATTTCGATCACGTCATCGCATTAAAAGATTTTGCGTTTAATAGCGATGGGACTCTTCAGTACGACTTCCTCGATCACAATGGGCACTTGGGCGATGTTTTCACCGCTAATGGTCGCGTGCAGCCGTACATGGAGGTTTATCGTAAGAAGTATCGCTTCAGAATCCTCAATGCCTGCAATGCTCGGTATTTGCACCTGAGGTTGAATAGCGCAACGGGAAAAAATCAGAGGGATGGTTTGCCTTTCCTTTTGATCGGCAAAGACACCTGGGAAGTGGGTGAAGCTACTAATATGGATAGCTTCACAATTAGCCCCGGAGAAAGATTCGACGTCGTCATCGATTTCAGTCAACTTCCAGAAGATGTCGATACTTACTACTTGCAAAACATCATGCATCAGACCGATGGCAGGAAGCCGAAGGGGATTCGCCCCAAAAAGGAAAGCAGGCCATGGCTACAATTCCGTCTGCTTGATGGCGATCCGCCGGGACCGGAGGAAGTCGAGGGCGTTCCGAATGGTGAATTCACCATGTCTGAAGGTGATGTCGTCCGAGAGTTTTACCGATACTCAGAAGATGATGTAGTTGCTACTCGCCTCTTCGAATTTAGTCGAAAGAACGGTGCATGGGTCGTTAATGATCGTTACTACTCGCCTCGAAGGACGGACGCGACTCCTCTACTCAATTCGATGGAGCGCTGGATCTTCAAGAACAAGGGTGGGGGTTGGTGGCATCCCATTCATGCACATTTGGAAGGCATTCAGGTGCTTCGCATCGATGACAAACATGTCGATGACCCCGATTTCCCTGTTTACTACAAATGGAATACAGATCTGGTCAATCTCGAAGGAGGAGAAGAAGCTGAATGCCTCATCCGACTTCGAACATTCAAAGGTCCATTCGTTTGCCACTGTCACATCATTGAACATGAAGACATGCGAATGATGTTCACCTTTGATCCGCGTGAATCCGGGGAAGAAGGCATGAATGACGGCATTCGGAATCACGCCTTCAATGAAGAAGCCAGGCTTCAATCAGGAATGCCGACCGGTTGCATCGATCCGCTTGGATTGCTCTTCGATCATGAGCAAACACTGGAGAGCGGTGAGGTCGTTGGCCCTGGTGACTTCGAACACCTCTACGATGAAGGCGTCGGATTCCCCACCGATTTCGTCGATGGGGTTTGTGAGCCGGATAGTGGTGACTGGGATCCGGAAGGAAATCAGGACACGCCTGAATCTCCAATGCCAGAGGAGCAGGAAGAAAAATGATCATCCGGCACTGGCTGCCGGTTGTTTGGCTATTTGTCGCTTTGGTCGGAGGGTGTCAAACACCCTCTGGCCTTAGCGTTTCCCTTTCGGATGATTTGGATGTGAACTCTTCAGTCGAAGAGATCCCGTTTATCGACAAGGGCGCCAGAGCAAAACCACACGGCAACCCTCGAGGCTTATATAGCGATAAATTCCCTGATACGGTTCTTATTGATCATCGTGGGGAAAAGCACCGCTTTTATTCAGATCTTGTCAAGGATCGCATGGCGGTGATTCAGTTCTTTTATACTACTTGTGATGGGATATGACCTGGAGTCACAGAGAACCTCGTGAAGGTTCAAAAGTTTTTTGGCGACAGAATGGGCAAAGATATTGTATTTCTTTCCATCACCATCGATTCCGAGAAAGACGACCCTGAAGCACTGACCGATTACCGTCGATACCCCGTCAATGACTGGACCGGTTGGTACCATCTCACCGGAGATTTCGATGAAATCGAAACTTTACGTTGGGTATTGGGTACTTACGATCTCGATCCAGAACTTGATGCGGATAAAACAGAACACGCAGGGATTGTTACTTTTGGTAACGATAAAACCAGTTGGTGGGCGGCGGTTCCTGCATTGATCGACCCCAAAGAGGTCGCAGATGCGATTATTCGCATAGCTGGAAATCCTGTTGTTCAACCAAGGTAGTAATGAAACGTTATAAACTTTTGTACTCGGTATTACTGAAGTAAGCGCAAGGCATCTTCAAGTGCGAGCTTGAATCGAGGATTACGCTCCTCCTGCAGCCAAGAGTTCATAAAGTCAATGGCAACAGGGGTCCCGTTGGTAGCAAGTGACTGGATCAGCGATAGCTTCATATTGCTAGGAGCCCAATCTTTTAAATCGGCTAGCAGGAGCGCTGATTCTTCAGTGGCGATAAACCCGAGGCTCTTAATGATGTCTCGATTAGAAAATTGACTACGATCCCAGTTTTCAATCTTTTCTCTGTAGTAAGGAACCAGGTCTGCAACAAGATTGTCAGCGCTGCCATCATTTAAGCCGATCAGCAGCGTGCCTAGAGACCCGGTTAAAACCTCTTCACGTAAATCGGACAACAGTTCCGGCAAGTTTTGCATTTGAGTGAGATAAACCACGTACTTTAAAGAGGAGTGGTAATTTTGCTGCAGATGCCTGAGAAGCATCGTTTCAACATTAGCTGCGCCCTTCCATAAGGGAGAGTTCAGCTTTCCACCATTAAGTCCATCTATCGTAAATTCTATGAGGGCATCCGCCTCAGCAAACCGACCTTGTTCGATCAGGCTAAACAACACCTGTAATATTCCGACCAGGTCTTGCTCTTCTTCAAGTTGAACTAATCGCGCACTCACCTGGGCTGAATCGAGTTGTAATGAAGGACCATTTTCTATAGCGGTATCAGCCGTTACTGAACGCTCATCCGGCGTGCTGCTTTTATCTGTTGATTCAATTGTTGCGTTAGATTCCGGTTTAATTTTCAGCGCAACTGTCGATTCGTTCTCACTCTGGATACTTGATAAAGGCATAGCTGTCGGTTGTTCAGGCTTTTGACCGAAGTAATAGCCCAGTAAAAAACCAGCGATAAGGCAAATTGGCGGTAATAGATAGCGGAGCTTCATTAGAGTTCTGTTTCTGAGGTGAAAAGATCAATCATCGCGCAGTGGTAGTGGTTCTGGCTTAGCTTCAACTTTGACCCTGTTAGCCAGGATCATTTTCCAATAAAACCCGAAGGCGACAAGCAGAGAAACCAAACTGCAGGTGATTAAAAACGCAGTTGTCGACATGATTTGATATTTAGGCACAAGAAAGATCAATATAGCGGTTCCTGAAAGGCAAGCCAGCATGTAGCGGGGGCGCCAGTATCTTGAGGTTAAAACTGAATAAAACAGTGCACAGCCAAAAAGGAAGAGCAAGCTCAGCTGGCCGATCACGCTGATCGCATCGTCGCCTCGAGGGATCGCCTCATTGGCTGCCAGGGTTAGACCGCCAATGAGAAAGAAGGGACTAATCCACTCATGAAAGAGTGCGATTCTGCGACGCTCCAGGCGATGGCTCGATTCCAATAGAGTGCTCGTCAAGGTGAGAAGCAAGCCACCGATCGCGAGGGACCAACCGGTGTCTATATCTCGATCTCCTGTAGACCAACCGATCCATTTGAGTAACGGAGTCGTTCCCAGCATAAACAAGCCAACAACAGTGGTGATCGCACTGGACCAGTGGAAAGCACGTGCGAATCTTGGTTTGTACATCGATTCAAAACCGACACCAACAAACCACGAAATCGACATACTCAGGATCCCGATGGACTTTTGTCCGGAGGACCAATCGAGGAATCCAAGCATTAACAGAACTGAGCCATGGGTGAACGCGAGAAGTGCTGCTGAAAGCCAGGCGTAAAAGGAATATTGCGTGAGATTCAATCGAACGACTGAAATCACCAACCCGATGAGTCCCGATAGAAAAAGCGTACGGTTAGCAATCCCGGCATAGCCGAAGAGCTCAGTGGAAGATCCGTCATCCGGAACCCAGATAAATCGACTGAGCACAGCGATCATGGCTGGAATCAATGAGAGGATTGAGCCGCTAAAAAAGAGGGGGCGAATCCGGTGCTGGTGGGTTCCTTCAACTAGATATGAAGCTGAGGCCAAAGCTCCGGTAATTGCCAAAGGAATCGTCCACGATAAAGTTGGCCCCAAGTCGTTGTTGTAGTAAATCCCACAGAGATAGGACACGACGATGGATATCCACACGCAAGCATACAAACCGATTTCGCCCGGTTGCATCTTCCTTGTTTCGGTAGGCCACATATCGTCGCCTTCGAGAATTTTACGATAGAACCAGCGCAGTTTATCTCTGTCCCGGTTTTCTACCATTCCCAGCTGCTGCCATTTCTCGATGGTAGTGACGTGTTCTTCGATGCGATTGACAACGTGATCCTGTGCCCGCCCGGAAGCGAGTTGGACCGGCCTATCGATGAGAATGTTGAGAAGTGCCTGGTGAACCTCTTGGGCGGTGGGTCTGTTTTCGGGTTTATAAGAAAGACAAGCCAAGCATAGCTTCTCAAGGTCTGCGGGAATTTCTGGGCGGATTTCACGGGGGATAACTGGGTCGCCCGCAAGAATCGATGAAACCGTCGGCGGCTTTCCTAGTTTTGAAAAAGGATGTCTTCCAGTCAGGCTTTCGTGAATCAAGACTCCGAGTGAAAAGATGTCGGAACTTGGAGAAGACACTGCACCTTGTAGTCTCTCTGGTGCGGCATATGCCACTGTTCCGCTGAAGCCTTGTTCGGCGACAGTATCGGAGACGTGTATCGACAAGCCAAAGTCAAGGATTCGAACTTCATGAGCTGGGGTAACGACGATATTTTGGGGCTTGATATCTCTATGAAGAATTCCTGCTTCATGCGCAGTGGCAAGAGCTCTTGAAACTTCAGAAAAAATCTTTGCCAGCTGCTTAGGTTCAAGGACGGCACTGACATTGTTGAGTTCATGACCGTCGATCAATTCCATAACGATGGCCGAATGACCTTCGCTTTCGATGACTCCAAAGACGGTGACGATGCAGCGATCCTCAAGAGCTGCCGCCCTCCGCGCTTCTTCGAGGATTCGATTACGTTGGTCTTCCGTACCCTCTGAGGAGCTCAAGACCTTAATAGCAACAGGCCTGTTGAGGGTTAGGTCACGACCTCGATAGACAACGCCTATCCCTCCGCGGCCCAGCTCCCCTTCAATCTGATAGCCAGGGAAGTGGGGGAGGTTCGCGGGTGTGGAAAGGTCACGATTAGGAGTGGGCCCCTCATTCGCAGAATACTCCACGGTTTCTTTGTCATTTTGAGCCATCGAAACTACCACCTCGAAAAAACAGGTCGCGATCAAGATCACCGTGATCGGCCAAAGCCCCGAATGATTTAGATCCGAGAATCAGCTTTGATCGGTCAATTTGTATCATAATTCATCTATGGGTGACTTCCCGCTTTAGTTCCAACTCTCGGACACCGAGAAATCTAGGGTAAATCATGAATTTTGAGGGGTTTAGAGGAGATTCCGTTCAGCGAAGTGGTGTGCCAGGAAACTCTTAGTAGCGGCAGAGAAGGTTATTTTCGAAGGGATTTGGCGTGGGCGACGAAATCTTCAACAGACACCGCAGAGACCACTTCGGCGATGAGGTCCTCTTGGCACTCGTCCCATGACTTCAGACGGATACAGCTTTTCCCCATATTGAGCTTCACGCCACGCTTTTTCCAAGCTTTGACAAATCGGGATTGAATCTTATCAAAGCTGTAGAGGCCACACAGATACACCCCGTAGTGGTTTTTTTGTGAAGCGAGTGCCGCATACATCAGCGGCTCTTTGTTGTAGGTGTCAGGATAAGTTCTCAATGGGACTTCGTAGCAAAGCATTCCCCAGCGCATCACTTCTACGTATCCCTTGGGTAAATGCTTTCTGACCAAGGCTCGCAATTTACGCATCGTCTGACGACGATCCTCTGGAAGTTGGTCGATGTACTCCTTCGGAGTTTTTGCTTTTGAAGAGACCATTGTGGGTCACCCTGCTTTGATGGGAATTTTTGTCCGTCGCGTCGAGGGCTTCGGATTTGTTGGAAAAGCTGAAGTTTTCAGGCTCGGCCATCATATGCCTGAAGACAGATCACAAAGGCCCCGGGAGGCTTCACCAGCGCTTCCCGGGGCCCATTCATACTATGCTTGCGAAGGGATGGGGGGAAGACGCAAGCCAATCAGTCCTGTTATCTCTCTTAATATTGCAGTCGATACCAACCTATTAATGTCAACGACGACTTATGAAGGATCGACAATCAATAGTTATTCAGTTTTCCAATTCAGGTTCTCTCAAATGAGATGGAAGGTGTTTATCCAGGAGTTGGTCATAACTTTCATCCGTCAGGCGATCACGCAAAGACTCCATCTGATCAAGGATATTCTGCGCTTCTGATTCACCCAAGTGATCGATGGCATATGTCAGCAGATTACTGAATGCGTGGAACAACAGTGCTGGGTTGTGAATCATTCGTACTTGGTCGTGAACCTCTTCAAAGGTGTCTTGTCCTGGGGGTTGATCCGTGACAAAGAACCACGTTTGCATCAGCAGAGCTTGCGATCGCAACGCCATATGGCCGAGCTCTTCCGCTTCCATGATGAGCTTTTTGATGATCGCCCATGCCAATGGGATGTTGTCTTGGAGTAATGCGTAGTGGCCAAGGGCTATGCGGGATTCCAGCCAACCTTCGGGGCAGGGGGGTAGTACCTTTTCGAAGTAATCGATCGCAGCGGTCAGGCGTTCTTCGCCTGTAAGGTAGTCTTCTTTTAGGGTCGCTAATTCTCCCTGCCTTAAATAAAGATAACCCCTTAAACGCGGATATTTAGAATCGATGTGGGGCAGGTATCTCTCAGCTTCTTCCAGTGCAAATTGCGCGGATTTCGCATCTTTAAGATCGATAGAGCAACGGCAAGCATTGAGGTAATTGACGACAAGATTTTCCCAGCATTGGTTCTCTTTGAGTTGTTTGACGCGAGCTTGGTGTTGCCAAATGGAGATCGCTTGGCTCTGTTGCCCTGAATCCCTAAACAGGATGGCGAGGTGGTATTCAATGATGCTCGTCAGTGTAAAACTGAGCCCCCTTGCCTCACGTAGAGCCGCTTCAAGTTGATCGGTGGCTTCGCGAAAAAGGCCGAGAGAAGTCAAAGCCATGCATCGAGCTGTGACGACGAGCGTCTTTTGCCAGATGGAGATGACCTCATCCGATTGAGCAGGGATCGCTTTTTCAAAATTATCGAGAAGCTCTAGTGCTTCCATAGCCTTCCCCTCTTGCACCAATCGATTGGACTGATGAAAGATGGCATAACCGTGAAAAGGGGAATTACCGGGAAGGTAAGGGAGGAGTGCTTCGTGAATCATACGGGTCTCCTTCGCGGAGACACCGTAGTAGTCGTTGCGCCTAATCAAAAAAGCAGCCAAGAGCTCGCGGGCAGATACACTAGGCGAGCCCGATTCAACCGAAAGCTCTTCTATCACCTCTTGGATGGGCGCCAGCATTGCCTTGTTCATGGCGTCGTGAAAATCTAAACGACTCGCAAAGCCCAGCCGCGAATACAAACTGTGAAACTCGCCCGATAACTCTGCGGGTTTTTCGCTTCTGGCAAATGCAATCCATGTGTTGTTTTGCAAGTTATCCGCTGGGGTATTTGAAGTGGAGGCAGGGAGACTCATGGCGTCACCTCCAGATTCGTGAACCCCCCTCCGGGGATCGGAATCGCTGAGATGCTCCAAGACCGTCGAATTTCTGTGCCATTTGGCAGCACTTCGATGCCGCTGATGCCCAAGTAAGATCTCGGCCCACTGTTTCTGGCTTTGATCGTGGTCACCACGGTGTCCGCTTGATCGAGCCATGACTTAAACGCGAGCATTTGTACCGGTGTTTGCCCATCAATTTGCCAGTTGCAGAATTGGATCAACAATTCCAGTTGGACTGGAGACGTGAGCAACAAGGGCATCGGGCGTTGCGAGAGACTTGATTGCGGATATGAGTCATAAATCACATCGGTAATCGGATTCGGCAGTACATCTCGATTTGTGTGGTGGTAAACGAATCGAACCCTGTCCGAGCTCATGCTGGCGGGCAAGGTTGGCGGTAGGCCGATGGACGGAGGAGCGGCGAGTGGGCTGAAATTGATGGCCCCCAGATAAAAATCTCCGTTACCGAGGGCTGTAGAATGAAAGAATCCCCAACTGGTGATTCCTTGTTTATTGCGCAGTTTTTCAGTGATCCATGGATCTTTTAGCTCTTCGAGAGCTGCGCCGAAGACGACCAATTGGCCGGGGGAATCGGGTCCGATCGGCAGCTGCGCCTCGAGCCGGGTGGAAGGCCATATCAGTAGCGCGAGGGCGAGGATGGCCAATGCAGACAAGAGACGCCGAAGCGACGCTTGAGCCGTTGACCGGTGGCCTCCATTGATAGAAGGACCGACAGAAGAGTAAGCAGAGGAGTAAGCAGGTGATGCTGGAGAAGTAGAGGCTTCTGCAAACTGAATTGTGCTGCGTTGAGACTTACCGATGCTCGAAAAGTCGAAACACGAAAGGTCAATACACGCAGCGTCGCGGAGGAGTTTCCTCTTCATGAGGCACCTGCAGATTCACATCAGGAAGCAAGCTTCCTTCGATCAGCGGCGGGCTGAATCGGGATTGCGGCACACCAAACCGGCAATACTTCCGACAGTCAGACAATAACCCGTAGGAACAGCAAATTGCAAGAACGCAACTTACTGGCGTCCGGATGGGGACGGGGTTTGCCAATAGATCGCAATAGAGCAAAAAAAAAGTTGACCCACTGGTTAACATCATCGGCTTTATCGATCGAGGAATCCGTCGATTGATAGAGGTTTCCTCATCGAAAAGAGATCAGCGATCACATAAACGCCGCATCGCCCACTCCGCGGGTCCGCGCAACTGTTTGTATTCGAGGAGCAATGATCCCGCCATTGAGGTCAGGATCATTCCGAGCCACCAATATCCAACCGTCTTCGAATTCGCGGAGCCCAGTTCGTTGAGTCTCCCCCAGAATTGCATCAAAACGATGACGTGAAGGATGTAAAGACTGAAGGCTCGGCGACCGACGACGACAAAGGGCTGCACCAAAAGCTGATGCATCAACCGAGGCGCTCGAGCCATGAGAAGTGATATGCCGATCAATGCCATTCCAGAGCCACAGGCTGACAAAACAAAAAAGGGACCGGGTGGCAAGGATTCAGTTTTAAGTAAGCTCAATGTGGGATCGAAGAAATTTGCCACTGCGTGATCTTTGCGCCACTGTTGGGCAAGCTCGCTGACTTCGATCGCCAAAAGAGCCAGCAGGCAGCCACCGATCAACAATGACAAAGCCGTCTTCCACGAGGAGAGATTGAGTCGACCGACGCAACAGCCGACCAACAGAAAGCTCAGCCACGGAAAAACCGGATGCCAACCGTTGTAGAAAAGGTTTCGAATCTGCCCGATAGGCTCCCAAAACTCTGGATAGCTGAGCGTCATCAGACGCCATCCGCGGAACCACGGAATCCATTGGGTCAGTCCGATGTAGATGGCCACAATCAAAAGCGCTATCAGCAAGAGCCAGCGGCTTCGAAGTCTCAACAATGGAATCGTCAACAGCAGATAGACTCCATAGTAGTGCAGGATGTCCCCATCCCAGGTCAGTGCCTGCAGTAGGTAGCCACAGACCAACAGAAACAAAGCACGGTAGATGGTGCTGCGACGTATTGCGGGTTTTTTCTCTTCGCTGGCACGATTCCATCTGAGAGCGATACCGACGCCGGCAAGCATGACGAAGAGCGAGGCCGCACGTCCGCTGAAACTACTGAAAAGTTGTGCGATGGGGTGATCCGCAGATCCAAATCCGGCCATGACGATATGAAAGTTGACCAGGACCATGCCGCAAAATGCGAGCCCACGCGCCAGGTCGATGCCGGTGATGCGGTCTTTACTGATGAGCAAGTGAGCCTCCTGGAGGCATCCTACTCGAAGAGCTACATGGACCTATTCAAAAGCAGATGGTGATTCATCGAGGTCTATTCACAAAAGAGTCTCCGACCTGGCCTTGGCTAAGACCGGGTCGGAGGTTTTCAATTGCTTGTCAGCAGATTAAGGACAAGTGCCGTTGGTCGTATCGCACTCCAGGGTATCTGGGGTTGGATCGACATCGCAATTTCCTGTCGGCGCAGGGATCGTTGCGCCGCCGCCGAAAAGGGACTCCAACAAAGTGATGGCGTCGGAGATGTTGATCCCTCCATCATCATTGATGTCTGCCGAATCGAGACAGCCGGGAGTGACCCCGCCGCTAAAGAGGTAAGCCAGATGGAAAATGGCATCGGCCACGTTCGTCGATCCATCCAGGTTTACATCACCACGCCTGAAGGGGGTTCCCACCGGAGTAATATTGCGGTGAAGGCTGCTGGTGGGTTCGTCGTAGTTGGCGGAGAAGAGATCGACGCGTCCATCGCTATCCAAGTCCTGAAGAAAAATCGGACAGAAGGAATCGGGATCATCGGTGATCTGCAGTTCATTGACAAAGCTGAAGCCGCCTAGGCCGCGCAGCACTTCGTAAACGCCACTAAAGGTGTCACGAACAACGATATCGATATTGCCATCGAGATCGATGTCGGCGGCATCGAGGTGGCGAGCGTTCGGCGAGATGGGGATCGTCGTCGGAAATTGTGGGATTCCTGCGACTAGGGGGAAGATTCCCAGAAAGCCATCCCCTTCACCGACGCTGACAATCTCAGGACCTCCACCATCGATATCGATGGCTCGGGTAGACCAGTGGGCCCCAGGCATGCCACCGATCTCTCGCACTTCTGTATCAAAGGTTCGCGCGCCAGTGGCGAGTGAAACTGCCACTCCGCCGCCGCTTCCTGAATTGAAGCCACAGCAAAGATCCAAATCTCCATCGAGATCGAGATCGGCGACATCGATGCTCATCGGAAACCCAGAAACGGGAATCACGGTTGCTTGTTCAAATGCCAAGATGGGATCATCGATACCGGTTCCCCAAGAGATCAGCAATTGGGAGCCAAAGAAATTTGGCCCTACCAAATCGATGTGACCATCTTCATCGACATCACGCGCCAGCACTTGCGGATTGCCTCCGCTCCAACCCGGGAACAACCTCAAGTCGGGGGTAAAGGTGCCATCCCCGTTTCCGGTGAGATAGGAGAGGTTGGCATTGAGCAAGTCGGAAACGATGGCATCGACATTGCCATCTTCATTGAAGTCTCCGACCGCTACCGACCAAGGAAATCCTACGGTCAGAGGTTGAGACAATGGCGCATCGAAGCCGCCAGCACCATCCCCAAGTTGGGTGTACATCACCGCATCGACCCCAGGCTCGCCGACGAGGCTAAGGATATCGGCAAAGCCGTCACCGTTGACGTCCTCCAAAAAGGAGCCATTCACCCGATCGGCCAGGGGAAAGGTCTGCCGTGCTTCAAATTCAAAGGGAGTGCTTTGAGCAGCAGCAGTCTCAGGGAAAAAGAATGAAGCCCCAATCAGGGCAAGGAAAGATAGACACACACGCCACAACACACCAAAGGGACCATCCGACATTCGGACCTCCTAAAAACAGTCATCGCGGGTCAAACAGACACAGTCTCCCCACAGATCCGTAAGCCGAAGGACGCAGGACTGCTTTTTTTGGAAATATCAGAGCTTTTTAATCTTCAGGCCGGTTCAGGCGGCCTGCCCGCATTTTACGCCCATTTTGGTGCAGTACGATCGCCTGGATCGCCCCTCTGGAATCGCGATCAAAATGGAGCTCCGCCTCGACCACCTTGTAGAAGAAAACGTCCTTTGTACGGGCGAAGACGGGGAAGTAGGGCTGTCCTGTGAGCTGCGCTTCGATGCCCAGCCCATCGGCACCTTCTCCGCTGCGGCGGATGGTGATCTTCAATTTGGGGCTCAAGGAGTACTCCCCGACATATTCATCGAGGATTTCAGGGGTCAGGTTGACCTCGTCGGCAGCTTCTCTCTTCGGCGGTTCTGCGAGCCGTTGAGCTCGCTGGCGCATTCCAAACTGCACCAGGTCCAGTGCGGTCACTCTGTCCCCCTCACGGAGGAATTGCAGGCTCGCATCGGCAACGGTCATGGCGTACCAGTCATCTTCCATCGGTTCGATGAGAACAGTGGGTTGGCCACTCAGTTGGCAGGTGAGTTGCTTCCCGGCGCGGGCGATCTGCAGAGTGATCGTTGGACTGAAGCGATAGTGACCGATGATGCTTTCATCGATGGGCGGGAAATCGGCAAGCTTCGGAACGGCTCCCAACCAGTCGAGGCCGATCCCGGTGGGGTCCGCATCGCTGCTGACCAGTAGAGCGATGATCTGGCCGCTGTCGGGGCGAATACCCAGGAAGCTGCGGCTGCCACCGGTGGCGCCATTGTGAAAGTAGATCGGCGCATCGCCGGCAAACGCCACATGCCATACCGGTGTGATCTTGAAGCTGCCGGCGGCGCGGTCGATGACCGTGAGTGCGCGAGATGTATCGAGTTGCAGTGGTGCAGCGGTTTCTTTTGTAGCCATCGCCCAACGACCGAGTCTCATCAGATCATCGGTGCTACTGCGCAATCCTCCAGCACCGATGAGAGCATCTTCAAAGTGCCACACCGGGTGCTTTTCTCCGCCAGTAAAACCCGGCATCAGATCAAGGCCATCGCTGAAGTTGCTTCGACTCATGCCGAGGGGGGCGAGTACGTGCTCGGCGACAGCAGATCGATAATCACTGCCATGCACCTTTCCGAGCAGGTATCCCAAGAGTCCCACTCCCAGGTTTGAGTACGCATACTTTTTATTCAACGGTTGCAGCGCACGTACATCTTTCATCGCGTTGATCAATGCCGCTGCATCGAAATCGGCGTACGGGTCGAGGGGGTCAGAAGGCATCAGGTTACTTGGCAATCTCGGCAATCCGCTGCGATGGGTGGCGAGCTCCAGAAGGGTGATCTTCCCCACCTCCGGTTGGGCGTATTGAACCTCACTGCCCATCAACTCACCGATGGTCGTGGTGTCGCTGACCTTGCCTTGGGCAATGGTTTCTGCCAGCAATAAATTGGTGAGCACCTTGCTGATCGATCCGATCTCAAAACGAGTCGCACCATTCACGGCATCACCCATCACGGGGTCAACAGGATGATCATCGCTGGAGTCGCCTTTGGCCCCTTCTTGTCCATCCCCTACAAGTGCTGCGGGCTCGCGCCCAAAACTCAAAGCCCCCGACTCATCCCCCCGTTGCCACTGCACGGAGATCCCCAACACCGAACCCTTCGTCTCCTGCGACTTGAGCCACTCTTCAAGCTCAGCTTCGGCGCCCAATGCTGAGATAGATCCACATAGAACGAAGAACAAAGAGCAGATGAATTTCATGGCCTACTCACTTTCTATTCACCAGGCATTGCTGAATTAACGTCTTCTTCGGAATATGTACCAATGGCAAGCTCGAATTATCGAAATCCCGGGATTCTCAACAGAACTAGTCCGACCTCTATGGGAATACGGATATAGAGGCGAGCAGGAGAGCACTATGACAAAAGACAATGACGGTGAAACCCTCGACATTCCAGGTAAAAGCGGTCTGTCAGAGCGGAAAAAAATTACAAAGTTATCGGATACGAAACCCCTCTGATTCCAAGCTGGATGGCGAGATTCATATCGAATACGCACCGCAGGCATGGGTGATGTTTAAAGTGATGTTTTTCTGTGAGTTTTTAGGCAGCATCTACCTTTGTCATTTTGCGGGTTATTTGGCGGGCGAAGCGATCAACGATGTTACAAGTTCAAATTTAACGGCAATCTTCACATATCTCAGCGTGTTTATACTGTGTGTTTACTCTTCATTCTGGATCATTCGATATCAGGTGGCATGTGTGAAGATGTTCTTTGAGCTCGTTCATAGAACTCATCGGGTTGAGCAGATGCTACAAAAAACTCAACAACAGGATTGGCAAGCGGTCGAAGAATAGCGTTGATCCACTCAATTTCAAAGTAGGGTTGCCGTAAAGAGAACTTCTTTCAATCAGCGGAATTTCTGGATTGTATCCAAGCGGAAGAGATATTTTAGTAAAAGATCATACTCCCCGGACAACTCAGAAATGTGGAGGACAATGGCATACCGCTGGGACGAACGCTACGACCAGGATGAGTTCCTCTTCGGAACCGAACCGAACGATTTCCTCCGCGAAGAAGCGCACCGTATTCCAGAGGGGGGCAAGGTTTTGTGTCTCGGTGACGGGGAAGGGCGAAACGGC
>NHDG01000022.1 GCA_002167285.1 Planctomycetia bacterium TMED53
TGCAACTGGCGAATGTTACCGGGCCAAGACTGGGCGAGGAGTCTTTCTTCGATCTCTTCTGTGATGCGATAGTCACTCCCCGATTCCTGATTCAATCCACTCAGGAAGTGTTGGGCGAGTATGAGGACATCTTTACCCCTCTCACGCAGGGGTGGGAGGTGGACATTGATCACATTGAGACGGTAGTAGAGATCTTCCCGGAATCGACCCGCCTTGACCTCTTCGGCGAGATCACGGTTTGTCGCCGAAACGATGCGAACGTCGATGTTGATCAGATTTTGGCCGCCGACCCTTCGAATCACCCCTTCTTGGATGACTCGCAGTAACTTCTTTTGCAAGCCAGGGGAAGTATCCCCGATTTCATCGAGGAAGATGGTTCCTCCGTGGGCCAATTCGAAGAGTCCTGGACGGTCTTCGGTGGCACCGGTGTATGCACCCTTCACGCAGCCGAAGAGTTCGGTCTCGAGAAGAGTTTCCGTGATGGCTCCGCAGTTTTCACTAACGAAGGGGCCCTCCGCCCGGTCACTGTGGTCGTGGACAGATCTCGCGGCGAGTTCTTTTCCGGTGCCACTTTCTCCGGTGACGAGAATTGGGGCCATGCTTGCAGCGACTTTGTCGATCAACTGCTTTGCCTCTGTTAACTCAGGGTCTTCGCCGATGATTTCGACCTTCTTGAGGGGCTGGCTTTGCTCCCTGACCACCGGGGTTTCGGTGACCGTCTCTTTACCGACGATTTTCTTATCGGATTTGTTCGTCGCAGTAGAGAGAACCCTTTGAATCGCAGCGGTGAGGATTCCGAGGAGCAGGTCCGAGGTCGATTCCTGCGCTAATTTCTGGAAGCGGTGATCGAGGTAGAGGAGAGAGTTCTTGGTCATCGGTAGGATCAGCAACGATTGGGTTCGGGGGAGATTTTCACGATCCCAACGATCCCTATCGGGCAAGGTGGGTACATCATCACAACTCCAGGATTGGGCACCCTCTACCGTGCGATCTGCCAACGGCAAGATCACCTTTGTCAGCGGTTGGCGGATATCTTCCCGGTCCAAGTCTCTGGCGATGGGGCATTCCCACTCTCCGAGGCGGTCACGGTGGAGAAGAAATCCCCGCTCTGCAGCAACCAGCTCTACGATGGCATCGAGGAGCCATGGCAGTCGTTCCGCATCCGGTTCGCCAAACCAAAGGCCAATTTCATGGACGAGATCTGGGGTATCTCCGAATTGATCTCTCAAGACCCTGGGAAGGGCTCCTGACGTCGTTTCGAACTCCCTGGCGAACTCCATGCCTGCGACCTCTTTCAACCGGCCCGATCCACTGGAAATCAGGCAGCGACTTGCGAGAATCTACATGACCGGATCAGCTTGAGCTTTTCCGGCCAAACCCTTCCGGGATCGATTCCCGGATCAGGATCTGATCCCTACCGGGGACGGTTCCTGACGCGAAGAAGCATAACATCCGGGGGCAAATTCCCCCTATTTGGAGGTTTTCCATGGAGCGCACGCTCATTTTACTCAAGCCCGATGCCGTCCAGAGACGTCTCATCGGCCCGATTCTCGAAAGATTTGAAAGAAAAGGTCTCAAGGTCTGCGGCATGAAACTGATGCAGATCAGTGGCGATTTGGCGGCGACCCACTACGAGGCGCACCAAGGGAAGCCCTTCTACGATGGCCTGGTCGGCTTCATGACTTCTGCGCCGGTGGTCGCACTGGCCCTCGAAGGGAACAAGGCGATCAGCGTCTGCCGCAAACTGATGGGGGCGACCTTTGGCTGCGATGCTGAGGCTGGAACCATTCGCGGTGATTTCGGTATCTCCAACGGATTCAATTTAGTGCACGGCTCTGACAGCCCCGAGGCTGCCGAGCGCGAGTTGAGCCTCTTCTTCAATGAAGGTGAGCTCTTGGGATACGATCTCATCGACGACTCCTGGAACGCTGCAGAGTAATCCGGAGGATTCCGGCGGAGCGACGGGCTCCGCCGGAATCGTCGATCATGGTTTCCCCTCAACGCTCCACGAGTCTGCGTCGCGAGGAAGTCACTCTCCTCGTCTCTGAGCTCTCATCAGTTCTCGAGGGCCAACGCGTCGGTAAAATCTTCGACGCACCCCACGGTAATCTTCGAATCGTGATAGGGTCCGGTTCTCGCAAGCAGCACCTCTTGATTTCGGTCCATCCGGGAACTTCCCGTATGGTCTTGCAGGAGGAATCTTCGGATGCTCCGCCAACCCCAGGGGAAATGGTCGCACGCCTGCGAAGTCTTTTGTCAGGAGCGCGGATCGACAAAGTGGATCAACCCGGGGGTGACCGCTTGATGCGATTGCGGCTGACCTTTGGTTCCCAGGGACGACATCGCAGGGATCTGTTGCTCGAACTGTTTGGTCGCCAGGGACGGCTGCTGGTTCTAGAAGGTAAGCCTGCGAGGGTACGTTTTGTCACCGGCAGGGGGGGATTGGGTACCGGTGAGCCTTACCAATACCCAGAAGCACCGGTCAATGCCGACTCCCAGATCAGTGGAGGGGTCTCGCCGACATTACCCTTCGACCCTGCCCAGCTGATTCCCATAGAGTTACGGCAAGGAGAGACTCCCTTTCATCACTGGCTCGGCCCTCAGTTGGCGCAGCGGGAAGAGCGGCAGATCCTTGAGGGAAAACTGCGACAGGGACAGCAAGAACTGAATCGTCAGAGAAAAGTTTTACGTCGGCGCCTCGAAAACCTTGAGCGCGATCTGCAAACCTCTCTCGATTGGGAGTTGTGGCAAAATCGCGGTGAACTTCTCAAGTCTGTGCTGCATCAACTCAAGCGTGGAATGTCGGTCGTCGAGGTCGAGGATTGGTATCAACCCGATTCACCCAAGGTGGAGCTGGAGTTGATCCCAGAGAAGACACCGATTCAGAATATCGAGAGATACTTTCATAAAGCTCGTAAAGGGAAGAGATCCATCGATCAACTCACCGAGCGCACCGAAAACACCCGAGAACAATGCCAAACTCTCGACGCATTCAACGCTGAGGGGGAAGCGCTGGCGCAGGAGGACCCTCTCTCAGAGGAAGCGATCCTCGAATGGGTCGATCGAGTTGAACGTTGGTCTCGCGCTCACGGGAAGAAGCGTCAAAAGCCACGCGATCCCCAAGCTCGTCGAGGGCGAATTTCGAAATCGAAACAAGAGTCGAAGCCGTTCCTTCGCTACCGGTCCCGTGAAGGTTTGGAAATTCTCGTTGGACGCAGTGCACGAGAGAATGACGACCTCAGTATTCGGACGGCGCGCGGTAATGACCTCTTCTTCCACATCGCTGGTAAGCCCGGCGCTCATGTGATCCTCAAGGTTCCCAGAGGGAAGGTGGCAGCCCCCGAAAGTATCGATGATGCGGCTTACATCGCTGCGTACCGATCCGGTTGGAGGGGCCCCGGGGGAGTCGCGGTGCACTGGACTGAAGCCAAATTTGTCCGTAAGCCGAAGGGTTTACCACCTGGGAAGGTCTTGGTGGATCGGGAACGGGAACACTGGGTAACACCCAGGGAGGAGGGGCTTGCTCCCCTCATCCCCGTGGATAAGGGTGAGAGTTGATCTCTCCCGATCGATTCCAGGGCATATCTTCGCTTCTCTACTGAACCCTCATGAGTGTGCGCCCTTCCCACTTTGCTGGAGTTCCTCTACAATCAGTCGATCCCGATAGCCGATTCATTTCGTGATTGAGAGTGTCTGACCCATGCCCAATTTGACCCAAAATCAGTGGGGTGCGCCTCGTTTCCGTAACAGCATTTCCATTTTGCTGATCATCCTGCTGACTTCATTGTTTGCCGGTTGCGCAGGAACGGGAAGCAGCACTCGTGGAGATGATGAAGTCGACGCCGTCGATGCGGCAAAGAAGATCACCCAGAACAAGAAAAAGGTCGAGGCTCTGATCCGTGAAGTCATGGATACGGTCGAGGTCGATGATGAAGCGAGCATCCGTAAGGGGCTCGATCTCTACATCGAAGCCGCAGGCCTGATGGACGAGTCTGTCAAGCTCGGCATCAACTCCATCGAACCGCGCCTGATGCGATTCGAAGTCCGCAGCAAAGTTGCCAACGGTTATACCGCTCTCTATGCCATGGCTGATGCGCAATGCACTCCTCTCGAAGATGAAGGGCTGCGTCCCTCCGATGAGTTGTTGAGGAAGCGGGCAGAAGCGAAAACCGAAGCGCAACGCTGGTTGAAACTGGCGCGTCGCGATATGGAGACGCACCTGGGAACTTCACCGGTTCAGTACCAAACCCCGGGCCAATACTGGGCACTGCAGTTGATCTATGTTCAGTTGGCAGATTTCAATGGCGCGCGGACGACCCTTCTGCGCTTGGTCGAAAGCCATGGCCAGAGACTCGATCCCGATTTCCGTCGTGAGATTGATTCGAGGGTGCGCTATTTCGCCCAGAAATTGATCGACGAAGATGGTTAAACTCCTCCTGAGTCCTATCCGATAGATCCGCGGCTTCCTGCTGCTTCATCCTGCTGTTTCTTGCCCCCGTTGTAGCTGGGGCCGAGGGTTGAGCTGGCTTCTCGGTTTGGGGTTTTTCGGAACTGCTACAGAAGCTCCAATTCTCCAATCTATGGCGATCTGCGCCATTCACAGGCAATTTGAGCCTGTTGTGACCGTCCACGGTTTGCCGGCATTTCCATCCCGATGCTAGTCTTCGGTGACCTCCTCTCCAGGGCGGTCCTGCCCCTGCGGGCAGTCGTGGGATGGCCCCTTCCAAGAGTGGTGGAGGCCCCAGAAGAACGGGAACTCCATGAGTTCAGCATTCGATGTACCCAAGGCAGTCGATAAGCGTGTCAGCACGATGGCGGTCGATGACCTGGCCAAGCGTGGCATGCGCACCGTCAAGGTACTCGACAAAGCAGCCATCATGAGCCTCATCGACGAGGCTGTCGAAATGGTCGTGGCTGATCGAATGAAGGAATTGGAGGTGGGGGATCGTGATCGCCTTCGGGAAGAAGCGAAAACCCAATTCAAGAAGCTGGTCCAGGAGCGCAACAGTCGCCAAAAAGAAAAGCAGGACGCCTACGAGGAGCGTATCGAGCACCTCAGAGCCCAGGCTGTCAGTCTTGAAGAAAAGTTGCTGCAAGCAGAACGCGAAAAGGAAGAAGCGTTTCAGCATAGCCAGCAACAAGTCGTGACTGAGTCGGTGGCGGTCCCCGCCGGAGGACTCGATGCCGATCAGATCAAAGACGTCGTTCGTGCGGCTGTCGCTGAGGCGAAATCAGATTCTGCCCCCGCCTCGGAAAACCAGATGGACGATCTGAAGGCAAGTATCGACGCACTCGCAAGCAAAGTGACACATAGTCACGGATCCAAAGTAAATCAATCAGTGGAAGCCCCCTCGGAGGAAGCGCTCATTGAGCTCTTTTCCAAGGAGGTTGGTGAAGATGTTGAAAACAACCTCGACCAGGTCGAGGTCAAAAATGCAAAAGCAGGAGGGGTTTCCGCAAACCTTGCGAAACTAAAAAACCTCCAGAAAGAAACGGAGTAGGGCATGGGAGACTTTGCTGACTACGCGCGCAAGGACTTCGAAAACAAGAAAGTCGTTGACGGCGTGAACAATGAGGAAAATGACGTTCAGTTTAATGTTGAGGATGCGAAAGCATTCGACGCAGAAAATGCCGCAGCGGCCAGCACTCCGGTGACTGAAGCCAATGCTCCTGTGGTTGCGACCAGCTCAGCTTCGGTGACCCTTGGTCGTGGTCTTGACGTGGGCACTGCCAACCTTGTGTCCTCTTTTCAGGACAACGGTGGCAATGTGAATCTTAAGATTCAACGTAACGCCTTTATCGACATCGATTGCGATGATTACACTCGCAACATGCTGACCCGCCTCGGTGTTCAGTACGTTGTTGTCAATGGTCGTATGGTTGTCGTCGGTGATCCTGCGTTCGAACTCGCCAATATCTTCAACCGTAACACCCGTCGTCCGATGAAAGAGGGCATGATCAGCCCTGACGAGGCGGATGCTCTTCCCATCGAAAAGATGCTCCTCGAAACGCTTCTGGAAAAGCCCCAGCAGCCTGGCGAGATCTGCTACTACTCGGTTCCTGCCGAGCCCATCGATGCGGACATGAATGTGGTTTACCACCAGGGAGTCTTCGGTGGACTTCTCAAGGGCCTTGGCTACGAGCCGAAGCCTTTGGTCGAGGGACACGCTGTGGTCTTCTCTGAGTTGGCTGAAGATGATTTCACCGGTATCGGGATTTCCTGTGGTGGTGGAATGTTCAACGTTTGTGTTTCCTACAAGTCGATCCCTGCTTTGAGCTTCTCCACCTCTCGTGGTGGTGACTGGATCGATCGCAATGTTGCTAACGTCCTTGGAATCAGTGCTTCTAGAGCCTGTGGTCTCAAGGAAAAAGGCATCGATCTGACCAACCCTCAGGGTCGTGAAGAAGAGGCTGTGGAGATTTACTACCGTAACCTCATCGCTTACACCTTGAAGAACATCAAAGAGCGCTTCGAATCTTCTTCTTCGATGCCGAATTTCCCTGACCCCATCAGCATCGTCTGTGCGGGCGGTACGAGCATGATCGGTGGATTCACCGAGGTGTTCCAACAGGAGTTCGAGAAGATTCAATTCCCGCTGGCGGTTAAAGAGATCCGTCTCGCCGAGGATCCGCTGTACAGCGTGTCCAAAGGCTGTTTGGTCGCTGCTCTCTCCGAGAGTGTCTAGTCTCCAAACACATCTTCAGACATGATCGGGGTGCAGGGCTCATAGCCTTGCACCCCCTTTTTTTGCGGTGACCGGTGACCGGTGATCGCGCTGACCTCTTGAGGATTCGATGCAGCGACCTTCGGCTTTTTACAGACTGATATTGATCGCCCTGTTGTGCCTGAGTTGGGGATTCGCAACCGGGAGTGATGTGCGTGGACTTGCCAATGCACATGAGATCCCTCAGCAAGCCTCGACTACGAGTCTGAAAAGGGGTGGGGATGATTCCCTGGTCCGCTCAGGGTACGAAGTGATCGAGCTGGGTGAATGTACAGTCCACATCCATCCGAGACAGGTCGGCAATGTCCCGCAAGTTCTTTTCGAACGCCTCGATCGAGATCTTTCAGAGGTTCGCAGTTGGTTGCGAGTGGAGCCCAAAAAGCGCCCTTTGGTCTTTGTCGAATATGGAAGATCCGCATTTCTCGAGGCGTTACAGCACCTGCAAATCGCGGAGGTTCCTCGGTGGGTCCCTGCACTCGCCTTACCTGCAAAGGGGATCGCCCTCATCGACCTCGAGTATCTGATTCGTAATCCTGGAGAAGGTCTGACCACGGTTCGCCACGAGTTGGTTCACCTGGTCCTTGGTGAATCGGGGGCAAAGGTTCCTCGTTGGGTGCACGAAGGCTTGGCGCAAAGCTTGGCGCGTCAAATCCCTGATCCGTCGAAGCGCCGTGAGGTCGCGCTCTTTGCAAGAAGGGGAGGCTTGGTACCGATCCATCAGATGGATCAGCATCTCCCTAAATCCCATGACCGGGCCACTACTTTGTATGCGGTTTCGGTGCTCTTCATCGAGTGGACGCGGCAACGTTTCGGAGAAGATTTCCACGCTCGTGTCCTCCAGCGCTGTGGGAGCAACATTTCTTGGCAGCAGGCTTTTACCGAAGAAGCTGGCCTCAATCCAGAAGCAGCATTCAATCTCTGGCAGACCTCCTTTGGGGCACAGGTTTTGTGGCCAGGGATCTTGCTCGACCTCTTGACCTCGTGGAAGAGTATCGCGATTCTCGTGATCGTCGCTGCCCTGGTTCAGGGGATACGGCGCAGGCGGGCTCTGCGTAGAATGCGGCAACAGGAAGAAGAGGAAGAGTCACAGCTATGGCACTCTCAAAAGTTCCCTACATCCGATGGGCCAAATACGAAGGATTGATGGGGACCCACCGGCTCACCGCCAGTGCGACACCTGCCGCAGACTGGAAAGATATTGGCCTCGATCCGCAAACTCTGGCTTTGACGGAATACACTCCTTATGGACCTGATGAGGTCTACCAGCAACTGAACTCCGATTGGGGAATCGACCCTGCAGGAATCGTCCTGGGTGCCAGCGCTTCCCATGCGCACTTTTGTTTCGGAGCTTCCATCGTTCCGATGGGTGGCAAGATCATCTACGAAACTCCCGGATACCTACCACTCCTCGATGCTTTGTCATTGTTGGGGGTCGAGCGGATCCCCATCGCTCGGCGCTTTGAAGAAGAGTACCGACTCGATACCGATGCATTGCAAGAGCAGGTGATCAAAGAGCAGGCTGACTTGGTGATGCTGACCCATTTGCACAATCCTTCCGGTGTCGCATTCGGTGATGAGGAAATCCGTGGTCTCGTCGAAGTTGCTGAAAAGACGGGGTGTCACATCTTGATTGATGAAATGTATCGCGGTTTTCTCGACCCCGACCCCGGCCCATTGTGTCGCTTCCATCCAAAGATCGTCAGCGTTTGGGGCATCAACAAAGTTCACGGAATCTCCCAAGTACGATTTGGGTGGGGGTGTGCCACGGCAGAGCTTGCTGATCAGGCGCGAAGGATTTTTGACTCGACGACTCTGCACACATCTTGTCTCACTGATCAGGTTGCCAGAGCTGCCATGAACCATCTCGATCATCTGCAACAAAGAGGGCGAAAATTTGCCAGCGAGGGGTGGGAGATCTTTTCAAATTGGGCCCGAGATTTCGATCTGCAGCTGGTCAAGCCGGCGGGGGGCCTGGTGTGTTTTCCCAAGGTGCCACAGGAGATTGCTAAGAGCGGATTCGAATTCCGCGAAGTGTGTATGCAACGGGATCTGAACCTGACCCCCGGAGAGTTCTTTGGAGCTGCAGATCATGTTCGCATCGGTTTTGGGTTGCCTGCGCAGGATTTGCACAAAGCTCTCGAGGTTTTGACGACAATCCTCACCGATCCGACTCTTCGGCGAAGTCACCCCTGAGGAAACTTTTTCCTGTAATCCCTCCACACTCGGCAAAAGATGGATTGCCCCACGGGCCAGACCTGTCCCAACTGTATTTTTGTAAGCTATTGTTTTTATTGAGGATATGACTATTTCAGTCCGATTCCGCGGACTGGCACGGGGCTTGCCAAGGTCTTAGTGAGCTCGGAGATCTCCTCGATCACCTGGCCTCCACAATTTGCACTCCCCCCCTTTCCCGCGGAGTCCGTTGGTTCTCAACGGGCTCCCTATTTTTTTATCCCTCTACACAAGATCCCCACGTCGATCCCGACGACTCCTTCCGATACGATGTCTCACCGCCTCAAAACGATGAAGCGTGATTGCCGATCAGGAGTTTCAGTATGGACGGTGTCAACAAGTGGATTGAAATGGGCAATGAGATTCTCGTTTCCCTCAACAAAGCCCGTGCTCACATGATGGCGACCGTCGATGACCTCGTCGAGGAAGGAACGCTTTCTCGAGCACAAGGTGAGGCGATCCTTGAAGCGTGGAAGAAGCGTGCCACGGATGACGCCAGTTCTGTCGAAGGCGAATCTGCGACAGAATCGACAGCAGCCTTTCACGAATCTCCGCTGATTCAGTCCCTCTTCGAAAAATGGTCGAACGTGGCACCGGCGAGTAGGGAAGAAATCGCTGAGTTACGTCAGCGAATCGAACGTATCGAAGCGCAGATGAACCGTCGCCCTGGTGAGTAAGGTGGGATCGTGGTCAAACCGCTGCAGACCCTGAGAAATTTGCCAAGACTCCGGGTGATCTCCTGGGTGTTGGCTCGGCATGGACTCAGCGATCTGGCGAACCGTCTCGGCGCAGGTTTACGAACACGCCTCTTCGGCTTCGAAAACTCGCACATCCATTTCGCAGGGCGATTGCGATTGGCATTCCAAGAGTTGGGGCCCATCTTCATCAAGCTCGGGCAATTGATCGCCAGTAGGCCGGATGTTTTTCCTGCTGATCTCGTCAGCGAGATGGAGCGCCTGCGCGACGACGTCGATCCCGTACCCTTTGCCGATGTAGAGCCGGTTCTCATCGCGAGCCTTGGGGGCCCTGTTCACCAGTACTTTCGTCAATTCGATGAGACCGCTGTGGCCAGCGCATCCATCGCCCAGGTCTACAAGGGGGTCACTCTCGACGGTCGGGTGGTCGCCGTAAAAGTGCGCAAACCGGGGATCGAGAAGCTGATCGAGAGGGATCTCGGGTTACTCGATCAATTCGCCGAAGCTCTCTCTCGGCAACCTGAATCGGGGGGCTTTGACCCGGTTGCCGTGGTCAAGGAGTTGCACCACGCCCTCGACGGTGAGTTGAACTTCTTTATGGAGAAAAACTCCCTCGATCGCATCCGAGAGTTTTTTGAAGAAGATTCCCAGGTGGTGATCCCTGGTACCGTCGCGGAGTTATGCACTGAAGAAGTTCTGGTGATGGATTGGCTCGAGGGGATTCCCGTCGGCAAGATGGAGCAAGCCGATCCACGCTGTCACCAACTGGTAAGAACCTGTGCAAGATCACTTTTCACCATGATGTTTCGCCATGGGCACTTCCATGGTGATCCCCATCCTTCAAACATCTTGTGGCTTGAGGACGATCGAATCGGCTGGATCGACTTCGGTATGACCGGTTTGTTGACCAGTGATCTGCGTTGGCGCTTGTCGCGAATGTTGAATGCCCTGGTGAATCGGGATTATGAAGAGTTGGCTCGACAGGTGATCTATGTCGGTCATTGTCACGGTGAGGCCAACACCTTTGCCTTGTCTCAGTCGATTGCCCAGCATTTAGATCCGTATCAAGGATTGCCCCTCTCACAGATCAATTTGCCGGCGCTGTTACGCAGCATCATCGAAATCGCTACCGAGCATCGAATCGAGATTGCCCCCGGCTTCGTCCGCATGACCCGGGCTTTGGTTCTGCTCGAGGGACTCGTCGAAAAGTATGATCCCGATTTTGATACCGCCAGTGAGTTGGAGCCATTACTACAGGAACTGGTCAAAGAGAAGAGCGCGCCAGAAGAGTTGGCTCGACGTTTGGCGGGGCAAACCCTCGAAAATCTAGAAGCTCTGGGAGAAGCTCCGGCACTGCTCACCGAGGCGCTGCGAAGAGCGACCCGCGGCAGGATTCGGGTCGAATCTGAAATCACCGGTTTGGATCGCCTCTCCCAAAGGATCGAAGGAGCGAGCAGGAGATTGGTCGAGGGCGGAGTGGCTTCTGCTTTGATCGTCGCCTCGGCACTCTTTGCGATCTCCGACATGACAGGCTTTGCCATTGGGAGCGCTCTGCTCGCAGGCTTTCTGCTCTTTCGGATCCTCTTTGGCTACATCTCCCCGTGGCAATCGCGCTAATTCGCCAGATTCAACTTCGGAAGCTGCACGGGTCTTGTTGACCGCGAGCGTTGCAATTCCTACCATCGGGGCAGAATAGAGGAACTGTGAAGCCAACGTATTCGATGCAAGCGATCGCCACCGATGAAGTGGCCCCGAAATCGAAGAGAGTTTATTTCGAAGTCTTCGGTTGCCAAATGAACAAGCTCGACGCCGAGCTGATGCTTGAGGGCATGATGCAGCGTGGCTATCAGCTGGTTCACGACCCCGCAGAAGCGGGGGTCATCCTCTACAACACTTGCTCCGTCCGTGAACGCGCCGAAGAACGTGCGGTGATGCGGATGACGAGTTTCAAGAGACGCAAAAAAGAAGAGCCGGATCTGATTCTCGGATTGACCGGCTGTGTCGCTCAGCACAAACAAGAAGAGTTGGCGGATCGCGCTCCGTGGATCGATCTGATCATCGGTACCCGTGAGTTTGACCGTTTACCCGATCTGATCGATGAAGCTCGCGGTGAAGAGAACAGCCTTCTTGCGACCGACATGGATTCACCTTTGGAGTTTGTGCGTCAGCGCAATCTCGGCCCCCAACCGTGGCACGCTTACGTCTCTGTGATGCGGGGTTGTGACATGGTTTGCACCTACTGCATCGTTCCGACCACCCGCGGTAAAGAGGTCTCCAGACCTCCGGAGGTGATCCTCGATGAGGTGCGGCGACTCGCTGACGATGGCGTCAAGGAGATCACCTTCCTCGGTCAAACAGTGAACTCATACGGCAAGCGACTCGGTGCAGGAGTCGGCCTCGATACCCTATTGCGGGGGGTCGAAGAGATTGACGGTATCCATCGTTGCCATTTCATCACCTCACACCCTCGATTTATGCGACCCAAGTTGATCGAAGCGATGGCCGATTGTTCAAAGGTGATGAACTACCTTCACCTACCGGTTCAATCGGGAAGTGATTCGATGCTGGCTCGTATGAAGCGCACTTACGATCGCTCCTTCTACTTGGAACGCATCGAGCGTTTGCGTGAGAAGATGCCAGATATGACTTTAGCCACCGATTTTATCGTCGGCTTTCCTGGCGAGACGGACGAAGAGTTCGCTGACAGTTTGTCGCTGGTGCAAGAGGTGGGATTCGATCACGGTTACGTCTTCCAGTATTCGCCACGACCGGGAACGGTGAGTGCCGATCACTTGCAGGATGACGTGCCGCAGGAAGTTAAGTCAGAACGCAACCACGCCCTTCTCGAAGCACTTTCAAAGAGTGGCCAAGAGCGCAATGCCCGCTTCCTTGGACGTCAGGTGGAAGTCATCGCTGAAGGCCCCTCGAAATCAGATCCGAATCGCTGGGCCGGGCGTGCTCGCGATCACAGGACCGTCATCTGGCCTGCGCAAAAAGATGAAGTGGCAGGCTCGTTTGTAGTCGTCGATGTCGATCGCACTTCTGCAGCGACCCTCTACGGGGAACGGGTGGAGGGTCCTTCTCAGACTCCGATCCTTCCTCCGGAAACTTGTTGAACCCTGTGAACCATGTGAATCCTGTGGATCCCCAGGACCCTGAAGTTTTGATGAGAGTCGCCTTTGAGTTGGCTCGTAGAGGGTTGGGTCGGGTCGCGCCCAATCCTCCAGTAGGCGCACTTCTCGTCACCAAGGATCTCAAAGTTGCCGAAGGTTGGCACGCTGAATACGGCGGACCCCATGCAGAGGCCGCGTGCCTCGCAGCGGCTAGAGCTGCCGGCATCGACACCCGCGGTGCGACGATGGTCGTCACCCTCGAGCCCTGCGGTCATCAAGGCAAAACTCCTCCCTGTTCTCAAGCCATCATCGACGCCGGGATCTCAACATTGATCTACAGCCATCCCGATCCTCATCCGGTGACACGGGGAAAAGGACTCCAACAGTTGGAGGATGCGGGCATCGAGGTGATCGGGGGAGTTCTGCAAGCCGATGGGGCGCGCTTACTCGCTCCCTATCTGTGTCACGTTCAGCGTGGCCGTCCATTGGTCACCGTCAAATGGGCGATGACTCTCGATGGGCGCATCGCTTCGGCGACTGGAGACTCGAAGTGGATCACCTCGGATGAAACACGACGCTGGACCCGTGAACGTCGGGGGCATCATAGTGCA
>NHDG01000023.1 GCA_002167285.1 Planctomycetia bacterium TMED53
CGCAGAGCGCTGGAATCCGGATCCGGGGGCCCATAAAGGGGCAATGCCGGGAAATCAGGTCACATTTATCGTCCGGGACGTCGGTCAGGGCTTCCATTCGGGGCTCTTGGGTGTCACGATGGTTCCCAATCCAGGGAAGGCCAAAGGCCCTGTCTCTGGATACCCGGCCTTCGAGGTCCGGGGAAAAGCCTCACCGGCAGAGAGTCGCTAATAGATCAACACGATGATCGCTGGAATAAGTGAGCGCTGAAACTGAATTGTGTTACTGAATAAGGAGGCCCCATGAAGCCTGTATTAACGATTTTTGCCCTGCTCCTGATTCTCTCCCCGCCATTTATTTTGGCGGATGACAAATCACACGAGGGCTGTGAAAACTGCCAGTGTCATCTCAGCAACAAGGATGAAAAAGCATCTGAGGCGGAAGGGAAGTTTCAATTTTCCCTGAAAGACCTCGATGGAAAAGTTCATAAGTCAGCGGAGATGAAGGACAAGATTATCGTCCTCGAGTGGACCGAAAATGGCTGCCCCGCGGTTAAGCCGTTGTACAAAGGGAAGAAGGTCCAGGAAGCCGCTGCTACCCTGAAGAAAAAGGGAGTCGAATGGTTTTCGGTTTGCTCCACCCACTACAACACTGTGGCAGGACTGAAAAAGTTCAAGGAAGCGAACAAGGTCGAGCACAAGATCCTTCAGGATTTTGATGGCAAGTTTGGCAATAAGATTGGCGCCAAAAGAACCCCTCACTGTTTCGTGATTAAAAATGGCGAAATCCTTTACCAGGGTGCTTTCGACGATCGTCGTTCCGGTGAGAACTACGTCGTTAAAGCGGTCGAAGAGATCCTTGCCGGAAAAGAAGTTTCGACCCCAAGAACTCGGGCGTATGGCTGAAGCATCAAGTACAAGAAGTCGTAGTTGACGACTTCATAAATGAGCAGGAGCCCGGAAGGTTGATCCCTTCCGGGCTCCTGTTTTTGTTTGAGCTCAGATCTCGGTAAGAGTTGCTGAATTGGTTCCGATCGAAAGCCCTGAAATGGTACTTTCAGTCTGATGGGGGCGCTTTTGGCCATTTCCCTGTAAAATTTGAGGGTCCCGTTTTCGAGGAGTCTCCGTGAACCCCAGAAATCTCATCATCGCCGCCGTGATTTTGTTCGGCGTCGTTTCCACTGCATACCTGTTTCTGCCTTCAGGTCCGGTGATGCCGCCGGGGTTGGAAGAGACCGGTGATGGGTTTGGCAGAATTGGGGAAGCTCGTCGCGGAGATAACATCAATTCTGAAAAAGGATCTGGTAGCCGAGGAGATTCTTCTTCAGACGAGGAAGGGCCACGAGGTCGCGGAGGCGAATCCTCGGGTCTCTCCGGATTTGATAGCGATGGCAATCCTCTCAGCGGCCGTCCTAACTCTGGATCGGGGGACACAGGCTCTGGAGGTATTCCCGGCACAAATGAAAACCGCAGTGGATTTGGTGATGGATCTGGAGGTGGGAGTGGTAGAGGTAATCCTTCACGCAACTCCGGCAATCGAGGGCGGAACCCATCCAGCAGTAAAGACGAAAGTCGATCAGGTACCGATTCGGAAGGAAACGTTCGCGTCGCAGGAAAGATATGGGACGAATCGAAAAATTCTGTACTAACAGATGTCAATGGCCAGCTGGAAGTGGGCGTCGATAATCGTTCTTCGAGTGTCAGTGTGGTCAACGGCTCCTTCTCCTTCGAAGCCCCAGCAAAAGCGATGGTTCGATTTTTCAGTGCTGTGCTCGATGAACGTCCAGCAAGAGTCATCGCACCGACCACTCCTCTGATCGCGGAAGGAGCGGGATCGGTAAGGGTTTATATTCGCTACGACTCTCTTGCGACATTAAATGTGCTCTCCGCAGAAACGGGTGCCGCTCTCAATGGGATCGAAGTCGTTCGATTACAAGATTTCCATCGAAGTACCCTTGAGCACCCCGGTTGGCCATTACCATCCGATTATTACGTCGAAGAATCGGAGTCACCGGTCTCATTGGATGGGCGCCTCGGCATGATCGGCTCTGCCGTGGTGATCCACGTCAGAGCAGCAGGCCATGAATGGAAACGGCTGACCGTCGATTTGGTCGCCGGCGGAGAGCGGGACGTTCTTTTGTACCCTGCCGCAGACGTCAATCTGGTTCTCGATGGGGATACCAATCGCGAAGATGTCAAACTGCGGTTAAGGGCTCCGAATCGCATTGGAATGCCGTTCATGGAGATGCCGATCCTCGGCGTCACTTCGGAGATGATCCAGGGCCTTTTACCAGGGACGTGGCAAGCGACTCTCGAATCGGGGCACTGGAATCTGAATCCCACCGTTCATGCCGAAACGTTTTTCGATGTCTTTATCGGTGAGCAGAATAGCCTTCAGATGACGGTTCCCGCTGATGACGAAGAACGGTCTGATCTCGCAGGTTCTGTTTTTGTACCCGATGGTTGGTTCTTGGATAACTTTTCGGTTCGGGTACGACCTACCGGCGCTGGAAGTGATCCCGTCAACGACACATTGAATTTACCGAGTGCACAGATGTCGTTTGAAGAAGTTGCCGGTGGGCTACTTTATTCATGGGGCCCGGTGAGTGTGAAGTTGGGATCCTACGGAATACTCGTGTTGCCTGTTGGGTACGGGGATTTATTTGAAGTCGGTCCCGATGGATTTTTTGACGCCCATTTAGAACTCCCAAGCCCTGTCGATATTCGTGTTTTGACTTTGATTGCTGGTGGCTCAGGCGAGTTTGCAACTCCAGGCCTCCTTCGCTGGGCTCCTGTGAGACCACAAGGAGTACCAGGCACTGGAGCGGTTCCCATTCCTTCTGTTCAAGATGGGGTGTTTGAATTTCAAGTCCCTGTTGGCGGTGTAATTTTATCAGTTTCGGATCAGGCATACGTTCCCAAGCACGAGCAAGTATCAGTGACTCTCGACGGGATGAATGAGTTTGAGATGGAGCTGGAACCTGCAATGGGAGTGATGCTCCTTCTCGACCAACAAGGAACTTCCATCCCTTGGGATATCACATGGCACCCAGTTGTGTATGCGAATGGTCATGGCGGGAGAGTGTTGACGCGCGGGCGAACCGGAAGCGGCTATCGGATTCTTGTGAGTGAGCCAGGGGAATATACCGTGGAGTTGCCGCAGATGGACGGGTTCTTGCCGTTAGATCCCTTTGGGGTGCAGTGCATTCCGTCCGAGGTGCTGGACGTATTGGTCCCCCTCGAAATCGAGTAAGCGAAGCTTAATACGATTTCGAAGAGGACCTTAAATCCATCTTAGGAGTGTGAGCCATCGCAGAAAGGTTCACCGGCGGTTTTCTTACAGGCGCACAAAGCGACCCTTTTCTTCTCTGTGAGCTCGAAGATCACTGGGGCCATATCACTCCCCGAATGACTACCGTCACAGAATGGGTGCTTTGAGGAATGGCCGCAGGAGCACCATGCGTATTTTCCTGCTTCCAGTTCCATGACCTCAGGTGCGTTGTTGACCGATTTCCTCTTCATAAGACCTCATCTCAAATTGGTTGTTCTGATTCAGAGTGGACGAGGTCTTGACCTAACGGTCTTGCCAGTAGCAGGACTTTGTGATGCCTTTAAAAGGTTTGCCATTAATCTCTGCGTAAGGATTGACGAAGAAATTGATGGACCCACCTTTTTGGGCAGGGCTCAAAGTCAAATCACGACCGGTGCTCAAAGTGACGCGGTTTGCGGTCTGTGAACCGAAGTATTTGTCCTTGTTTTCGATGTCCTTGTCCGCCTCAGAGATGTCAACAGGCACCCATCCCTTTCCCGGTACATGGAACTCTGCCCAGCAGTGGTAGCCGCCAGTTTTGTAGCGTTCTTTCTCAGGGTTGTACTTGCCCCACATACCGATTTGGAAGCGAGATTCGATTCCTGCTGCCATGCACAATGCGCTGAAGTAAGTGTGGAAGTCGGTGCAGTTACCTTCTCCGACGTTACAGGCGTGGTAAATATCTCCACGACCCCAACCTTTGCCAGCTTTGCTGTATGTCATTTTGTTGAGGATGTGATCGTAAAAGAGGCGCGCTTTACCAACGGTACTCGGGCTAAGCGCTGCGAGTGATTTGGCTTCATTTTCAATTTGCGGAGTGACAAAGCAGAGAGTTGAAGGCTGGAGGTAAACAGAATCCGCAGCCGGGCCTTCACCCTCACCTTCGCTGTAAGCAGTGAGGTCTATAGAATTGACAAATCTCTCACCGGACCAATTCATGATAATTTTGCCCGAGGGTTTCCTCACCGTTCCCGTGATGTAGTACATCTTGTTTTTCATTTTATCGACGGTGACTTCCGAAGAGGAGTTGTTGTCGAGAAGATCACCAATGGTGATCTCGTTCACCTCAATTTTTTGGTGGTCGTCATTCCTGGGGGCTGGAATCCAAATTTGAATCTCTTCACCCACGGGGGCATCCGAAACTTCGACGACATATTCGAGCTCAAACTTTCGAGATTCCTTCTTGTCTTCAAAAACTTTTCCTAAGGTGGTACAGCCTGAAATCAAGATTGCTGCCAATAGCAAAGTGATAAAGCGAATCATTACTCTCCCAATCTAACTCTGAAATGAAAAGGCGGATCTTACCTCCACTAAATGGAAAAATCTGCTGGGGAGACAGGCTCCAACCCCGTTAAAAATAATCGAATCAATGAGGTCCGGACAGAAGAATAAAAGCGATTTCAGTAATCGTTGAGCAGGTCGAGTACAGTTCATCTTTAGGGTGGTCAAGGAGACGGGGGCGGACTCTGATTTGAGCTTCTGAACTGTTCTCCGAAGCTCTCCAAGTCGAGGATTTCAGTCATCACTGCCTGAATCTTGTCTTCATCCCAACCGGCTCGTCCTCGAAGGTGTGTGCCGACGATGAGAGCGTCCTCAACTCGAGCCAGTACGTCGATCAGCACTTTGCGGACGATCACAATGATCGGTGCCGCAAGGATTCTCTGCAATGTGTTCAGCTGTGCACTCTCGATACCGAAGTCGATCAACTCATTGATGCCACTTTTCACACCATCGGAGGTAGCCATCGCTACACCGTATTTTTTGAAGGACTCAGGGTGTGGCTCGGGAGTTTCTAGAAGACCGGGAAGAATCCTGGGCAGGGAGTCTTCCATTTTATTCCCCATTTCGGAGTCTTTTCGAACTCCTTGAGAGCCGGAAAAGCTGATAGCCCTGTTCTTCATGTTCCATTGCTGTGAAGAGTTTTGAAATGCTCTGGAGTGCAAGGCTTGCCGATCGGGATGGAAAGAATCGATGGCGAAATAAACCAATCGGCTGGGATCTTGACCCGTTGTTTCGCGGAGTAAACTCTCTGCTTGTTCAGCACGCGTTGCGATGTTTCGCGCAGAGGCCTCATCCCTTGCATATACAAGAATCCCCTCCGATTCGAACAACTCGAAACCCTCGATGGTAAGGGGCAGATTTCCTGAGATTCCCTCGGGGGTGCCTTCTGCGACTCGATCGACAGATCTGCAGCCAATGGCGGAGACCATTAACAACATGGCTATGATGGTTTGGTAAAAAAGCAGAGAGTGTGCTTTGCTCATTACGACTCCAGATCTTCGGGCGCGTTTATTTTCATGCACCTGAGAGACGGGTCAATACTGAGGATGTTCAGTGAAAGTCGAGAATTTTTTCGAGGCGTTTAGCCACGGACTTGAGCTGAAAGATATCGTATTTGTCTTGAGGTGTGATCTTCGAAATCATGATCAGTAAATCTACCAATTGGACCGGGGACGTATCCTCAGGGACATCGATTTCTTTTTCGATTTTGCGCATCACGTCTTGGAGGTTTTCGAGATCGTGATCGGAGATCAGTGAGTCGGTTTCGTTGATAGGAGTGAATTTGGCTTCAGGGTAAATTTTTCCCCGATCGACAGGCTCAATTTCAACTCTCTTCTCGCCGAGCACTACGATCAGAAAGCGGCCGTCCTCCAACGCTTGATATCGTTGTAATCTGCCAAGTCCAGCAATTGGCTGAACCGGTGCGACTGAACCCAGCTTTTTGCGGTCCTCGCCTAGTACGGTTCCCAGAATGATTTCACCACTGTTATCGAGGAGGTCCTTGGTCATTTCCCGATATCTGGGCTCGAAAACGTGCAAAGGAATCACCTGGCCAGGGAACAGGATCAAATCGGAGAGTGGGAAGAGCGGACATACTTTTCTGTGGCCATCCGCTGAATTTCCGAAATCTTCTATAGGATCATCGAAGGAAAATTCCAAGTGCCTCCTTTCCATAACCAACGATATCAGGTCAAGTTCAAGACTTCGTGCCTCAATCACGATGTTTCTCCAAAATATGAACAGTTGGGGGAGAAGTCATGAAACGGCTGGAAAAAGCGCAAAAGATCGCCGGGATCTTGGGAGCTCTCTATCCCAAACCTCCGATACCGCTAGACCACAGCAATCCATTTACCCTTCTCGTTGCCGTCCTTCTTTCCGCACAGACCACCGATGCGAGGGTCAATTTAGTCACGCCTTCATTGTTTAAGGGGGCGGAGACGGCAAAGAAGATGTGTCGGCTATCAGAAGAGACCATCTTGGAGCACATTCGGACCTGTGGGCTGGCACCGAGGAAGGCGAAGGCGATCTATCAGCTTTGTCGAATCTTGGTGGATCAACATGGAGGAGAAGTTCCGGCAGACTTTGAAAGTTTGGAAGCGCTTCCAGGGGTCGGTCACAAAACGGCAAGTGTCGTAATGGCGCAAGCGTTTGGCGTTCCGGCATTTCCTGTGGATACACACATTCACCGATTAGCCACTCGTTGGGGGCTGACCAACGGAAAATCAGTGGAGAAAACAGAGGAAGACTTGAAGAAGGTCTTTCCTGAGGAGAAGTGGAATGATCTGCATCTACAGATCATCTTCTTCGGCAGGGAACATTGCCCAGCATTGAGGCATGACCTGTCCAGTTGCCAAATATGTTCATGGGCAGCGACGGCGAAAAGAATTCGTGAGGAAGCTCAAAAAAAACGCTCATGAGCTCGCCAAAAAAAATCGGGATCGACTCGGCTTGAGTCGATCCCGATTGCAAGACTCAGAGAAGTTTCTACAAGCAGGCGTTGTAGATCAGGCAGTCTTGAGGGTCTCCAATTTCGCCGCAGTCTGGGAATGGAGCCGCAGGAGCCGCTCCACCGGTGAAGATGTAGCTGATCAGCCAGATTGAATCGGCGACATCGAAGAGGCCGTCACTGTTCGAATCTTTGGCGTCGTTGCAGGTTCCTACGGGACCATTATTAAATGTTTCCTGAAGTCCCCAAACTACATCTGCGACGTTGACGATTCCGTCACCATTAGAGTCTCCCCGAATGTAATCGAGATTCGTTTGTGGATTCAGGGTCAAGACGGAGTCGAAGGTGGTGGCGTTGATACTGGAATCGTTTGCGGTCACGACATTAAAGATGGACGGGGTGCCGATCGGAGTCCATTCCAGGGGTACCGTCAGTCCTGTGTCATCGCCGATCAGTTCGCTATCGACGGTTTCGCCGGTGATTCGGACCACTTCTGTTTCTGAAGGGAATTGAAGGTAGACGGGAACTTGGAATGAATACACCACGCCAAACGTCCAGCCGCCTGGAAGAATCTGGGCTTGTGAGAATGCCGGTTGAATGGCATCCACACCGGGCAGGGTCTCGGCGTTCAATGGAGTAATGTAGGTAGTGTTGGTGGTTAAGCTCATCGAAAAGCCCTGGGTGTTCGTTGGGAAGGTCGCGTTACTGGGGTCCTCCGAGATACTCAGATTGACACCGAAGTCACCGATTCCCGTGGCAGGGTCATAGTTCACATTTTTATCTGGAGCGGTGAAGTTGAAAAGGATTGGAGGAACGTCGAGCACTTCGATCGAACCATCGATCGAAGTCAATGGAAGTGAAGCCCCGCTAACGACCGCGACCGGGCTTACTGGGGGAGTTCCCAGGGTGTTGCACAGTCCGACGGTTCCAATCGATCCTACGGGCCCATTGACGCGGTAGTAGGTGGTTCCAAAATCGTAGGTTCCTGCAGAGATCACATCGCAAGACGTGAAGCAAATGACACAACCTACTGTCCAGCCACCGGATTCAAGGTTTTGCTGAAAGAAATCCGGTGCTCCCCCCTGTTTGAGAGTTTCTACCGTTGGTGACCAATCAACAACTTCATCAAAGTCCCCGGAAGTTCCGAAGGGCTCATGATCCAAGACGGAAGTGGTATGACAAACGCCGAATGAAAAGCCTTGCACACCACTGGGGTCACTGTGCGAAAAGCTGAAGTCAACAGCTGCCTGGCCACCTTGGACGACGGAGCTACTTCCAAACGTCATGGTAAAGAGGCCTCCTGCAAGCAATCCAGCAGGCAAAAGAGCCAGCACCAATAGAATCACTGAGATTCGTAAAATCATCTTTGTCACTCCTAAGAACATTTGGATACCCAAAATACCGGGGCACACCGCCACACTTTCCAAGGTTGCAACTTTTTCCTGCAAACCTTGCATACTAGTCCCTATAACAAATACTATTATCTTTCTGGACATAAAGGAAGTTTGGAGATCTGAAGGGTCACGAGAGTCCTGAATATTAATTTGGCAAATGTCAACGTTTGTCATATTAGACAAGATTACAAAAATAGTCGTATTGGAAGATGATTAGCATGACAGCTTCAGAGGATATTGATGAGTCTCTCGCAGGGAAACGGTCCCTCAACTTCATCGAAAAGAAGATCCAGGAGGACATCGCACAAGGCTTATCTCCTGCAGAGTTGCAATTCAGATTTCCACCTGAGCCCAATGGCTTTTTGCACATCGGTCATGCAAAGGCCATCTGCTTGAATTTCGGCTTAGTAAAAGGTCATGGCGGTCGGTGCAACCTTCGTTTTGACGACACCAATCCCGCAAAAGAAGAGCAGAAGTTTGTCGAATCGATTCAAGAAGATATTCGGTGGTTGGGATTCGAATGGGATGAGCTTTGTTTTGCCAGTGATTACTTCGGTCAGCTATACGACTGGGCTGTTCAGCTGATCAAGCAAGGGGACGCCTACATTTGTGATCTCGATGGGGATCAGGTCAGGGAGTTCAGAGGAACACTCAATGAGCCGGGAAAGAACAGTCCATTCCGTGATCGATCTGTTGAAGAAAATCTCGATCTATTTGCCGCAATGAAAGCGGGTGAGTTTGAAGAGGGTGCTAGGACTCTTCGAGCCAAAATCGATATGGGATCGCCTCATATCGTGATGCGGGATCCGGTGATGTATCGCATTCAAAAATCAACTCATCACAGAACTGGGGATGATTGGTGCATCTATCCCACCTACGATTGGGCCCATGGACAGGGCGATGCCATCGAGGGGGTGACCCATTCTCTTTGTTCTTTGGAGTTCAGAAATCATCGCCCTCTCTACGATTGGTTCCTGGAAAAGATCGGCTTGGAAAAGGTTCCAGGTCAAACTGAGTTTGCACGACTCAATATGCAATACACGATGATGAGCAAGCGTTACTTGCGTCAGCTCGTCGAGGAAGAGATCGTCGAAGGCTGGGATGATCCAAGGTTGCCAACGATTGCAGGGTTGCGTAGGCGCGGGGTGACTCCCGAGGCGATCAGGAACTTTATGGAGACGATCGGAGTGGCTAAGTTCAATTCGACGATCGAGTTGACCGTCTTTGAAAACAGTATTCGTGATCACCTGAATAAGGTTGCACCTCGAAGAATGGCGGTTTTCGATCGGATCAAATTGGTGATCACCAATTTTCCTGAAGATTTGCAAGAGTTGATAGAGGTCGACAACAATCCTGAAGATGAAACAGCCGGTACCCGTAGCATTCCCTTTGAAAGGGAAGTTTGGGTAGAGCGGGATGACTTCAGAATGGAAGCTCCCAGAAAATGGAGAAGGCTTGCCCCTGGCGCAGAAGTCAGGCTTCGCTACGGCTACTGTGTGACTGTCAAAGAGGTGGTCACCGATCCTCAGAGCGGTGAAGTGACCGAACTGCAGTGTGAATATGATCCCGATACTTCCAAGGGCCGGCAGCCAGAAGGTCGCAAGGTCCGAGGAATCATCCATTGGGTTCCGGCTTCATGTGCGGTGAAAATTCCAGTGACCCTATACTCACCTCTTTTCAATAGTGAGGCCCCGGATCAACTTACGGAGGGGCAGTCGTTCCTCGACGGAATCGACCCCGATTCCAAGGTCGAGACCGAGGCCCTCGGCGAACCCTCGCTGGCAGAGGCCTCTTCAGGGGAGCGTTTCCAGTTTGAGCGAATTGGCTATTTTTATGTCGACCCCACCAGAAGTGGGGAGGGATCGCCCCATTTCAATCGGATTGCTGCATTGCGCGATTCCTGGGCCAAGCAGGAAAAGTCTAAGTCTTAAGTAGGATCTGCTCCTGTGGCTTGACCTCGAACGAATACCCTGAGAACCTGAAATGCTGCCAAATCCTCGGGCCCGAAATCTCTTCAGATTTTCACACCTTGGGATAAATGTACCGGAAGGAGATCTCATGAAAACGATGTTATGGACCTTGACGGCCAGCCTGTTTTTGACAGCGGGCGCTGTGGCCTCAGACCTTGAAAAGCAGAATAGCGAAGGTCAGCAAAAGATCATCGAGATTGGAAAAACAGATAATCGCGTGGTCGATACTCTCGATCATCTGGTCAATGGAATCGGCCCCCGTTTGTCGGGCAGTTTTCAAGACCACATCGCCTGCAATTGGGCGAAAGATCTCTTCGAGTCTTATGGGCTTGAAAATGTGGTGATGGAGGAAGCCGGCGAGTTTCCAGTGGGATTCCAAAGAGGACCATGGCGCGGACAGATGGTTTCACCGGAAACGATGGATCTGGAATTCGGAACTCCCGCATGGTCCGCAGGAACCCGCGGAGTCGAAGAAGGTCGGGCGATGACCATGCCCTCCGGAGAAGGCGAATTCAATGCGGACGATTTCAAGGACGCCTGGATCTTTATGCCTTCACAGCGTGGGCGCAGAAGCCGGGAAGATCGTCAGAAGGAGCGTGAGTTCCGTGAGGAATTAGAGAAGGTCGGCATCGGTGGTTGGGTGTATCCATCACGAGGCGATACCATCACCATCCTCGGAAGCAGCAGAGTTTCCTGGGACGATCTGCCGACGATTCCAAGGGTGACTCTTCGACGTGATCAATACGATGCCATTCTGGGACGTATCGAAGCGGGAGAAGAAGTGACCTTGCGAATGGATATTCGTAACCACTTCCAGCCTGGGCCTGTGAAGTTCTACAACGTCATCGGCGATATCGTCGGTACTGAGTTCCCCGACGAATATGTCGTCATCGGTGGCCATATCGATTCTTGGGATGGAGCGACGGGGACCACCGATAACGGAATGGGTACAGCGACCACCATCGAGGCCGCGCGGATTCTATCTGCTGCTGGGATCAAGCCACGTCGCACGATTCGTTTCATGCTTTGGAGCGGAGAAGAGCAAGGACTTCTCGGTTCAAAAGCTTGGGTGGCAAATAACACCGACAAGATGGACAAGATTTCAGCCGTCTTCGTTTACGACGGTGGGCCCAATGCCATCGCTGGTGCCTGGGCGACCGCAGCGATGAAGGAAGATTTGCAAAAGGTTTTTGACCCGGCGATGGATCTCAATCCGGATTTGCCATTTGAACTGAAGGATGTGGATTCGATCCCTCGTGGAATCGGATCGGATCATGAATCCTTTATCGCCAAGGGAGTTCCCGGGTTCTTCTGGGATCAAGAGGGACGCGCAGATACCTGGAATGGTATCCACACCCAAAAAGATACCTTCGATTTGGTCATTCCCGAATACCTTGAACACTCGACTACGGTCATCGCATTGACCGCATTCGGTTTGGCGAACCTAGATAATCTTCTTTCTCGAGAGGGCCTCTTTGGCGTCGCCGATGCGGATAACGGGGGTGGCAGTCGCCTTGAGCAAATGCGTGCACGGATGGGTCGCAGGCTTGGCGTGTATCTCGATGAAAATGTGATTGAGGAAGTCATTCCCGATAGCGCTGCTTCAAACGCCGGGCTCAAAGCTGGCGATAAGGTAGTGGAGTTGGGTGGTGAAGAGGTTTCCGATCGTATGTCGCTGGTCCGTGCCATCCGTGCAGATGGCGACAAGAAAAAGGTTGTGGTTATGAGGGATGGCAAGCGCGTAGAGATGGAAGTGAATTGGGAACTGCCGAGGCGCGGCGGTCGTCAAGGAGGACGAGCACCCGCTAATCCCCCTGCTGAAGAAGAGAAACCGGAACCAGCAAAGCCGGTAGATCTCAAGTAGATAGAGTCGTGATTCGATAACCACCGACCGGGGGAGTCTGCGAACTCCCCGGTCGGTGGTTTTTTGTTACTATGGAACCATTGGTAAAGCCGTACTGGAGAGGACGAATGGAATTGGGAAAGTTGATCCCGCTGATCTTTCTAAGTCTTCTCTATTCTTCCGAAGTTGCTTTCGCTAGAGAGCACGTTCCCGGACCTCTCAATGTTGAAGTCACCGTCAGTGAGAGTGAGACGGAAGTTTATCTACTGATTGATGAACTTCTCTTCCGTCATTGGTTCAACCTGGAGCCGAAGCAGATCCCTGACCTCGATCCCGAATCTGTAGGGGATTGGGGAGAGTTCGGCGGTCGCATCGTCACCTGGCTCGAACTGGAAGCTCCTGTACAGGTGGATGGGGTTCAGGTGACACCGGTCATCGAAGATCTCGAGTGGCAAGAAGGCTTCGACTTGAATGACTTTCTCAATTACGTCGGCATCGAATTGAAGTATCCGACCAAGTCGATTCCGCAAGAGTTGGAGTTTCTATGGAGCCGTTTTGATACGGAGGATGGTTTTCCTCTCGAATCGGTGTTCATGATTTTGACTGGCGCTGACGATTTTCAGATCTTGCGTTTTCGAGAAGATGATCCGATTCAGGTTTGGGCTCCTCCCGAAGCGCGCCCCGTTCTCGACCCGGAGTCGGTAGCACCGGGTTTGACCCCACCTTTGAATCTTGATCTGACATGGCTATTGGTATTGCTGGGCGCGGCAAAATTAGCATTGGGGACCTTTGATAGCTTTACCTCACGGGTCCCCTGGTTGTTGCTGTTGATTTTGGGTTTAGTGATTCCGTTCGATGTATCGGTGAAGAATCCATTGAAGCCGCAAGTGCAACTTCCTAGTGCTGAGGAATCGGTAGCTCTCTTCGAAACATTGCATCGCAACATCTATCGTGCTTTCGACTATGAAGACGAAAGTCAGATCTACGATATCCTAGCTCGTAGTGTCAATGAGGAGATCTTGCCCGATCTATACGACGACGTTCACGAGAGTTTGATGATGAAGATCGAAGAGCAGGCGATCTCAAAGGTCGAGACGGTGAGAAACATCGAATCGACCGTCGATCTTCCAGAGGATCCCGAGGAGCCGGCATACGAAGTTCTTGCTACTTGGGAAGTCATCGGTACGGTGAAGCATTATGGCCATGGGCATTGGCGCAAGAATGTCTCCCGTGCACTCTATAAGGTGCAGTGGATCGATGGCCTCGGTTGGCGGATCGCCGATTGTGAACTGATCGATCAGCGACGCGTCGACGATGGACAGGAGTCGGTGAAGTTAGCAGCGGATACTCTGTCGAGGTCAGCGAATTTCGCCATCGCCATCCGGGGCAGGAACAACCGGTGACCGTCGACCAATTGAAGATCGGTGCCGGTGAACGCGCTGCCATCATCGGTCCATCCGGATGCGGAAAGACGACTTTGCTCTCCGCCATCTCGGGGATTCTGGTTCCCACGGCCGGATCGGTGACCGTGGGCGAGACCGATGTATCTCAACTCGGCGAAAAAGAACGCCGGGCATTTCGTTGC
>NHDG01000024.1 GCA_002167285.1 Planctomycetia bacterium TMED53
AGCCGGAGTGGCGGAACTGGCAGACGCGGCGGATTCAAAATCCGCTGACCTTCGGGTCTTGTGGGTTCGAGTCCCACCTCCGGTACCAAGTTCCAAAACCCTCCACAGAGTCAGCCCCGACTAGTGATCTTAAGTAAGCGGCTTTGGACGAGATCCTCCTTACTCGACTCTCAGCCTTAATTTTCGATACAGCGCTCTTTAGACAGCCCTCTTCATATCACTTCGCCCCCCAATAGTCGTCTTGCATAGTGCATTTTGCGAAGTTTCGAGGAGATCCATGATGATTTTATTGCTCTGAAAAGCCCACCTAGACTTCTTCTCCGATAATGTGATTCGCTATTGAAGATGCTGAAGAAGCAATGCCGATGATTCTTGTGATGATCACACACCAAAAAAAAGGGCTCGCAATATGCGAGCCCTTTTGAAATCGATTTTTGATTTGTAACTTAACGCTTGGAGAACTGGAAGGAGCGACGTGCCTTTTTACGCCCAGGCTTCTTTCTTTCGACCATGCGAGAGTCTCGCGTAAGGAAGGTGCCCTTACGTAGAGCGAGTTCGTTCTCCTCATTGAGACGGGCAAGGGCACGAGCAAGACCCATGACGATAGCCCCCACCTGACCGGTGGTTCCCCCACCTTTGACATTCGCCCAGACGTCGAAAGAGCCCTCGGACTGCACTGCACGCAGAGGCTCAAAGATTCGATCTTGGTCAGGGGAAAGGCGGAAGTAATCGGTATGCTCTTTGCCGTTGATGTTCATCTTTCCGCTTCCTTCGCGGATGCGGACGCGGGCAACGGCCGTCTTACGACGTCCAACTCCCCAGGTGTAGTCATTGGGCTTTGCCAACTGATCTCCTTTTGAACCGGTGAATCCCGGTCCTCCTCAAAATCTACTTTTCAGTAATCCGAATTGTTTCAAAGTGCGGAGCTTGTGCTTCCATATCGTGTTCTGGTCCAGGGAATACTTTCAACTTTGAAAGCATCTTTCTTCCCAGTCGATTTTTCGGCAGCATTCGACGTACAGCCAATCGCACTACTTCCTCGGGTTTGTTATCAATCATCCACTCCATGGTGTTTGAACGAAGCCCACCCAAGTATCCGGTATGGTAATGATACAACTTTTTCTCACGCTTAGCGCCGGTGGTTCTCACCTTGCTCGCGTTGGTGACCACCACGTAATCACCCCCATCGACATGGGGAGTGTAAGTGGGTTTGTTTTTGCCCATGAGAATGTTGGCAATCCCAGTGGCCATGCGTCCGAGGATCTCCTCTGAAGCGTCCACGTGGTACCAGCCACGGACGACGTCCTCATTGCGTTGGACGTAGCTCTTCTGAGGGCTGTAATTCTGCATTCTGTTCACCTTGATCCATGCCCCGATTCTGGTCACTGTTCGATCACCGCTTTGATCATCATTTTGATCATCGCTTTAACCGTCACAGATCGGAGCTCGTCTTCGCCTCCGGACTCTGCCGAGAACAGGCCAAACAGCGGCCCGTCTGCACCTCCGGGGGCCCGAAGTGCAAGCCCGGATCGTATTTGTATCACTGCGAAGTGTCAACGGACATCCGCTATTCAGAGGCGAAATTCCGCCATCAAAGACAATTTAACCGCCGTCGGGAGGGGTCACCGGAACCCCACCTTGAGTCTCCCCTTGAGCCCCACTTTTTGCCTCATCTGGGGATTCGTCGGGCAGAGTGGCCTTTTCGACTGTTACGGGCGTTTTCAAGCCCCTTCTACGTGCTTCCTCAAGAGAGCGAAGTAGGCTCACTGAAAGATCCATACCCGCCTCTTCACGCAACGGTAAGAGATACTCCAAGCGCTCCCTGAGGAGCCCCAGATCCCCACCTCCGGCGGATTCGAGCCACCTCTCGACCGCTTCGTCGTCGAGCCATGGCTGCCTTGGAAATGGCACGTCTAGCACCCGACTCCAAGCAGATTCGAGGGATTCATCGGGTGATTCACGACGGGTGATATCTCCGGCAACCAGCAAGATCTCACCGGTCCCCGGAGGGTGCCAAATTTGAACCTCACCCAGCGCTTCCCGGAAGGATTGAAGAATGGCAGCGAACTCGGGAATCCCAATCCGGTATAGCTGAAGCCATTGGACGACCACTCCCCCCGTTGCCCTCCGATTTGCGAGCAATTGATGGAAATCAGGGGTGAATAGAGGAGTTGACCATGGCAACCACGGCTCCGAAGGTTGAATAACGATGGCATCCCACTGACGGTCATCCTGCACCAGATAAGAGCGTGCATCTTCGATCACCAGTTGGGGAGCGCCACGTCCTCTCAAAGCCTCATTCTCAACCGGAAAAGCGAGTGCTCCCTGCCGCGACAAAAGAGCCTCTTTCACGGCGGGCTCGATCTCGAGGACGACCATCTCCCCATTCCAGGTAGCGACCGCGGAAGCGACGGTGGTTCCACCTCCCAGCCCCACCACCAAAAGCCTTCCCTGTCCAGGTCCAGCCCACGACGGCAACACTCCCAGCAAAACTTCAGTGGGCATGTCCGCCAAGGTCGGACGCTCGGGGTCGATGGGCACACTGCCTTCAATCCGACCACCAACCCGCAAGTAAGAAGTATTTTGGGCAAAATCCTGCTCGATCATGACATTGCCGAATTCTCCCGGAAAAACAGCGACCACTTCCCTTTGCTGCCAGGCCGGCAAGGCTTCTCCTCTGGCAATCTCCCCACGATCCCATTGGAAAACTCCTGCAGACATCAGTGGTGAGTTCCAAAACTGACTCGCCGCAGCCAACAGCAATCCACCGCAGAGAAAAGCCCCGGCGGTGGTCCCGTGGCCACTTCTTCGTAAGAAAGGGACTCCTCCTGAAAAGGTCAAAACTCCACAGGCAAGAAAGAGCCCGAGAGAGCCATAAGCGGGAAGCAACCAGATCGCAGTCAAACCCAACCCGATGACACCACCGATAAGCTGTGCTCCTTGAAGGACTCCCGCACCACGATCGAGACGTCCAGTCTCTCCGTGCTTGAGCATCAGTGCAGGCACGATGATTCCAACGCAGAAGGATGGCAGGCCGACCACTGCGAGAATCAGTAAACCTTCTCCCCACATTAATCCAGAATCACCCCCTCCACTAAACCACTGCACCATGGCAAGGAATAGATAGGGTGAAAAGGAGAGCAACAGCAACGAAAACCCTTGCATGATCAACCAAAGAGCCCAAGCAAATCGGTGCACTCTATCCATGCCAACCTTTGCGCGAATTCCTGGCATCGCTTGTGCGCCAGCAGCTCCACCCAAAAGGATCGCTGCAGTGGTCAAGCCGAAGATGGTCAAAGTAGACCCGAAAACCTCCCCTAATGTCCGAATCCAACCCAACTGTAAAGCCATCGTGACGATGCCGATCCAAGTTGCGATAAAGACATCTCGATGATCGACCGGTTGGTCATTTTCGATCAACTCGGAAGGCTCTCTCTCCAATGAATCAACCCGACGACAACAGGCCACGAGAAGAAGCAGAGCCAAAAAGAATGATCCGAGGCTTCCCAACTCTGGCAACAAAAGCAAAGGAGTCAGAACAGCCCCGACAGCGCTACCAAGATCTAGTGCGCTCACCCCTCGGGAAGTTCGTTCTTCCGCCTCTTTCCTCGAAGCGTTGAATGAGGCGGTGATCGCTGCACCTAATGGGATCGCTCCACACAGCAGCGGAAGAGAAAGTAGCAATCTCAATGCAGCGGAGCTGTGCATGCGACTTCCATCGATCAGCAACGGCAGCAAGTAAACAACCCATAAGCCAGCAGGGATGATTCCTAAAATCGTGATTCTGCACCAATGGGATGATTCAGATCTGCGCTCTCGACCCAAAGTCACCAAAATCAAACCTGCTGCTAATCCCACCAGGCCTAAGTTCATCGCAAGGGTCACACCAGATAGGGTGTTGCCAAAAACCGTTGCCAACTGTCGAGCCACAAGGATTTGGAGCACCATCAGTGCTGCACCAATCATGGCCAAATGATGGGTTGGCTTCATCGATCTCGATCCTCTGGTTCGGCGGAGTCGCCCATGTTTTCGATAAACTTCACTCTTTCGCCGATCTGCTGGCGACGTTCATTTGATAATGCTGCATCCTTGAGCAGAGCTTCACGGTACCATCTCAATGCCCCCTCCACATCCCCAACCTGCTCAGACAATGCCCCGAGTTGTGAATGTAGCGCAGGATGCGTAACACCTTCCCGTTGTTGCTGTTCCATAAATTCCAAGGCTACGGCTGGACCGCTGAGTCGTCGCAGAACCTCGACAGCCTCAAGGATAAATCGACTGCGATCTGCTACATCCGTTCGATCCATCAACCGACTGTAGCCCTCCCCAGCACGCTCCCAATCCTTCAATCGCGCATCCAATCTTGCAATACGCAGGATCAGATCGAGTCTGCGTTCTCGTTCCGCAGGGCCTTCCGCCTCTTTCTCAGCCTCGACGAGAGCTTCTCGAGCTTTTTCATATTCGCCTTCTTCCTGAAGCTTCTCTGCCAACAGAGTCAAGGTGGCGATTCGCGTTGGATCCGGGAGAGCTTCCGAGTCGCCCTCTTCAATTCGTTGACGAATCAAAATCTGCCGCATCCCTTGAATCGCTTGCGGATTATCTGGAGAAACCGCCAAAACCATTTCAAAGTGTTCTCGTGCAGAATCCCTTTCCCCAGTGGACAGCAACAATTCTCCCAATGAGAGATGGGCTGCCAAATGACCCGGTTCACCTCTCAGCAATTCCTCAAGAGAGGATCTCGCCTCCACGGCTCTACCCAATTTCAGCAAGCATTCCGCCTGGCGGTATAGGGCACTACTCGCTCGACCATCGGCGGTCAGAGTACGTTGAGAATCACGGAATGATTGCAGCGCCAACTCGTGATCTTCTGTAGCGAGCTGCAGCATTCCTTGTTGATAAAAAACACGTGATGGAGCATTGCCGCCGATATCATTGGCTAAATCAAGGGCAGCATTCAAACTATCAGAGCTCTCTTCCGTCGAACCCAATGCCGAAAGTAGCATCAACGCCTCGAAGCGTTGCTCAGGCAACGCCGACTCCAGATCCAGGAGCCTCCTGGCACACGAAACAGCGGCCTCGTCATCTGATAGTCGAACTTCCAATTTCATACGCTCAAACCATGGCAATGATTGGTCTGAGACTGGAGTGCCATCGGTATCATTCTCGAGAAGCAACGATCGCCAGTGGGAACGTGCTTCTAGTAAGGCTTCTTGAGGAGGAAGCGTTGCCAACAAACCCGCACGAATCTGCAAGGCTTGCAGGTACAACCCTTGCTGAAGGGTGTCTCGTTGTATCGGCCCCAGAATATGAATCGTTTTCTCTAGAGCTTCAGCCGCTTCCCAGACCCATCCTTTATCCCTGGCTGCATCTGCGACCCCAAACCATGCTCGGGCACACTGAGGCTCAGCCTCAACGGCACTCTTCCAAAGTGGGTACGGTGCTTCCCAATCCCGAAGTCGAGATCGCGTCAGCAGTGCCAAAATAATCAGCAAGACCGGAATCAAAATTTGTCGCCAACCGGGATTCGTTCGATCCAATCGGCGCAAACCCAGGACGAGGAGAATCATCGGCGCCAATAAAGGTAGATATAGAAAACGCTCAGCAAATCGCTCTGGGTGAGGAATGAACTGCAACACCGGGCTAAGTAAAACGAAAAAGAGTGGCCAACCCAACAGTGCCCAAATAGTACGTCGCTGCCACCAGCTGTAGAGGCTGATCAAAACCAGAAGCGCCAGTGACAACAAGGAACTCAGAGGCTGAAGCGGACCCTTTGACGGCATAAATGCACCATAAGAGTAATCGACGGTGAGTCCCCAAGGTGCGACAACTAAGATCATGTAATCGACGAGGGCACGCCCAGCCGTCCAAAATGTCGCCCAAGCACTTCCACCCCAACGCTCCGTTCCACCGCCAGGGTTATGCTGCAACAATAACTGAAGCGTCATTCCTAAAACGACAAACCCTACTGGCAGCCATACGGCAAACGCCTGAAGCCCTCGCTTCAGTGAAATGGATCCCTCACCAGCAATAGGCTTCTCGGAATCGCTGCTTTCATCTTCTTTTGAAGAAACACAACTAAACATCAACATGACCAATGGCAGAGTCGCTGCCATCTCTTTGGTCGCCATCGCCAGCGCGCCTAGCAGAGCCAAAATCAATCCCCTGAGCCACCCTTTGACGCCTCGAAGCTGACTCAGGGGCTGGCCGACGATTCCTAAAAGGGCCACCAGATAAAACAGTGTGAATAACACATCTCTACGGCCAGAAACCCATGCAACGGCTTCAGTTTGAACAGGGTGCACCAGGAACACACAGGCAACGGCAAGGTGAAGCCCATTTCGACTCCAAGGAAATAACCTTCCAATCAGAGAGGAAAGAACCCATGCCACCAAAACGTGTAAGAGAAGGTTATGAACATGAAAAGGAATCGGCGCATCGGGATGGGCAGAATCGGAGACTCCCATCACATTGAGTAACAAAACATCGATTCGATAGGAGAAAAATCGAACCGGTCGGAACCCGGTTCGAACTTCGTCACCTTCACGTGGACCATCACGAAGAATTTCTCCCCATGCTGTCAACTCGGAAGAAAGACCATTCCAATCTCGCCACAACCAATCGTGCCCAGTCACCAGCCTTTCGTCGTCAAAAACCCATTCACCGTCGAACACCGGTGCGTAAAGCACAGAACCCAATATGAGAAGAATCAAAAGACGCAGTATTGGTGAATCCCAGTTCATGAACTCACCTCCCGAAAGATTTCAGTTAATCGATCGGTATTATTGCAACGGTATTGAATCGGGATTGAAGAGTTTTCAAGATCCTGACGACACTTCTGGAGAATCTCAGGCTGATTCTCCAAGAGGGCTAGCAGATCACAAATCTCAGACTCTAGATCTGTTTCAGATTTGGCATTCAGAGGAAACCAACCATTCTCAGCTTCAAACAGATCCGGAATCCCTCCCACTGGAGTTGCTGCCACGGGTAGATTTCGAGATCTGGCTTCCTGAATCACTAATGGAGTTCCCTCCCCATGACTCGGTAGCAAAAGAAGATCGGCTCGATCCATCGCCTCACGAACGCCCGCAGAATCGACGCTGCCACGCAAAGTCGGTATATAATCTCTAAATCCGGTCAGTGGGCCCTCACCAATCACCTCAAGGGAGACTGAAACTCCCCTAGCAACGGCTTGCTGAACTCCCCGAAGTGCCCTGCCATAACCCTTTGACTCGATCCGCTCTCCAACCCACAAGGCTTGCAACCTCGCCTCTTTGCGCCCAATCTTCGCCGGTGCCTGGAAAACCGAATCGATCCCGACCGGCAAAACCTCGACATCAGAGACTCCATGAAGCGATTTAAGCTCGGAAGCCATTTCAGCACTGGCAGCCATCACTTTGACCGCAGACTTCAAACCACGGCGTAACAAAAACGAACCAAGAATCCCACGACCGTGCCGATGGACGTCACTTCCATGACACCAAACGACCATCGGACTCTTTTCTGGATTACAAAAAGGGGCTGCAAGAAATGCCCCTGGCAATCCCCAGTGAACAAGTGTGACCCCATCAAACTGCTCACTCTGCCACTTCTTCAACTCTTTACGCCCTGCGAGCATCCAGGAACAGGATTGAACCAATCCGACACCACCCTGCCTTGGTGATTTCCCACCAGACCGGTAACGAAAACGGCGAACCCGCAAATTTCCGTCCTGTTCTTCGGTAGGGTCATCAGGATGGACTGCAGGAGCGATGACTTGAGTTTCAAACTCGTGAGCGAGATCAGCATGAAGATCACGAATAAATCGAGCTCGCCAGGGCTCAACCTTGCCAGGCCATGAAGCAGAAAAGACTCGTAGCTTCGGAACTGCCATTACGGAAGTCGTTCACGCTCTCGAAAAACCGCGTGGTGAACTTTTCTTTGCGGTAATGCGGAGTTTGATTTTTCGGAGAACCACTCAGCCAAGCAGCCAAAAAGAATCAGCTGCAATCCAGCCAGAGTCAGCAGGGCTCCAAAAACCAAAAGGGGATAACGAAAGTGAATCGTGCCATCCACAATTCTCAAATATCCGAGAAACGCCAATATTGAAAGCCCAGGGGCTCCTGTAAATATCCCCCAGCGCAACAAACTTCTTCCGGGACGATCCTGCCCCTGCAAGTAAACCAGCACTGTGACCAAATCGATGATCGCAGCAAATGCTCGAGTCACTCCAAAGTGAGAAGAGCCCGTTTGACGTGGCCGGTGTGAAACGGCGACTTCCTCGACTTGGTAACCCCACTTTGCTGCAACGAGATGCATGAATCGAAATCGCCCCCCGGCCAGCGGCAAAGAGAGCGCAAGCTCTCGCGAGAGGATTTTAAATCCGCAATTCCCATCATGCAGGGGTGGGCCCCCAACCCATCTCACCATTTTGTTGTAGAGAGCTGAGGAAATTCTCCGGCTTAACTGATCGGTTCTCTGGTGACGCCAACCAATCACCAAGTCGGCTCCGGATCGAGCAACCTCTAACAATGAACCGATCTCTTCTGGAGGCTCTTGCAGATCTGCATCGATCGTCGATATCCACATTCCAGAGCTGGCTTCAAAGCCGGCAGCGAGGGCATCCCCTTTGCCCATGGGCCTATGTAGGCGGATCACCTTGCAACGCTGATCCTCAAGCGTCAGCCATTCGAGCCTGTCGGCTGTTCCATCCAAGGATCCGTCATCCACAAAAAGAACTTCGAAGGAATCTATCTCTTGTCCCTCAAGAGCTCTGATCACTCTAGATACTAACGAATCCACCGCATCGATTTCGTCACGGACTGGAATCACCATACTCAAATCAAGTTGCTTCACAGGACCTCCGGAACGCTAACACCCTGCTCTCGCAGGATCTCCGATAAATCCCAAAAGTTTTGAATCACATGATCTGGCTCAGTTTCACCGATGACCGAACGAAATCGGTCCTCCCTGCTCACCAAGACTGTCACCATGCCAATTTCATTGGCAGGATCGATATCCAAAAGAGGATTGTCTCCAACGTACAAGCATTCAGAAGGCCGTAAGTTCAAATCCGTACATGCTCTTTGATACAACTTTGGATTTGGTTTAGAGATGCCAACTTGGTGGGAGATGAATATCGCCTTGTGATCAAAGTACTCAAGAAGCCGAAGGCGAATCAGCTTCTCCGATTGCTTCACTTCCAATCCCTCAGTGATGATCCCGAGGCGCAAATCGGTTTTAGCGAGACGACGCAACACCTCACTCGCATCCTCAAAAGGCTCCAAGAAACGTGTTTTTGTATCGTGATATGCGACGATTGCCGCAGAGATGACCACAGCCGGATTCAATCCCTTGAGGGAACGACGAGGCAGACGCAAAAGCAACTTGTCAAAGTGGCCCTCATAGTTGGATGAAAACTCTTTGACCACTTCGAGAAGCTCTTCCATGAGAACTTCTTCTTCGATATCAATCCCAGCATGGATCATCGCTCGGACACTCGCACGGCGAGCCCGCGCAGCAAAATCAACGGTAGAAAACAAAGTCCCGTCGATGTCGAAGAAAACGGCCTGAATCTGACTCATCAATCACCCACGTTCAAGGCATGAGGGTCGCCATCGAGATCTTCTCCCGATGGCGACCCCCAAGAACCTACCCTGAGAAACAGGCTTAGTTGAACAACTTCTGCTCTTCAGCGCGCAGATCAACGATCTTTGCGGTGACGAGGATGTAGAGGCTGCGCTTCTCATTCAAGTTCGCTTTACGACGGAATGCATTCTTGATGATCGGAAGATTACCCAAGATCGGAACCGTCGACTCGTAATTCAACTCATTCAGTGAGCGGAATCCACCGAGAAGAACCGTACCCCCATCGGGAACCGTCACCGAAGTGAACGCTTGCTGAAGCGAGATCTCGGGAAGATCGATTTCGACCAAACTTGCGGCACTTGAAAGTGTTCCCAAGCTAATGGTGACGGTTGAGATGACTCCGTTGATCAAGCTCGCAAGGGTCGGACGCACGTCCACCGTGATGTAGCGGCGATCCGCAGAAATCACAGGGCGAACATCCAAAACCACACCGTCTTGGAAGGTATCGATCACAGGGTCGGCAACCTCAGAAACGACCAATCCGGTACCACCTGATACCAGCTCGTAATCCTGAACGTAGGAACGCTGAGTAATCACCGAAACGTGTACACGCTGCCCGTTGGAAGCGGTCACCTTCGGCGCGGTGACGATCCTCGCTGCGCGCTCTTCCTGACTTGCACGAATGATGGCGTTGATCTGGAACGGATCGAGCCAAGTTACCTGCATCGTCAATCCACGCAAAGTCGAGTTCAAGCGACTACCGGCTGCACCACCGACAAATCCGTCGAGGATATTCTGCATTCGACCAGCGGTACGATTCTGTCCCATCACCAATAAGGGATCCGCAGGATCACCCAGGTTGTTGAAACCGATGTCTGTTCCGCCGGTTCCGGAGCTGTTCAAGCTGCCATATGCCGTACCGAAACCTTGCCCTGGAGGCTGGCCCAAGTTTCTCGAGTCGACCCCGATATCCTCAAGGAAGTCATCGACCATATCGATGAATCGTGCTTCGACGACGACGAAGACGTCACTGTTGGCACGGAGATTGGTGAGGAAATCCTGAATGGCGAGGTGAAGTTCACGTGTCGCATTGATCAGAATCTGACCCTTGTGACCACTGATGGTCGAGTTCGATTCGTCCCAGGCATCCGACCCTCCGGTAGATTCCTGAATCAACTCAACCAGATCGTCGGGAGTCAGTTCCGCATCTTCTTCTTCGTCAAATCCGCCGAAGTCGAAGGGGTTATCCCCTGAGCCGTCTTCACCTTCGTCATTACTGGACACGCGAATCGCAGGTCCAGGGAAGTCACGAATCTTATTGAGGATATCCGTAACGTTGTAGATGTCGAAGATCAGATCACCGAACGCATTCTCAGGCTCGGTAATGAAAAGGATGTTCTCCCTGAAAGTGTAGGCCTTGCCGGTGGCCTTCATGATCAAATCGAGAGCTTCTCCCAGCTTGACACCATCCAACGAAAGGTTCACAGGCACGTCGGAGGCATCGATCTCAGGGTCGATGGTGATATTGAGATCGCTCACCGATCTGAGGAACTCCACCACCTCTCCGAGGTTTGCATCCGGGAAGTCGAATGACGTTGTGCCCGTCGCAAGAGTACGGCGAATCTTACGAATCTCCGGTGACTCTTCCAAATTAGAACTGGTGAGTTCATCAAGGCGCTTCTGAACTTCTCCCTGCCAGAAACCTCTATCGTCGGGGAAGCGGAACGGGTCCTCGTAAGGAATGGCACTTGCTTCCAAGTCCTCCCATACGCGGGTGGTCTGTTCCTTTTCTCGTCCAATGTAGCTGACGTATCGGAATGAACGCAGGAACTCGTTGGCCCGATCCTGAAGACGACGAGCCGCCAGATTTTCCGGGTCGATTCCCAAAATCGTTTTCGAAAGCTGGATCGCCTCACGGAAGTCTTCGCGGACCATCGCGTCCTCGATACGGTCCATCAAGGTCGCGATTCTCTCGAGACGACGCTTTTCAGCATCACGAGTGAGACGCTCAGCCTCTTGAATGGCCAGCGCTTCCTTCTCTTCTCTGGAACGACGATCCATTTCGATTTTGAGACTGCGAGCATTGTCGTACAGCTGCTGTGCCTCTGCCTGCATATCTGTCACATCGACACCGTAGTCGAACCAGATCAGGCGCTCTCGAGCACGCTGAAGTAGCCCGAGAGCTTCGTCGACATCTCCAGCCTCAAGGGCAGCCTTGCCGTCATTGAGGAAGCGATTCGCATCGCTCAAACGCTGCTCTTCCAGCACCCGAACCTCTTCACCAAATTGCTGAAGGATGGTTCTAATCTCCCCGTCTCTACGACCGAGGAACATCAGGCAGCGGGAAAGCTTTTCCTTCGCTTCCTGAAGAGTGGGATCGGCATCGAGTGCACGACGATATGCCCGTTCAGCAGCCGCATAGTTCGCCTCAGCGAACAACTTGTTGGCTTGCTCCAGGAGCCAATTCGCGGTGGCTCTGTCGGCTTGTCTGGCAAGGTTGACTTCATCAGCCACTGCCTGGACTCCCCGGTCACCTGGATCCTGGGTACGGGTGAACAGATCCTCTCCTTCCGAACTGACCTCCTTGCGTGGAGGCTCAAAAGCCACCTCGCTGGGGCGTGGATCAGCCGATCCACTGCAGCCGGAAAACAGAAGCACGATGATTCCAAGACAAACAATGTTGCCCGGAAGCATGGAGTTTCCACTAGAGACGGTGGGGACGACACCGTTCTGGGGATTATGGGTCTCAGTCACGAGAGCACCCTTTCTTCTTTCGCCCAGCCCTCCGAGGGCAAACGGGCGAGATCGGCAAATCGCAAATCACACGACGTCGAAAGCAATCGGACTTTCGAAACGTCACCTTAGTCCATCGGAGTTTCCGGTTGAGCAAAGGCTATGTTCTCAATCTCTAACTTGGAGCAAATGTTCAAAACGTCGATCACATACTTGTATGGTACTTTTTCAGCAAAATCGATGACGACTGGCAATGTCGCCGTATCACCGAGAGCCACGTAAGTGTCCCTGCGGCGCAAAATGTGCTGTTCGATGAAATCGAGATTAGGACCGGGAACCCCGGTGTGTAACTCGAAATCAGAATCTAAAACATCACTGGTCGGAACCTGAGCCTGGTCGGCATATGCCACCACCTGATCTCCCTGATAAAGCAGTGTGACCCGGCAATTCTCAGAGAGCATAGGACGGCTGTTCGATTCACCCCTGTTCTTAGGAAGATACGATCTCAGTGTCCCCTCAGGCATTTTAAATTTGGTCGCCAGCATGAAGAAGATCAACAGGAGAAATACGACATCGATCATCGGAGTCATGTCGGCCTCAGCCTTATTGGCATCGGGATCGACGACTTTACGCTTTGCCATGCTTCCTCCTTTCCTTCAATCTCTTGCCGGTAATGAACCGGACCACCATTAAATCAAGCTGTCTATTCTGGGTTGTACGGATCCTCAAAACGTTCTCCGATGGCCGCACAGCGAACCTGGTAAATCTTGGCTTTCGAGCACGCGGCAAAAATCTTGTGAATGTTTCCACTCTCCGCGCCCTGATCACAGCGGATCGTCACCTCGAGCCTGGAAAGGCGAGCTGCAGGATCGGGGTTCGCGGGATTATCCTCCCAAAGCCCGTATGCCTCAGCCTCAAGTTTTAATGCCAACTCCAACTCTTCAGGAGTCATAGCAGGCCCATTCATCAACTGGATGACCTCTTCACCTTCTTTATTGAAGGAGACGTTGACGAACAAAATCCGGCTTCCCGGCTGCGGCTCTTCCACTGTCGCTTCAGAGGCAACCGGCAATATGACTTCCGCTTGCTGCACCGTGAGCTCAGTAACAACCATGAAGAAAACGATCAGCAAGAAAACGATGTCGATCATGGGCGTCATGTCCATGTCGACTCCTTTTCTTGCCAGTTTTACCTTTTTCTTGGCCATTTCAGCTCCATTCAATCCTAAGCAGCGGCACCATCGTCAAAGCGAGACATCAACTCAGAAGCAATGCTGCTCACTTCAACAGAAGCGCCATCGATGATCGTTTTCAAAATGAAGTAGGAGATCGTCATCGGAATCGCAACGATCAACCCCATCATCGTGGTCATCAAAGCTTCAGAAATTCCCGACGCCAAGTCCTTCGGCTTCGGGGAAGTCTTACTGGTCGCGATCACGTTGAAAGCAGAAACCATTCCCATCACCGTACCCAGCAAACCAAGCATGGGAGAGATTGCCGCAATCAGAGATATGTAGCTAATCTTGCGGTGCAGTTCGGAAGACTCCATCTCGCCAGCTTCTTCCATCGCTTCTTCGATGTCCTCGTATGGACGATCAATCTTGGGTAACCCCGCAGCGAGAACGCTGGAAAGAAAACTGGGCTGTTGCTCGAGAGCATCTAAAGCACCTTCGTAATCTTCCGTTTCAAAGAGCGACTCCACATGATCCAACAGATCAGGCGGGACCAAGACGTCGCGACGCAACTGCATACCGTGCATCAAAGTCAACGCCATTCCTGCACCTGAAAGCAGAATCAAAATCACACCGACCGCTCCAGCAGCCCGAATGTTGTCGAGCACAGAAACCGTTTCAGTGACCTCTTCGCCTTCTGCTTGCGCAAATGCGACGACACTCGATCCAAGTACCAGTGTCACCGTGAAGATGGTCAGGAGCAGTACCCGTGCGATCGAAACGCCACGAATCTTACTCGTGAAACCTGTCAACTTCATTTTTTTTTCCTCTCTCAACATTCAGTTTCAGTGAATCGACTATTTATTCCAGCGGGAGTCTGGCGCTACCTGCTTAAGCCTTTGGGTTAAACTTTCAGCCCTCTCAGAATCGCCCTGTTTCTTTGCCAGTTCCTTGGCTCGATATAAGGCTTCAGCGAGAACTTCACCATTGCCACCGGAGGCCATTACCGCAGCGCGCAGATAACGAATCATCGCCCACTGCAACTCTCCGGCATCTCCCCCAGCTTGTTCTTCTGTAGAGCGTCCCCAAACCAACCAAGCGTGGGCACGAGCCGCAGTGTTGGCCAAGATCTCCTTGTTACGAGTTTCGAGGATCTGCTTTCGAATCGTGTCCGCAGCCTGTCGCCATTGCTTTTGACCTTGTTGCGCGCTGGCGTATCCAATCCATGCCTGGCAAATCTGGTCAGTAGAAGCATTCGAATCATTCGAAACTGAGGAGAATTCTTCTCTGCTCTGAGGCCACTTATCTTGAGCCAGAAGGCTTTGGGCTTTTCCTAAGCGAGCGCCAAGAACCCAACGCCTCCCCAAACTTCCAGAGGCAAGACTAGAGAGCGCACTCTCCGCCTCTGAATAGTTTCCGGCTTTCCTGTGAGCTTCCGAAAGCGCCATTCGAGCGTGGGGAACATAGAAATCTTTTTTACCTTCAAACTCAGAGAGGTAGGCCTCTAGAGCTGAGATTGCGGCAGCATATTTGGAGGCGTCAGCGTCACCCCAACGAAGTAGGGACAATCCGTGCATGTACATGGCACTCGACTTCTTCAACGCGTCACCCATGCTGGTCGCTGATTTGAAGCTGTTCGCAGCGGTCTCCCAATCACCATTCTCGAAAGCTCCACGGCCCCGGGCGAGGCTTGAAGACTCCCTAGAGAAAACCAACTGCAAGACTTTGTCGGCATCTACTTTTTGAGAGGTGCTGACACCGGGTAGCTTGAATTGAACCTGTTCGTAAGTCGCTCCAGTGATCGTGACGTCTTCATAATTACGCCCACCAGAGACGATGATTTGGTCAGCACGAAGTCCATCGAGATCCAGAGGAATCAACAGAGATCCCAAGATTAGAGCCAACAGCTTCGAAGATCGTAGTAGGTCGAGATTCATTGCCAGTATTCTCTCCATCATTTGCAATCCTTCTCCAGTCGGTCAAACCGTGCCTGGAGATCCGCGGGAGCAAAGTCTTTTCCGTCCCCCGCCATGAGTCTGCGGCTGCGAATCAATTGAACGACATCCTCGCAACGATCCTGCGCCTTCAAAACTTCCATATACTGCAACCAGGCAGACCAATAATCCCTCTCGAAGACGGGATTCGTTCCCCCTGAAAAGAGCAGCGACTTTCTTCGTTGATCGAGGATCGCAATAGCAGCTTGCAGATCCTCAGACATCGAGGTCAATCGTTTGGCAGATCGATCTGCCTGGTAAAGACCCAACTCAGCAGAAGCCCGTTGAATCAGCACGAAAGGAGCCTCGTTATAGGAACCGCCATAAGTCAGGTCTTCGTAGTTCTCGATGATGTCATTGAGACTGTCGAGAGCTTCCCGATTCTTGCCAGCGGCATTCGCAGCTTTAGCCAAGAAAAATGAAACACCGATGACCAGCGACTGATCCCCAGTCGACAATGCTTCTTCCTGAGCCTTGCTGAGCATTTCCGCAGCCTCTGCTGAGAATCCTCCATCGATCAGAATTGAAGCCAGTCCCAAACGAACTCCAGGGCCTGACTCTTCGAAACCTGATCCGGGGAGACGAATCCAATCGAGAACCAACTCTCCGGCTCGACGCCGATTCTCTTCACTGGAGGAGGCCGCATAGGCCTCGATCAGGTAGTAGGTTCCTGCCACCAAAGTCTGACTGTCGGGCCAAACCTTGCGAAGTTCTGCGAGTATCGTCTCTGACTCTACGGTTTTACCCTCAGAAGACAAGATCTCGAGAAGGAAGAGCAGTGCTCCTTCCCGATAGACGTTGTTGCCACTGATCACAGTGAGAACCGGGTTCAAAACCTTGATAGCTTCAGCGGCATCTTTGCCCCTGTCACCCCAGTGCAACTTCGCCAATTCGTAACGAAGAACCGATTCCCCACCGACACTGCGGGCTTCCCGCGCTTGCGCCAAAAGTGGCAAGATTTCACCGCTGGCATCTTTGCGCGCTTGATCCACTTCACTACTGGATCGGAACAAACAGCGAGCAGCCCCAGCGCGTGCACGGAAGAAGAAGGGAACCAATTTCTCTTCCTCCCCTTCCGTATAAGTTTTTGAGATCCGACGGAAGAGATCACGGGCCTTGCGATAATCGCCCTCCAACTCAGCCTCAACAGCTTGCTGAAGTTTGAGCTGCTCACTTCCGAGACCTGCTGAGTTATCGGCAAACAACTTTTCCGCAACAACGAGGAGGTCATTCCAAGGCCCCGACTCGCCGGGCGCAGCCATGTCACCAGAGATGGCGAAAAAGTTTTGGGCAGCCATCGCAACCATGCGCGATTCTGGATAATTTTCCGCCAATTCCTGATATGCCAACGCAGCTTCTATAGAACGACCGAGAGCATCACTCGACTCTCCGATTTCGTAGAGAGCCTCCGCCCGCCAATCGTTCGCCTGTTTGCTACTATCCTCGGCGTACAATGCCAACTTAGCGGTCTCAATCGAAGTTTCAGGCAAACCGCGATCACGGAACCCAAGAGCGGCGCGAGCATAAAACTCCGCAGGCAAATTCCCTGCTCCCAATTCCTGCAAACGACTCAAACCCCGATTGACACCGGTGACGATCTCTCTCGCCTGGGCTGGATCTGTCGAATAGGCTTCAGAATTGTCAAACTGTTCGATCACGCCGCGAATCAACTCGAAACCACGAGGTCGATCTCCGCTAGCCAACCGCGTCACTCCCTCTTCCACATCGAGCAGGGCAACCAATGTTGCCAACTCCGGAGATTCGGGCTTGCTGCGATATGGGAAATCCGGCTGTTCGTCTTCGTAAAGGAAGTCGAGAAGATCGAGGCCGTCCTGGGGCTGACCAGCACGGTTGTAAGCACGTAACGAGCCGGTCAATGCCTCGATCCGCATTTGGCGAATGAAGAAAATCACATCGTCACTGTAAGGAGGATCAGCACTAGGCTCGATATCGACCAAAAGCTCCAAGGCCATCGCCGCTTCTTCAGCCTGCCCCGCTGCGGACAGGGCCTGCCCGTAGATCAGTTGAGCTTCATAGCGACGGCCAAAGTTTTCGTAGCGAGAGTTGACGAACTCATCCGCGAAATTGGCGAGGGCGACATATTTTTCTTGAGAGGCCTCACTGCCATCGGGAAGCATCGCCGCATAAATCTTGTAGGCGTTCAGACGATTGAACTCCCAGAGATCCCGGATACGCGTTTCTTCGCCCAACTGCCCAGCGAGCTCGTCCCTCTCGGCCTCACTCGCTTTGATGACCTTGTCTTCGGTTTTTGACACTTGGTCATTCAATCTGCGAATGTTCTCCGACAACACCTTTTCGATCTCTTCGTTCCAGATTCGATCGCGAAGGTCCATCGACTGCTGACGTTGGGCTGGGCTGGTTGCAAACACCATTTCAGTATTGGCATCAGAGAGTCGCAGCAGTGCAGCCAAAACAGACTCCAGCTGCGCACCTTTAGCACGCGGATGATTGGGGTACTTCTTGGCCAGTCGTTGAATTTCGGCCTCGTACCCATCGACGTCGCCTTCGATACGTAGCGCGTCTGCGAGCGCGAATTCCAACGTTGCCCGACCCCCTGAATCCGCAGATTTGATCCGCGACTCGATCCAAACCCTGGCCAAATCGGGACTCCCGTATGTACCAAGAAGCTCACCAACGAATCGGGTTTCCTCCATGGTCAGCGGCCCACGCCCCAGCGACTGGCCAGATGCCGCCGTCGGTGCCAGTAGCACCGTCGCCAGAATCAGTCCAGGAACGATCTTCGTCCATACCGGAGTTAGGAAACCGTGAGTCATGAATTCTTCCTACCTGACTTACGTCAGAAAATTCCGAAACTAGTTAAAACGCTTCTCTTCTTCATCGCGAATGACCGTGATCTTGGCACTGATCAACACGAACAAATTCGACTGCATGCGAGCATTGCCCTTGCGGCCAGCAAGAACGTCCAAGATCGGCAGCCTTGAAAGGACCGGAATCCCGGATCGTGACTCCTGGGTAATCGTGCGCTTGAGTCCACCGACGAGAACCGTTCCACCGTCGGGAATAGTGACCGTCGTCTTGATGTTCGTGACCGAAAGAACCGGGAACTCAACATTCAAGTTCGTCAAGCCAAGAGTCAAAGTCTTGAAACGAGAAGGCAACTGAACGGCAAGGGTCGGCTCGATTTCGAGAATCACGTATTTACGATCGTGACTCACGGTCGGACGCACCTGAAGAATTGACCCGGAGTTCAAAATCCCGATCACAGGGTTGATCACAGGAACAACACCGGTCTGGTTCACTTCGGCGTCCTCAATGTAGGCACTCTGATCGACGACCAAAGAGTGTGAAATCTGAGTATTGAAGGCGGTTACCCTTGGGGCGTCCAACTTCTTCGTGCGCTGCATTTTTTGATTCGCCTCAAGAATCGCCTCAAGGGCATAACTGTCGAGAACGTTGTACTGCAACGCGAATCCACCTGTGTCAGACAAGTTAAAGGGAGAAACAGAAGATCCAAGCGGCAACGAGAATGCGTTGTAAACCGCAGCTCTGACGTCGATCTCCCCCTGGGCATCTACGATTTCAAATCCGGAGGCGATCTGTGTCCCGGCGCCGTCAATGTCATTGATGGGGTTCGGAAGGTTCGAGTTGAAGGGGTTACCGTAATCAACTCCGATCGACTCCAGGAAGTTGTCCTGCAAATCAATGAAGCGACTTTCCACCGTCACCATGACACCGGTAGATTTGCGCAGCGCTTTGAGCAACTGCACCAACTTGCGGTGATTGGCAAGGGTCGTATTCGCAACCAATCGACCACTTTGAATCTTCACCGACTCACCATCCGGCTCGCCTTCGTCTCCAAAGAGAGCATTGACGACCAACTCGACGAGGATGTCTGAATCCAGGGTGGTCTCCTGAGAATCTTCTTCTCCGCCAATATCGAAGAGGCCACCGGCTCCGCCGTCATCCCCATCCTGACTCGATTGCAGAGCAAGACGAGGTGCGCGGAAATCGGGTTTGTCTTTTGTGATATCGGAAACTTCGTAGAACTCCAGGAACACGTCATTGCGGACAGAATCAGACGGCCCGATGAGGACCGCACCTGAACGGATGACGTAAGTGAAAGGAGGATCGTTCCCTTGAAGCACCAAGTTCAAAACATTCTCAAGGGGCAGATCTGTGACCTCGGCCAATCGAACCGTTCCGTCACCACCCTCCAATGCATCAGAAGCTTCCTTCGTCAAAACGAAGTTGATTCCCGAAAGCTCTCTGAGGAATTGAATCACCTGCTCAAAAGGCTCGTCCTCAAACTCGACACTGGCCACACGAACCTTCAGCCTTGAACGAATCGTCTTCGCCTGTTGGCTCTCCACCGCCGTCAAACGATCTTCCAGGGATTGCTCCTGACGGCTGATCCTGAGCCACTCTTCGCGACTCGGGAAGTTGAAGATATCGGTGTAAGGAATCTCCGATTCCAACTGACTCAGGAAGGTACGATCCCATTCAAGCTGAGTTTGTAATCCGGTATCAAGAACCTCGTAAAGGTGACGCAGCTCCGCAGCCTCACGACGAAGAGCACGGACGTCCTTCCTCGAAGGATCCAATTGCAAAACTTCGTCACAGAGGGTGATCACTCGCTCGTAATCACGCTCGGCAAAAAGACGACGAGCTTGGCGAAGAATCTCGTTGATACGGTTCTGGATAAAGGAAACAGAACGCGCCATCTCAGATTCAGCTTCAGCAAGAATGCGCATTTCACGCTCTCGCCTCTCGGTCGCAGCGTAGTCATTCTGCAAGCGGATGGATTCTTCCTTTGATTGACGAGCACGATTCTGCTGATCGCTCAAATCGTAATCAAAGGGGAACCAACGGATTCTCTCAAGGATCTGATCAAAGATAGAGATCGCCTTGCCGTAGTTCCCGTCGTCCATCGCGCGACGACCATCGAGATAGAGCCGCTCTAACTCGAAGACGTCCTGTTGAAGGCGAACCTTCTTCTCATCGACCATTCTGCGCTGGAGATCACGAATATCTCCACTGCGATCGCTGAGAAGCATCAAGACCGTGTCGAGAAGATCACGGGCGTTCTGATTGCCCGGATCGAGACGGACCGCCTCTTGCAACTTCTCTTCTGCCTCGATGTAACGCAGCTCGTTAATCAACTTTTCTGCTGCGCTTACAGCCTGGGCTGCAGCACCTGCTCGGGCCTGATTCTCCAAGTTGACATCGCGAATCAAGCCATCCACACCCCCGTCTTGGGCTGTGGCAGGCTGTGCGGCGACGCAGAGGAGCAACAGGGCCATGGCGATGATGGAGAAGAATCCCCTCGCCGCGGCAATTCTGAAGTTGGACTCCCGGAGGCTTATCGACATCGATCTCTCCTTGCTTTGGTTTTCAATCGGCCACTTCATTGAATGACCGAGCTTTTACAGGCCAACGTTGTCGGCCGAGTTTCAATCTTTCCTATTCGCTCCGAAGCCAGGCAAATGACCGGCTTCTTTGCAGGTGACCCGCCCCATGGCACGATCACCAAGTGACATTAGTCGTCCCCACCAAAGAGACCACCTCCGGAAGGACGTGTTCTTTTTGGCTTTGTTTCCTCGACTTCATTCACCGGCTCATCTCGCTCTGATCCACTCTCTTCGTCATCCTCATCTGCGGCTTCAGCAGGATCAGAATCGAAGTTGTCCCAACCCGTTGGGGTCAGCGACAATGGGTCTTCATTGTTCTTGAGGTATGCGCGCTTACCACGATCATTCCTCAGAACGACGACTCGACCATCGGCGGTGTCCTGGATTCGCTCTAGGCGGAATCCTGTATCAAACAGTTCATCCCCCTGAGCCCCCGCCTTCGGCTCAGTAACAACTTTCGCTGATTTCTTCGCGGATCCGGAATCCCAGTCCCAACGGGAGAACTGGATGGTTGCTCTCCCCGCCATAAAGTTTCCGGAGCTGTCGAGGCGCCCGACCTGCGCTCCGCTAACTTTCCAAGCTTCATCTACAGGCATCAAAACTTCACCCGATTCACCGGAGACGACAGAGTTCGATCCGTCTCTTGGAAAGGCCATGTTTCCAGGAAGGGCTGCAGCCTTCGTCGAAATACGGTAGCGATAATTCCGCCCCGCCTCGAGAGGCCCAGAATCGATGGTAAAAGTCTGCCCGGAAGAGAATCCGGAAAGCTGATCCAGCTTTTGCCAATCGCCGTCAGCCCCCGCTTGCATCTCAATCACGCATGAAGTGATTTCAGCATTGGTGTAAATCGCGTGACGACCAGAGATTTCATGGGAGGTTGTCTGACCGTCCGAATTTCGCACCACACTCACAGAGGCGATGTACGCAGGCTCGAGTGTCGGCGGAGTAAGAATGATTCTTTCTTTAACATCAAGGCGCGCAGGCTTGCGGTAGAAGGACCATTCAGGAATCGTCACTTCTCCGTTGATGTCGTAGGCCATGCGAACTCTGTTGAGCACTTCTGGCACGCTTTGATCACCAAGGTCCTGGGAAGCCATATTTTCTTCGATGGCTTCATTCGCCTCACTGATCTTGCTCGAGTACTCGCTACCAGGATCACTCATCAGGAATGGGTAACCAAAACCCACAACCATGAGCAATGCGACGACAGCGATAGTGATCTTATCGATATTTTGCAATGGACTAGCCCCGTTCCTCTTCTGAAGAGCTCATGACATCGCCCTCGTGGACTTCCATTTCCAAAAGCAGCAGGACATTGGGCTCGCCCATTTCATCGTCTTCCGGCCTATTTTCATTCACGACGTCAAAAAGCAACTCCTTGCGATCCTTGCTGACCGCCAAGCGCTCGATGGAGTAATCGATGAAGGGATGCTTCATGATTTGATCGACGAAATTCACGACCCGATTACCAGGGATCGTCATTTTCAAACTAACGGGGAAGGAGGTTGAATCGCCATCCCCTCCACGACCAGCTCTCGCCAATCTGCGATCGACGGTCAACTCGACGATAGTGGAGCCCCTATTCGCAAGTACGAGATTCACCAGATGGTTTTGAACCTTCCAGCGTCGCTCGTATTTGACAATTTTGTCGACATCATCGAGATCTTCCTGGGCCGTGAATGGCAACTCGGCATCAGCTTCGAGCCCCACATCGGAGCGGTAGCGCTTCGCCATCAAATCAAACCCGTCCCGATAGCGTGTGGACCAGCTGCTCAAATCGCTGGAAACACCTTCGACGAAGCGGCTGACACGACTGGAATAGAACTCCTCGGCGCGCTTGATTTCCTGTTCCCATTTGCCGAGGTACTTCTTTTCCGCCTCGACCAAGTCCTCTGTCGGCAATTCCCGATCAATCTTGCGGGAATACTCCTTGAGATCTTTTTGCTGCCTCTTCAGCTTCGCGCTGACGGAATCGTAATCAGCCATCTTCGGCATGACGATCACCACGAAGAGCACGATCCAGAGGACCACTTCAGCACCGAGCAAACTCCAGAATACTTTGTCACTCATCTGGCCCCCTATTCTTCTTCACCCGCGGATTCCGCCGGAATCGGCGGATAAATCCACGTGATGGTCCAGGGGTAAAGGGGAGTCCCGTGATCCCTGGCGGCATCGTCATTGCTGCCACGCTGACGCCCGGTTTTAAAGTTGTCATCCGGGGCCCACATCAACATCGTTTCGGTTCCAACATTTCGGTTCACGCGCTCACCGTATTCAGGAGCTCCGAAAGTTGCCGTCAACTTGGCCTCGATAGGATCGACGACCATCAACTTGAGCTGCTGGTCATTCGTGGAGGCGTCTCCTTGGTCGTAACGGAATCCGCGAACAGACACCTGATAACGGTCGTCGTAAACGGTCATTCCAGAATCAACCTTGCTCCCCTTCTCGAGGACCATTCCCGACTCTGTCACCCGAACCTTGCGAACGTCGAAACCGGAGAGCCAAGTTTTCTGCGTATTGAGAGACTCTTGCTCAGCCTCTACGGAACCGCGAGTACTATCCTTCTCCGGACCGTCTTCGACCTCCATGCGGATCGATTGGGAAACCTGCTCCACATTAGGAATCGCAGCAACGACTTCGAGAATCTCACGGGGAGCCAAGCGACCTGCCCCATGGGCAAATAACGTGCTCTGCGCTTTCTCAAGACTCACTCGCCGATCCTCCTGGAGCCCCCTCAGTTCTTTCTCATTCTCTTTCAGCTCGTCCACCAGACGAGCCTCCTGAAGAACCGCATTGGCGTCATCAATTTTGCCGCCAAAGATCAGAGCAAAGAAAATGATCAGCACGTAAAGGGCGGCTGTCGCTCCGAGAACGACCTTCTGCTTCTTTTTGAATTCGGCGGCCTCTTGCTGCTCCTGCGGAAGCAGATTGAGATTGACGTCACCCAATCCCAGCGCCTGAAGCCCAGCACCGATACAAGAAGAGAACGCTTGGAGATCTTCTTTGACCACATTCGCCTCTGGACGGATGCGAACCCTCTGAAGACTCTTAAAGATCTGCACTCTGATCCGCAAGTTGTCCTCGAGGTACTTACGCAGCCCGACGACCTTGCCGCTACCACCGAAGAGGAACAAGTCCTCAATTTTCAGTTCACCAGCACGTGATTTGTAGTAGCCGATGGAGCGATTCACCTCACTGACGAGATCGCGAAGTAGCGGCTGCAGCACCTCGAAGATCTTTGCGGCATGATCAGACTTAGCAGCGGTCACCTTCAGGTTCTCCGCCTCCTCCTCTGAGCAGTTGAATCGTTCCTGCAGGGCCTGAGTAAAATCCTTGCCGGAGATGGGCAGCGAACGGAACCAGTAACGAGATTCATTCACGACGACGAGGTCCGTGTGGTGAGCACCGATCTCGATCGCCACCATTGGGCGCTGCGGACGAAGATCGAATCGAATCAGATTCAACAAGCCGACATTGCCAAGGGTCAGAAGATCAATCTCAAGGTTGTCCGACTCGAGATCCGTAAGAAGGTCAGAGACTTCCTCCGACCTCACCGCGAAGATCCCGATCTCCTTCTCACCATCATCGGTATCACCACAAATGTGGCTGTCCCAAATGACATCTTCCATTGGCAGCGGAATGTTTTGCTGCGCTTCATAGCCGATCAACTCTTCCAACTTCTTACCGTCCACGGGTGGGACAGTGATAAAACTGGTCAGCGCAGAACGACTCGGCAGTGAAATAGCGAGGGGACCGGTGAGTGAATGTTGGGAAGCGATACTGGATATCGCCGCGGCATTCGCTTCAGGACCAGCGCCCATCGGGTGTTCAATTTTTTCGGCAGCAACAATCTCGGCGCCGTTACCGGCACGCTGGATCTTGATGGCCTTGAGGGAGTTCTTACCCCCATCGATACACCAGACTTCGTCGAAGTCAGCCATGAATACCTCTCTCCACCGTCAGCCGTTGGCAAGCTCTCAGCCCTGGCCGCGGGATCCGCTTTTCGAGCGGATCAACTGGTTTGGTTTTCTTTACTTCAACTCTCAAGATTTCGGGAACCTGAACGTCACAATGGACGTCTCCCCTTCCCGACACCTACTAAAACGGCCTCCCGATGGGATCGACTCGCCGGTTCCTCCAGCCTGATGCTTGATATGAATCGTCTGATTCACCATCAAGTTTCACCAGTGAGATTCACTAGCAAGATTCACCGTCACGATTTGCCGTCACGATTTGCCGTCACCAAAAACCACAGACTCTTCAAAGCATGAAAGTCCACAGCTAAAGGCCCGGCACTTCGGGACCGCACATCCTCAAGTTGCACAAATCGAAACGAGGCATTTCACTTAGCAGTGCTACAAACATTCCGACTCACACCTTGACCCATAAGCCCCGGAATTCTCCTAGGCTTACACAGGTATTCACGCAGACGAATCTCCGCATAATCAGAAACTCGACGACGTGATTTCAGTCAGCTTGTCAGCCGCGCAAGACCTCTGGCAATCGGGGTGGATCAGAAAGCGGTGCAAGGGAAGTTTCCCGAACACTTTAACCATCTGGCTCCCCGAAATTCTGTAAGGATCGAACGGCGGTTTACGAAGGTTTCCATTCAACGGACCCCTTCGATGCCACTGCACACAATCCCGGCGCTAAACGTCCCCGTTACTCGCCGGAACTCACGACCTCGTATCCACTAATCCGATAGACCGAACATGACGTTGACGTAATCTTCACAGCAATGAAATCACAGTAAAACTTCTGCAGAGAAAACCACTGCGAACTGACGTCTTGCTTGGAATCTTTCGGCTCATTCTTTCCTTCCCCGGTAGAAATTCTGTCCACTCGAACGCAGGTCCGGCGAGAACAGAATCCCTTGCGGGGAAGAGGGGAGTATAGATCCCTGAAATCCCGAGTCAACGTCCCGAAATGGTCTCATTTGCCAAAATTCGATCCCCTGGAGAGATTTGGAAGTTGCCCGATTTGACCTCAGCCTGAAAGGCTAAGGGTGCGGATGACCGCCTGAAGATCTTGCCAGCAGTGGGATTTGTATTGGGGCTCCCGCAAGAGGAATGCGGGATGGTAAGTGACCACCACCGGAATGCCGCGAAATTCGTGCTTCGTACCCCGCAATCGCTTCAGGGAAGTCTCAACCCCGGTGAGGAAAGAGGCTGCGGGGCGACCTAGGGCGACGAGGACCTGCGGTTGCACCCAATCGATCTGTTCTTCCAAGTAGGCCCGGCATTGGCCCACCTCATCGGGCCTCGGATCACGATTATTTGGTGGTCGGCACTTTAAAACATTGGCAATGTAAACTTCATCGCGAGTTAACTTAAGGCCTTGTGTAATGATCTTGTCAAGAAGTTGGCCCGCCGGCCCCACGAACGGCTCCCCCCTTCGATCCTCTTCGGATCCGGGAGCCTCACCGACAAACATCAGCTTTGCCTTCGGGTCGCCAGTGCCAAAAACGGTACGATTTCGTGATTGGCAAAGGCTGCATTTCTCACAGCTGGCCACTTGCTGAGCCAGCTCTGCTAACGCCTCAGAAGCCGAAACCTCCGACGCAGAAGCACCGGTCGCAGTGGCTCCTGGCTCGTCAGATGTCATTTTTGGGGATTCTCGCTCAACTACCGGAGAGGTCTGAGCTTCGGGTGTAACTTTGGGGCTCACCTCGGTCGCAAGATCACCGCGCCGACGTCGGATTCCCCAACCTGCCAAGGCACGATCGTGGACCGTTGCCGGAAAATTCAACGAATCTGCAGATCCCTGACCATCTTCTTTAGATTCAACCATGAGTCGCCTCTTTGACGGTGACACCTTTGAATCTTTCTCCTTCAACCGATTCCAATCGAGCCCGATACTCTTGACCACGCTTGAAACGATTGGCAGATCCCTGTGGCCAACCCAAATCAACGCGCAAGCCCTCCCGCGACAAGCCTTCAGCAATCCCCTCTGCCCCCACCTTTTCGACGAGAACCTCGACCTCGGCACCGAGTCTTCGACGGGCAACCTTTTCTTGAACAGAATTGCAATGTTGGCGAGCCCTCAGCATGCGCTCATTACGAACTTCCGGAGAGACGTGATCGGGAAGACGGGCTGCCCGCGTCCGAGGGCGTGGGCTGTATGGGAACAGGTGTACCTTGGCAAATCCGATCTCTTCAATCCATCGAAGGGAATCCTGGAAATCTTCTTCTGTCTCTCCTGGAAAACCGACGATCAGATCCGTTGCCAAAGTCGCATCCGGTAATCGACGCTGAACCCTCTGCATAGCATGGAGATACTCTTCGAGAGAGTAGTCGCGTCCCATCGCCTGCAAGACCTTTGCACTGCCACTTTGCAGCGGGACATGAAAAAACCGGCACAGACCTGGATCAGCTTCAAAAGCAGAAAGAAACCGATCCGTGAAGGCCCCTTCACCTATCGAAGAGAGGCGAATCCGCTCGATTCCCGGAATCTGGCGCAACTCTCTCAAAAGCTTGCCGAGGCCATCTTCGATACCGAGATCCCGCCCCCATTGGCGCAGATGAATTCCGGTGAGAACCAATTCTGAAAATCCGGATTGAGCCAACCTGGTCGCTTCATCGAGAACCGGCTGATGATCGCGGCTGCGCGATCCTCCTCGCATATACGGAATAATGCAGTAGCTGCAAAAAGAATCGCAGCCATCCTGAATCTTTAGGAAAGCCCGTGTCCGGCCTTCAAATCCTGAGATCTTGAGTCCAAAGATGTCTCGGGATTTACGCCTTGTCGAAGCCTCACCAGGAGCTGCACCGGCGACGATCTCTGCGACGCGATGCTTTTCTTCATTCCCAATCAGGTGAACGACACCTGGAATTTCAACGAGCCTCTCACGGTCATCTTCAGACATACAACCGGTGACGATGACATCCGCCTCCGGGTTTTTCCGGGTCAGAGCTTTGACCCGATCCTCCACCTTGAGACCTGCGCGTTCGGTCACGGTACAAGAATTGACGACCACCAAATCGACGCCTTCAGCTTTTTCAACCTCACGATAGCCGAGATCGAGAATCTCTTCCCGAATCGCCTGGGTATCGTATTGATTGATTTTGCACCCGAAGGTGACAAAGGCGCATTCAGGCATTCCGTGCTTCTCTCATTGGAGCAAACCGCACCTAAGCGGACTTATCGCCCACCCCCACAGGGCTTTCGAGCCAACAATAACTCTGATGCCCTTCCCCGACAGCGATCCCTTCAGGAACTTCGATAGAACAACGCGGCCCCGCTTCCGGGCACCGAGTATGGAAGGGACAACCGGCTGGTGGATTGATCGGTGAAGGAACATCTCCCTCCAGAAGAATCCGGTTCTTCTTTCTCTTCGGATCAGGCTCAGGAACAGCGGAGAGAAGCGCACGGGTGTAGGGATGGCGAGGATCCGAATAAAGATCCTTGGCCTCTGCCTCTTCAACAATCTTCCCGAGATACATCACCGCAACCCTGTCACTGATGTGCTCAACGACGGCAAGATCATGGGCGATGAAGAGGTATGAAAGGTCAAACTCATCCTGAAGGTCGAGCAAAAGGTTAATGATCTGCGCCTGAATCGAAACATCCAAAGCGCTGACCGCTTCATCGCAAACGATAAACTCTGGCTCCACCGATAGAGCTCGTGCGATTCCGACCCGCTGCCTCTGCCCTCCAGAAAACTCGTGAGGATAGCGATTGATGTGATTGACGGGGTCGAGACCACAACGCTCCATCAAGTGCTGGACCTTCTCACGGATTTCTGAATCACTACCCATTCGGTGGATGTGCGGCCCTTCACTCAGGATCGCCCCCACTGTCATTCTGGGGTTCAAAGAGCCATAAGGATCCTGGAAGATAATCTGCATGCGCTTACGCAAGGAGCGTAATTGGCCCCCTTGGACATTTCGCACATCCATCCCATCGAAATGAACCGAACCTTCTGTGGGCTCAACCAATCGTAAGATCGATCGCCCAACGGTGGTTTTTCCACAACCCGATTCACCGACGAGGCCGAGTGTTTGCTTTTTTCCTAAAGAAAAGCTGACTCCATCGACGGCCTTGACATGACCCGTGACCTTAGAAAAGACTCCCGATCGGATGGGGAACCAAGTCTTCAGATCTTTGACTTCCAGTAATGGCTTCGGTGTATCGGTCATGGGGTGATTCCATTCCCAGTATTGGCAGCCTTGAAAATTTCTTCCCAGTGATGACAGGAAACCAAGTGATTTTCAGCAGCATTCACCAACTCGGGTTCGGTTTCTGCGCACGCTTCGGTCGCATGGGGACAACGAGGTCTGAACTTGCAACCACTCGGAAACTGGAGTGGGTTCGGTACGTTGCCGTCGATGACTTTTAGGCGCTCACTCTCCTGCTCCAATCGGGGCAACGATCGAAACAGGCCTACGGTGTAAGGGTGCTTTGGCTTCTCAAAAAGCTCTTCGACCGGTGCACTTTCGACGACCTTACCGGCGTACATGACGACGACGTGATCAGCATTCTCTGCAACCACTCCCAGGTCATGAGTGATCATCAGGATGGCCATTCCCTTATCCCGCTGGAGATCCCTCAGGAGTTCCAAGATTTGCGCCTGAATCGTGACATCGAGTGCAGTCGTCGGCTCATCGGCGATCAGCAATGAAGGATTACACGCAAGAGCAATCGCAATCATCACTCGCTGCTTCATTCCTCCCGAGAGCTGATGCGGATACTCGTCGATCCGCTGCTCCGGTGACGGAATACCCACCTGCTTCAACAGTTCGATACTTCTCTCACGGGCTTCGCTACGGGACATTCCCTCGTGTAAGCGCAAAGACTCACCGATCTGATCCCCAACCTTAAACACCGGGTTCAGGCTCGTCATCGGCTCCTGGAAGATGACAGAGATCTCTTTACCCCTGATCTTACGCATCTCTGCTTCATTTTTTTCGAGAAGATTTTCACCCTTAAATTGGATGCGTCCGCCGACGTATTTACCAGGGGGCGTAGGAACCAGTTGTAAAATGCTCATCGCCGTAACCGATTTACCGCAGCCGGATTCTCCAACGACACCGAGGGTCTCACCGGGCTGAATCGAATAACTCACCCCATCGACGGCACGAGCGATTCCATCATCGGTATAGAACCAAGTTTTCAGATCTTCGATGGAAAGGAGAGGTTCACCGGAGCTCAACTCTGCTCTCTCTTCCGTGCCACAGCATCGATTTCGACATCGACGCCCTTGGGAAGAGCCGCCGCCTGAATACATGCACGTGCGGGAAATGGCTCACTAAAAAACTGCGCGTAGACCTTGTTGACTACTTCAAAGTCAGCCATATCGGCGAGATAGACTTGGGTTTTGACGACATCGGAAAAACCACAGCCTGCAGCTGAGAGAACCTCGCCTAGATTTCTCAAAGCCTGATGAGCCTGATCTTCGATACTACGAAGAATGGATCCATCCGCGGGAACAATCGGAATCTGGCCTGAACAATAAACCCAACCATCCACCTCGACGGCTTGGGAATAGGGCCCGATGGCTGCTGGAGCCTTGTCGGTGTGAATGGCTTTAATCGGCCCATCAGTCATCGCCTAGAATCCTTCCATGCTTTTCAAAATTCGAATCCCTATTTCTCGAAGGGACGGGCTCTGTGGCGGTGAATCGTAGAAAAGCTCTCAAGCCAACGGTCTCCCGAGTGACTCGCTCATCAACGAACGATCGAGCAGCTGACCCGACCAGCGACAGATGGGTGAGTTTAACGGGGAGAGCATCAGTTTTCCAGCGACCCTGATCGCAAGCGGCGCTCGAGTTCAGAAGTCACCTCCCCCGCGATCGCTTCGGGCAGGGAATCCCTGACATCTCCCCCGAATGCTGCAATCTCTTTGATATGGCGGCTCGACAGATGGGAATACTCAAGGCTGGGCAATACGAATACCGTTTCCGCTTCAAGGTCGCCAGAAATGGAGCGGTTCGTCAATGCCATGGTGTACTCAGCTTCGAAATCAGCAAAGGTGCGGATTCCCCTCAGTAGAATACGCCGTGATTCACTCTGAAGTAGATCGACGACCAAGCCATCAAACGCCTGGACTTGAACCCCCGGCAGATCGCCGATACAGGTCTTGAGCCAAGCCACCCGTTCTTCAGGGGAAAAGAGCGCTGTCTTTTGTCGATTTACCGCAACGGCCACGATCAACTCATCAAAAATTCGCGATCCTCTTTGAATCAGATCTAAGTGCCCTTTGTGGGGCGGGTCAAAGGTACCGGGATAGACCGCTTTACTCATGCTGCCCTCGATTCACTCAAGAGAAATACTCCCCCATCGGTAGATCAATTCAGGGAGATCAACTCACAAGTGAAATCATCACCGCTATCTTCATTGGGAGAAACCGAAAAACAGATGGGAAGTCACGGATAAAAGCCCTACCAGCGGGAGTTACTGCCACGGAAACCGCGGCCCGCCCCCCGTGAACCCAGGCCCCCTAGCCATTCGCGAAGGCCGATATCCACCCGAAAGGTTGTGTCGTCATTGATTCCGGCATCCACATCAAACGCGAACCCAAGGCGGAAGGTGCGAAAATTCCGACCCACCTCCCACCATTGGCCGATGATTTCTTCATCATCGAGGTCGTATTCGACGTAGAGCCCCAAATCCCAACGAGAAGAAGCCACAAAGCGCCCACCGGCGAGGAGAGACTCTTGATACTCCGGTCGGTCGCGCCAGGAAACTTCAAACAAACCTTGTTCGACTTGCAGCCAGCGAAGACCTAAATTCTTGCCGCGATTCTGGCCAAGTCCTAAATCGTGACGACTTTCACCGAAGATACTCCAGCCTCCTGAGCCGTGGACGACGACTTCTGAGAAGAGATCTCCCCACGCCTCTCCGGAGTTATCACGATCGGCGTCAGGGTAATAAAGGGCGTCGATTCGAGCCTCGGCGATACTGCGAGTTCCCAAGCGGTATATCCGTTCACGGTCACTTCGAGACTGGCGCGTTTGGAATCGATGCCCCATCGACAAAGTGACGACTTCACGGTTATCCAGCCCATCAATTTCATCGAAGGCAAAGGGCGCCGGCGCAGAGTCCAAGGTATTTTCCATCAAACCCGAATAGTTCGCTCGCAGATCGACCACATGACGTAATCCATCGATCCCTAGCGATTGATTTCGAACTTGGAATACCCTCGAGAATCGAGTTGCTGCCTCCAAGCCAGCAGACAGAAATGATCTCTCTTCTTCTGCCAAATTGGGTGATGTCCATTGGGTATATCTGACTCCAGCAGTCGGAATCACATTTAACCAACGACTGGCGATGAAGGGTCTAGAAAATTCACTCCGTAGATCGAGTCTACGCACTTCCTCAGCAACCGTCGCCGAGGATTCTCCTGGAACCAGTTCTAAATCGGAAAGCACCACGTCTGCATCTGCTCGGAATCCAGCGATCAATGGCGAATCGAGAAGCCTAAGAGCTAACTCTGGAGAACGTTCTACCTGATCTGTAAAATTTTCATAACCACTATCAACCCGCAAACTACTGACGGTACTCTCCCCGAGCTCCTGACGTATCGAGAAGAAATTCTCAGGCCTCTTTACAGTTCTGGCTTCGACGCGGAAAAACTCATCAACGAAATTGGCATCACTCGCAGAAGACCACTCTGCATCGATCAATGTTGTCGGAGTTAACCTTGCCTGGACAAAAGCACGACCTCGATAGCGATCCTCCTCTGTCACAGGAGTTCCATCACTGTCCTCCGTCGCCTCATCGCTGATCTGCCAGAAAGACCCATAACCATAGAGATCCAAGCGGCCATCCGGATCGTCAGCCCAACGAAGTGGATCACGCCCCCATTCGAAGTCGAGGCCATAACCCGTACCACGACTAGATAGGGAGTCCACTCGGGGAGTCAGGTCGATTTCATCTTCAAATCGCTCAGGGAGTAGAAAATCGCCATTCCAACTGGTGTCGATCCGCGACCCAAACCGAGTAGAGTCGGAGATTCGCAGATCTCTCAGTGGAAAAGATCTCCCCCAACGGGAATCCCAACGTGTCGAGGGGAAGTATGCCACAGGCAAACCACCCAGCTCCAAGCGTGCGCCATCAACAGCAAAGAAAAACCCACCAGGCTTATCCTCATTTGCAAGTTGGTTGACCTCTTCTCTTGGAGTCGCACGACCGCGATCGGCAACGAGTGCCCACTCCGGATCATCAAAAAGATCGGTAGTGAAGATCATCTCTTCACCGGTGACCCCTGCGAAATCTTCGACGACAAGAAGGCGAGAAGCGATTCCGATACTGGCAACAGGGAGCTCAGTGTCAGCAACGTCGGAAACTCCACCAACCCAGGATTCGGCGATGCTTCGAGCACGACGGGGGTCATCTCGTGGCAATCTTCTCAACATTTCGAGCAAGTCAGTGGTTAAACGAATGCGCGCATCACTCAAAACCATGCGTCGAGATTCGACCTCATAAAAGACCGATTCGGCTTGAAAAGTTTGGCCGCTACGATCCAGCAACACACCACCGAGCGCGAGGACCCGAGGGTTGATGGGGCCCTTTTCTTGATCGACGCCTTCGACGTAGACCCCTACCGCATCCGCACGCAGGGAAAACCCTCGACCTTCGAGGAGGACATTACCGAGCACGACCAGAGATCTGCCGCCGTTATCTGTGGAGATGTCGGCTTCGAGACGATCATAATAAATCTTCAGATCTTCATCGGTTCCGAAGAGCCCAAGAGTCGTTTGAGCAGCGATGGGTTGGGCTGAGAGAATCACTCCCACAACAAGAATCGCGAACAGCACCGCAAAGGACGGCTCCATACAGAAGCGGAACACCGTGCGAGACTTGCGCAATTTCCCCCCGATCCCCATTTTCCCTGAAGGTAGGCTTCAGGATTTCTGATCCCCAAATACCCTCTGTTGAACAGGAAGCACGGTAGACCTTTCCCTACGGGGCGTCCAGAACTTCCGTTCATGAGATCAGAGCAGCGCTAGTTTCCGGCACGAATGCGGACCTGCAACAGGAAGTTGATTAGCAGATTCTCAATCGTCGCCTCATTGTCAGAGCTACTCTGTTCACCGAAGTGGGAAAGCACATGGATGACGCGACCCTTTTTCACCGTGAAGGTCACAGCAACCGCTCCCTCTCCACACTCTTTACGCAACTCTTCACTATCGATCAGAACCTGTACCTTTTTTGAGCGGATATCCAGAGATGGACTCTCCTTATCGATCTTCCACTCATGCTTCACCAAACGAATGTCGGGATCTTCGATATCACCGGGCGCATCCAGATCACCGTTACCGACACCCGTTTTACCGCGATCCACATCGACATCTCCGGGGTCGTCCTCTTGGGTTGGATCGTATTCTGCATCTTCATCATCGTCTTCATCGTCGAGG